>NZ_CP116340.1:4465000-4945840 GCF_028198185.1 Pseudomonas sp. JBR1
GTCACGGTGAATACGTTCCCGGGCCTTGTACACACCGCCCGTCACACCATGGGAGTGGGTTGCTCCAGAAGTAGCTAGTCTAACCTTCGGGGGGACGGTTACCACGGAGTGATTCATGACTGGGGTGAAGTCGTAACAAGGTAGCCGTAGGGGAACCTGCGGCTGGATCACCTCCTTAATCGAAAGATGTCAGCTTGCTGGCAAGCACCCACACGAATTGCTTGATTCACTGATAGAAGAGCAATTGAGTTAGTTAGACTCAAGGTAAGACGATTGGGTCTGTAGCTCAGTTGGTTAGAGCGCACCCCTGATAAGGGTGAGGTCGGCAGTTCGAATCTGCCCAGACCCACCAATCGATGGGGCCATAGCTCAGCTGGGAGAGCGCCTGCCTTGCACGCAGGAGGTCAGGAGTTCGATCCTCCTTGGCTCCACCATCTCCACCTACCGCTAACGCGATTGCTTGAAAAGCTCAGACATGAGCGTTTGATACACCATCCGGTGTAGCCCAAACTCTGATGTCTGGTCTTTGATCAGAACTGTTCTTTAAAAAATTGGGAAAGTGATAGAAGTAGACTGCATTAACTGTTTTCACTGGCAGTTAGTGTCGTCAAGGTAAAATCTTGCGAACTCAAGCGCAAGTTTTCGGCGAAATGTCGTCTTCACTCATCTAACGCTTTGCAGATCGGTAGCGTCCTTGGACGCCAGCGAGATTGCTTGGGGTTATATGGTCAAGTGAAGAAGCGCATACGGTGGATGCCTTGGCAGTCAGAGGCGATGAAAGACGTGATAGCCTGCGATAAGCTTCGGTGAGGTGGCAAATGACCTGTGACCCGGAGATCTCTGAATGGGGAAACCCACCTAGCATAAGCTAGGTATCTTAACCTGAATCCATAGGGTTAAGAGGCGAACCAGGGGAACTGAAACATCTAAGTACCCTGAGGAAAAGAAATCAACCGAGATTCCCTTAGTAGTGGCGAGCGAACGGGGACCAGCCCTTAAGTTGATTTGAGAGTAGCGGAACGCTCTGGAAAGTGCGGCCATAGTGGGTGATAGCCCTGTACGCGAAACGCTCTTATCAATGAAATCGAGTAGGACGGGGCACGAGAAACCCTGTCTGAATATGGGGGGACCATCCTCCAAGGCTAAATACTCCTGACTGACCGATAGTGAACCAGTACCGTGAGGGAAAGGCGAAAAGAACCCCGGAGAGGGGAGTGAAATAGAACCTGAAACCGTATGCGTACAAGCAGTGGGAGCCCACTTTGTTGGGTGACTGCGTACCTTTTGTATAATGGGTCAGCGACTTATTTTCAGTGGCGAGCTTAACCGAATAGGGGAGGCGTAGCGAAAGCGAGTCTTAATAGGGCGTCTAGTCGCTGGGAATAGACCCGAAACCGGGCGATCTATCCATGAGCAGGTTGAAGGTTAGGTAACACTGACTGGAGGACCGAACCCACTTCCGTTGAAAAGGCAGGGGATGACTTGTGGATCGGAGTGAAAGGCTAATCAAGCTCGGAGATAGCTGGTTCTCCTCGAAAGCTATTTAGGTAGCGCCTCATGTATCACTCTGGGGGGTAGAGCACTGTTTCGGCTAGGGGGTCATCCCGACTTACCAAACCGATGCAAACTCCGAATACCCAGAAGTGCCGAGCATGGGAGACACACGGCGGGTGCTAACGTCCGTCGTGAAAAGGGAAACAACCCAGACCGTCAGCTAAGGTCCCAAAGTCCTGGTTAAGTGGTAAACGATGTGGGAAGGCTTAGACAGCTAGGAGGTTGGCTTAGAAGCAGCCACCCTTTAAAGAAAGCGTAATAGCTCACTAGTCGAGTCGGCCTGCGCGGAAGATGTAACGGGGCTCAAACCAGGCACCGAAGCTACGGGTATCACCTCTGGTGATGCGGTAGAGGAGCGTTCTGTAAGCCTGTGAAGGTGAGTTGAGAAGCTTGCTGGAGGTATCAGAAGTGCGAATGCTGACATGAGTAACGACAATGCGAGTGAAAAACTCGCACGCCGAAAGACCAAGGGTTCCTGCGCAACGTTAATCGACGCAGGGTGAGTCGGTCCCTAAGGCGAGGCTGAAAGGCGTAGTCGATGGGAAACGGGTTAATATTCCCGTACTTCTAGTTACTGCGATGGGGGGACGGAGAAGGCTAGGCCAGCTTGGCGATGGTTGTCCAAGTTTAAGGTGGTAGGCTGACTGTTTAGGTAAATCCGGACAGTTAAGGCCGAGAACTGATGACGATCCTTCTTTTAGAAGGAGAAGTGGTTGATGCCATGCTTCCAGGAAAAGCCTCTAAGCTTCAGGTAACTAGGAACCGTACCCCAAACCGACACAGGTGGTCGGGTAGAGAATACCAAGGCGCTTGAGAGAACTCGGGTGAAGGAACTAGGCAAAATGGCACCGTAACTTCGGGAGAAGGTGCGCCGGTGAGGGTGAAGGGTTTACCCCGTAAGCTCATGCCGGTCGAAGATACCAGGCCGCTGCGACTGTTTATTAAAAACACAGCACTCTGCAAACACGAAAGTGGACGTATAGGGTGTGACGCCTGCCCGGTGCCGGAAGGTTAATTGATGGGGTTAGCGCAAGCGAAGCTCTTGATCGAAGCCCCGGTAAACGGCGGCCGTAACTATAACGGTCCTAAGGTAGCGAAATTCCTTGTCGGGTAAGTTCCGACCTGCACGAATGGCGTAACGATGGCGGCGCTGTCTCCACCCGAGACTCAGTGAAATTGAAATCGCTGTGAAGATGCAGTGTATCCGCGGCTAGACGGAAAGACCCCGTGAACCTTTACTGTAGCTTTGCACTGGACTTTGAGCTTGCTTGTGTAGGATAGGTGGGAGGCTTTGAAGCGTGAACGCCAGTTTGCGTGGAGCCATCCTTGAAATACCACCCTGGCAACCTTGAGGTTCTAACTCTGGTCCGTTATCCGGATCGAGGACAGTGTATGGTGGGCAGTTTGACTGGGGCGGTCTCCTCCTAAAGAGTAACGGAGGAGTACGAAGGTGCGCTCAGACCGGTCGGAAATCGGTCGTAGAGTATAAAGGCAAAAGCGCGCTTGACTGCGAGACAGACACGTCGAGCAGGTACGAAAGTAGGTCTTAGTGATCCGGTGGTTCTGTATGGAAGGGCCATCGCTCAACGGATAAAAGGTACTCCGGGGATAACAGGCTGATACCGCCCAAGAGTTCATATCGACGGCGGTGTTTGGCACCTCGATGTCGGCTCATCACATCCTGGGGCTGAAGCCGGTCCCAAGGGTATGGCTGTTCGCCATTTAAAGTGGTACGCGAGCTGGGTTTAGAACGTCGTGAGACAGTTCGGTCCCTATCTGCCGTGGACGTTTGAGATTTGAGAGGGGCTGCTCCTAGTACGAGAGGACCGGAGTGGACGAACCTCTGGTGTTCCGGTTGTCACGCCAGTGGCATCGCCGGGTAGCTATGTTCGGAAGAGATAACCGCTGAAAGCATCTAAGCGGGAAACTTGCCTCAAGATGAGATCTCACTGGAGCCTTGAGCTTCCTGAAGGGCCGTCGAAGACTACGACGTTGATAGGTCGGGTGTGTAAGCGCTGTGAGGCGTTGAGCTAACCGATACTAATTGCCCGTGAGGCTTGACCATATAACACCCAAACAATCTGACCGCAGGTCAGAGCGTGAGGAAGACGACGCCGAAAACGGGCGCGTGGGTTCGCAAGACCCAAGACGAATTGTCTACTTCGATCACAGACCCAATTGGGCCAGCCAGGCAGCCTTATCGCCTGGCCAGCCAACCGAATTGCTTGACGAACATAGAGCATTGGAACCACCTGATCCCTTCCCGAACTCAGAAGTGAAACGATGCATCGCCGATGGTAGTGTGGGGTTTCCCCATGTGAGAGTAGGTCATCGTCAAGCGCCTAACACCCAGCACCCCCGCTCAGATCACTCTGACGGGGGTGTTGTCTTTGGGGCGGAATAAAGTCGAACGGAGTTCGGGCATGCCGTTGCTGAACCTGCTGAGTGATGGGAAATTTCATTCCGGCGTCGAGCTTGGTGAGGCCTTGGGCGTCTCCAGGAGTGCCATCTGGAAGCGGCTGAAGACGCTTGAAGAAGACTTTGGCGTCGAGGTGTTCAAGGTTCCGGGTCGGGGTTACCGCCTGGAGGAGCCATTGTTCCTGCTAGATGCCGAGCGGATCGCTCGGCAGGGTGGGTGGCCAGTCACCGTCCTGGCTTCGATAGATTCCACCAATGCCGAGGCGCAACGCCGGCTGCACCAGCACGAGCAACCACCCTTCGTCTTGCTGGCCGAGCATCAGCAGGCCGGGCGCGGACGTCGAGGTCGTGCCTGGGTCAGCCCCTATGGCAAGAATCTCTATCTCACCGCCGTGGTGTCCAGCCAGGGTGGCATCCAGAAGCTGCAGGCACTAAGCCTGACCATGGGCCTGGCCGTGATCCGTACCCTGCAACGGCTGGGTGTCGAGGATGCCTGGCTGAAGTGGCCCAATGACGTCCTGGTTCGTGGTCGCAAGCTGGCTGGCATTCTGATCGAGCTGTCGGGTGATCCGCAGGACGTCTGTCAGGCAATCATCGGAATTGGCATCAACGTCAACATGCGCCTGGCCGAGAACATCGATCAGCCGTGGATTTCCATGGCCGAGGCGCTGGGTGGCCTGCAGGATCGCAACGAGGTCGCCAGCCTCCTGCTCCAGGAGATAGACAACCTGTGGCGTATTCATCGCCAGTCGGGATTCACCGCCCTGCGGGACGAGTGGGAGCGTTATCATGGCTGGCAAGGTCGAGCGGTAACCCTGTCTTCGGGGGTTCGCTGTATCCAGGGCACAGTGGAAGGAGTTGCCGAAGATGGGGCTATCCTCATGCGCGTAGACGGGCAGACGCAGGCTTTCAGCGGTGGCGAATTGAGCCTGAGCCTAGATCATGATTCTTGAACTCGATTGTGGTAACAGCCTGATCAAGTGGCGGCTCTTGGCCAAGGGTGGCGGCGTGGTCGCTACCGGCATCGTCGACAGCGACGAAGCCCTGATCGCCGCATTGTCCCAGCCGGACACACCCGCCCTGGCGGCCTGTCGCCTGGTCAGCGTGCGCAGTGACGAAGAGACCCAGCAGCTCAAGGAGCTTCTCACGGCGACCTTCGGTATCGTCTGCCACCAGGCCTTGCCGGTAGAGATCTGGAACGGCGTGCGTAATGGGTATCGGGACCACCAGCGCCTGGGCATGGACCGTTGGCTGGTGGTCCTGGCAGCGGTGCAGTTGGCAGAAGGCAAGGCTTGTGTAGTGCTTGACCTGGGTACTGCGGTCACCGCCGATCTGGTCGATGCCCAGGGCGAGCATCAGGGTGGGTTCATCTGTCCGGGTATTCCGTTGATGCGTCGGGAACTGCAGACCCATACCCGTCGTATCCGCTACGATCCACATTGGGCCAGTGGTGAACGCTACGAGGCGCCGGGACGTACGACCATCGAGGCCGTGGAGCGTGGGTGTCTATACATGCTCAAGGGTTTCGTCCGTACTCAGTACGAACTGGCTCAGGATATGTTCGCCGAAGGTTGCGAAGTGTTTCTGACCGGGGGTGACGCAGAACTGGTCAAACATGTCGTTCCGGGTGCGCGAATCGTGCCCGATATGGTGTTTGCTGGATTGGCATTGGCGTGTCCGCTCGAGAACGAATGATGCGTTGGTTGTTTCTGCTATTGGCGGTACTGAACGTTTTCTACTACATATGGCACCAACAGCAGGCGCCTTTGTTAGGTAAGGAAATCGCCCCTCTGGCGTTGTACAAAGGCGAGCGTGAAAACATTCGCCTGTTGAACGAGACGGCATCCGGTGACGCTGTGCGGCGTCAGTGACGGCGGTACCCTTCGATGAGGAGCGAAGATGCTGACGCTAGGTAATCTCTGCCTGTTACTGGGCGCAGTCGGCATTGGTCTATGGTTCTGGCATGCCCATGGCATTCGCGAACAGGCTCTGAGGTTGGCGGAGCAGGAGTGCCGCCGCCGCAAGGTAATCCTGCTCGATGGCGCCGTGGCTTTTTCACGTTTTCGCTGGATGGCCGATGCCAAGGGTCGCAAGCGCCTGGCGCGGCTATTCGCCTTCGAGTTCACCGTGACGGGTGAAGAGCGGCTGAACGCCTCTCTCGCGCTGTTCGGCAAGACGCTGGCCAAGGTCGAGTTCGCCTCCTTCGTGGTACCCGAGGTCGAACGGCCGTCGGCGGACTCAGTGGTGGCTTCGGCTCCCGTCTATCAGGCCAAGCCCGAGCATGGCCAGGTGGTCTATCTGGATCAGTGGCGGCAGCGCCAGCGTACCGATACCAGCAGGCGCCAAGAGCCGGAGTAGGATCCGACGCTTCTTTCAAACCCTTTCCTTTCTTGGTCTCGACGATCAGCGCGTGCTGGTCCGTTCTGGCTTTTCGCTTCCTTTCATGTGATCCCTGATGTTCAGCCCTCTAGTTACCTTTCCTGCGCTCTATTTCGCCACCCTGTTGATGTTGGCCGGTTCCGGTCTGTTCACCACCTACATCGGCCTGAGACTCACTCAGCAGGGAGCTGGCGACCTCTGGACCGGCGCCCTGATGGCGGCCTATTACTTCGGGCTGGTGTGCGGGGGCAAGTTCGGCCACCGGCTCATCGCCGGTGTCGGCCATATCCGCTCCTATGTGGCCTGTGCCGGTGCCGCCACGGTCACCGTCCTCATCCATGCCTTGGTCGACGACCTGAACGTCTGGATCGCGCTGAGATTCGTCATGGGCATAGTGATGATGAACCAGTACATGGTGATCGAGAGCTGGCTCAACGAGCAGGCGGAGAATCATCAGCGCGGCAAGGTGTTCGCGGGCTACATGGTTGCGGTGGACCTGGGTCTGGTGATCGGCCAGGCGCTGCTGGCCTGGCATCCGCAACTGGATTACAAGCCGCTGTTGCTGGTCGCGATCTGCTTCGCCTCTTGCCTGATTCCCCTGGCGATGACGCGGCGGGTGCACCCGGCCAAGCTGGTGGCGGCGCCTCTGGAGATCCGCTTCTTCTGGCAGCGTGTGCCTCAGTCGCTGGTGACCATCTTTACCGCGGGACTGCTGGTGGGCGGCTTCTATGGCCTGGCACCGGTATTCGCCAGCCGTAGCGGGCTGGACACGGCGCAGTCGAGCTTCTATGTCGGGTTGTGCATCGTGGCGGGTTTCTGCGCCCAGTGGCCGCTGGGTTGGCTGTCGGATCGTCTCGATCGCTGCAAGCTGATCCGCGCCAATGCGGTATTGCTGTGCCTCGCGGCGGTGCCGCTGTGGGGCCTGATCACCTTGCCCTATCCCTGGCTGCTGGCCGCGGGATTCGTGTCGGGGATGCTGCTGTTCACCCTCTATCCGCTGGCCACGGCCTTTGCCAATGACCATGTCGAGCCCGAGCGGCGGGTGGAGTTGTCGGCGATGCTGCTGACCACCTATGGCGTGGGTGCGTGCATCGGTCCTCTGCTGGCTGGCGCCGCCATGGAGCACTTTGGCCCGGGCATGTTCTATGTGCTGACCTCGGCCTATGCGCTGATCCTGATCTTCTTCGTGCAACCGCGCTTCGTGAGTGGCGAGCACCGACTAGACGCGGCGCCGCTGCATCACGTGGCCATGCCCGATTCGGTGAGTCCGATGGCGGCGGCGCTGGACCCGCGGATCGACGAGGTGCCTCATGAGCTGAGCGTGGACGCACCCGCCAGCATCGGGCCGGGCAGCGAAAAGATTCATTGAGCGAGCCCGGCGCAAGGCCGGGCAGGAAGGCGCGGATAAGACTTAGGCCTGGCGGGTCTGGCCGGCCTTGATCAGGCGGTCGAGGGGCTGGGCCGACCCGTTTTCAGCCACTTCATCGCTATCCAGGCGCTGTTGCTGGTCTTCGATAACCTGACCCAGTGGGCGCAGGCTGGACTCTTCGGCGACCCGGTGTTCCTGCAGCTGCCGTTGCTGCTGCTTGATGATCTGGCCCAGGGGGCGCAGGCTGGATTCCTCGGCGAGGGTGTGTTCCTGCAGGCGCTGCTGCTGTTGCTTGATCAGCTGGCCCAGGGGGCGTTGGCTGGATTCCTCGGCGATCTGGGTCGCAGCGCTCGGAGCAGAGACGAAGTCCTGGGCGAAGGTGTTGAGGGCAAGAGCGGTCAGGGCAAAACCGAAGGCGATACGCAGGTTCATGGTGGTGTCCTCTGGGGAGACTGGTCTGGAGTGAGTTCAGTATCCCGAGCAGGGCCGCCCGAAAAAAATAGACTGGCGAGATAGTGACTATCAGCGCCGTCGATGGCTTTGCGAAAGTGTCTAGCCTCCTGTCGATGATTCTCGCTTTTCCGCTTCGCTCAGGTGCGCGCCACCGAACAGTTCGCGCAAGGCGGCGGCATAGTCGCGCGTGCCGATCACCATGCTGTTGGAGTGAGTGCCGCCCGGGATCAACAGCAGCCGCTTGGGCGGTTGCGCGGCTGCATAAAGCGCCTCGCTGAAGCGGGGCGGCACATAGCGGTCGTCGTCGCCGTGGACGATGAGCACCGGGATATGGATTTCCGGGATCTTGTCCAGGGAATCGAATTTCTCCGACATCAGCCAGCGCAGGGGAAAGCGGGTGTCGACCACTGCCGAGGCGGCGTCGGCCAGGGTGGTGAAGGTGGATTCGATGATCAAACCGGCCGCGGCGGGATAGTCGCCCGTCGGATCTCCGTCACGGGCGATGCGCCAGGCCAGATCCACCGCCACCGCACCACCCAGTGAATGGCCATAGATGTATCTCTTGCGGGGATCGGGCTGCAGGCTCTGCAGGTGCTTCCAGGCGATGCGGGCATCCTGGTAGACGCTGCGCTCCGACGGGACGTCGCCAGGGCTTTCGCCGAAGCCGCGATAGTCGATGGCCAGCACCGAATAGCCGAGTTGTCGCAGGGTGGCGATGCGCCGGACCTGCGCCGTGAGGTTCCAGCGGGTACCGTGCAGATAGAGCAGGGTGGGGGCGTCTGGACGGCGGGCGGGCCACCACCAGGCGTGGAGGTAGTCGGTGCCGGTCAGACCGTCCGGAACCGGCAGATTGAACTGGCGGACGCCTTCCGGCACGCCAGTGAACCAGCTGGCATTGCCCGGTTCGATGCTGAACACCCACTGACGTTCGCGATAGGCCAGTTCCGAGCAGCCATAGGGGACACCTACACCCACCAGCAGGATGACGAAGAGCAGCGGGATCCAGCGGCGGCGGAGCAGGGCGGCAAGGGACATGGCGTTCTCTGAAGACTAAGGCGGGGGACAGGAGCGTTCGTCGCCTGGCGCGAACCCCCGTTTCGGTTGGACAGTCATCCTAGAGTCAACGACTGCAATGTCTCCAACTTGAGGTGAGCCATGAGTGCCACGGCCAAGAAGAGCGATCCCGAACTCTGGGAAAAGGTGAAGCAAGAAATTACCGCGGGCGACAAGGGCGGCAAGCCCGGTCAGTGGTCGGCGCGCAAGGCGCAGCTGGCGGCCCAGGAGTACCAAAAGCGTGGTGGTGAATACCAGGGCGGCAAGGGCAAGGACAACCATCTGCAGCAATGGACCGACGAGAAGTGGGGCACTCGCTCCGGCAAGAAGTCCGAAGCGACCGGTGAACGCTATCTGCCGGAAAAGGCACGGGATTCCCTGAGCAAGGAAGAGTACCAGCGCACCACCGCGAAGAAGCGTCGCGATACGCGACGCGGTAAGCAGCATTCCAAGCAGCCTGCCGATGTGGCACGCAAGACTGCGACCGCGCGCGAATCGGGCCTGGCCGGTCTGACCAAGGACGAGCTGATGAAGCGTGCCGCGCGCCGCGAGGTGCAGGGCCGGTCGCGCATGAAGAAAGACGAACTGGTGAAAGCGTTGCAAAAGGCAGGTGAAAAATGAGCACCAAGAAAGCTTCCGACGACGACCGGAAAGACGTACGCAACGAATTCAAGCAGGTGGTCAATATGACCCCGAGCCAGCTGCGCAAATGGCTCAGCGGTGACACCAGCAAGGGCGTCGGCATGACCAAGGGCGGCAAGAAGGTCACCGCAGCCAACGACGGCAAGGCGGTCGGCCACGCCATGGGCGAGCGTATCCTGGAGCTCAAGGGCAAGCGCCAGGCCGAGCTGGAAGACGATGACTACCAGGCCATGCGCAAGGTCATCGGCTATGTCCATCGCCATCTCAAGCAGCGGCCGGAGGGCGATATCGAGGATTCGCGCTGGCGCAAGTCGCTGATGAACTGGGGCCACGACCCCCTGCGCGACAAGCGCAGTGCCTGATCCCGACTAACCGCAGCCCAGCTGCGGTTTTTCTTTTGCAGAGAGTGACTGGCCGAATTTGTGGGCAACTGTGACGCCGCAGCGCGGACACAAAGGAGTAGGGTAGCCGCCTATCTATCTGAACGCGTTCAAGGAGTTGTCGATGGCACCCCGGGATCTGTTGCTGGCACTGGTCGTCATCCTGGCCTGGGGGGTGAACTTCGTCGTCATCAAGCTCGGGCTGCATGGGGTGCCGCCCATGTTGCTGGGTACCTTGCGCTTCTGCCTGGCGGCCTTTCCGGCGATTCTGTTCGTGCGGCGACCCCAGGTGTCCTGGCGGCTGCTACTGGCCTACGGGCTGACCATCTCCCTGGGGCAGTTCGCCTTCCTGTTCTCGGCCATGTACGTGGGCATGCCGGCCGGCCTGGCCTCGCTGGTGCTGCAGGCGCAGGCCTTCTTTACCCTGGCGTTCGCCGCCACGTTGCTTGGGGAAAAGGTAAGACGTGCCAGCCTGGTAGGGCTGGCGGTGGCGGCCCTGGGGCTCTTGCTGATCGGTACCGAGCATGGCGTCACCATGACCCTGGCTGGTTTCCTGCTCACCCTGGCGGCCGCAGCCATGTGGGGCCTGGGCAATATCGTCACCAAGAAGATCGGCAAGGTGGACATGCTCGGTCTGGTGGTCTGGGGCAGCCTGATTCCGCCGCTGCCATTCCTGGCCCTGTCGCTGCTGCTGGAAGGCCCGGAGCAGATCGCCACGGCACTGACGTCGCTGTCGGGCGGGTCGGTCTTCGCCATCGTCTACCTGGCCTTTATCGCCACCCTGGTTGGCTACGGCATCTGGAGTCGGCTGCTGTCGCGCTATCCGGCCGGTCAGGTGGCGCCCTTTTCGCTGCTGGTGCCGGTGGTTGGCCTGACGTCAGCGGCCGTCGTGCTGGGCGAGCAGATGACCACCCAGCAACAACTGGGTGGGTTGGCGGTCATGCTGGGCCTGCTGGTCAATGTCTTTGGCGGTCGCTGGCTGGATGCTCGGAAAAGCGTGTCACCTAACGCATGATGTTGCACGTTTGTATTTGATTGTGCATGATCTGCTGATCCTCTTGGAGTATCGGTATGAGTGCAGCCATCCATCTTCCCGAAGAACGCCAGGCCGCGATCCTGGCCCTGCTGCGTGAGCAGGGACGAGTCCTGTCCGCCGAACTGGCCGCGACCTGGGGCATTTCCGAAGACAGCGTGCGCCGTGACCTGCGCGAGCTGGCCCGTCAGGGCCTGTGCCGACGGGTATACGGAGGGGCGCTGTCGCTGTTGACGCCGCCGGAGCCGCTGCCGACCCGTATCGGCCAGGACGAAACCGCCAAGCAGTCCCTGGGGCGGGCGGCGTCCCGGCTGGTGCAACCGGGGCAATTGCTGCTGCTGGATGCCGGCTCGACCAACCTGGCCATCGCCCAGGCGCTACCGGGCGATCAGCAGTTGACCGTGGCGACCAATGCGCCAGTAATCGCGGCGGCGCTGCTGCAGCGCCAGGGTATCCGGGTGCTGATGATCGGCGGGCTGGCCGCTCCGGAGTCGGGCGCTTGCCTGGGTGCACGCGCGATGCGCGATCTGCGCGGTGTCCGTGCGGACCTGGCTTTCCTTGGCGCCTGCGCCCTGGCAGTGGAAACCGGGGTGACCGGCTTCGATCTGGAGGAAGCCGAATTCAAGGCAGCCGTGGCCGAGCAGAGCAGTCAGGTCGCCGTCGCGATGACTGCCGAGAAGCTCGACAGCGTGGCCTTCTATCATGTGCTGAAGCTCGATCAGGTGAACCACCTGGTGCTGGAGCCGGGTTTGAGCGAGGGGCGCCTCCAGCCCTATCGCGACGCCGGTCTGCAGCTGCATTCGCTCGCCAGTGACCGTTAGCCTCTCGCCCTAGGATCCCCATGACCACTGCCGTCTTGCGTCGCCAGCGCCGCGCCACCTTTACCGTCTTTCTCGCCAATGGTTGCGGGATTGGCGGCTGGGCGGCGGCCATTCCCGAACTCAAGCGCAATCTGGCACTGGGGGACGGTCAGTTGAGCCTGGTGCTGCTGGCCGTCGCCCTGGGCGCCATGCTCACCATGCCCTTCGCCGGGGTGCTGGTGCCGCGGCTCGGCGGCACCGGACGCCTCACCCGCTTGAGCATCCTGGCCTTCGTATTGGTGCTGATCTGGCCCGGGGTGGCGCCGTCACTGGCCTGGCTGCTCCCCTGCGCGCTGCTGCTCGGCGCCTGCAATGGCCTGATCGACGTGGCCATGAACGCCCATGCCAGTGATGTCGAAAGCCGTTGGGACAGACCGCTGATGTCCTCTTTCCACGCCGCCTTCAGCCTGGGCGGCTTCCTCGGTGCTGGCCTCGGGGCGCTGGTGCTGCACCTGGGCGCCTCGGCATTGCTGGTGCTGCTGGCCGCGGCGCTAGTGGCGCTGGTGCTGGCGTTGCCGGCCGCCCTGGCGCTGGACGAAGGTGATCGCAGTCCGGTGAGCCATGCCCTGCGGTTGCCGGATCGGCGGGTGCTGGCGCTGGGGTTGATCGCCCTGGGCTGCCTGATGCTCGAAGGCGCCATGACCGACTGGAGCGCTGTCTACCTGGGTCAGGTGGGTGGGGCGACGCCGGTGGTCGCCACCCTCGGCTATGCCGCCTTTTCGCTGACCATGCTGGTGGGCCGTCTGTTTGGCGATGGCATTCGCCACCGCTTCGGCGGGCCCCAGGTGATCTTTGGCGGGGCCCTCCTTGCCACTCTTGGCCTGGCACTGGCGGTGATCCTGCCGGCACCCTGGAGCGCCATCCTCGGCTTTGCCCTGGTGGGACTGGGCCTGTCCAACGTGGTACCTGCAGCCTTCAGTGCCGCAGGCCAGGTGGCCGAGACCCCGGCCGCCGGTATCGCCATGACCGCCACCGCCGGCTATCTGGGCTTCCTGCTCGGCCCGCCGCTGATCGGGGCCGTGGCGGGGCAGGTGGGACTGCGCGGCAGCCTGCTGCTGCTGACTCTGATCGGGGTGGCGGTAGCGCTGCTCGCCCTGCGCCAGCGCAAGGCATGACGTCTATCCAGGGAACCCCGCTGCGCTGAGCAGACCCAAGAGGGAACGGAAATCCAAGGAGGCGGCCATGACGCGCCCACGCAAGATCCTCGCCTGGCTGCTGGGAATCATCCTGCTGCTGCTCGTCCTGCTGGTGGTGGTCCTCGCCACCTTCGACTGGAATCGGCTCAAGCCAACCATCAATGAGCAGGTATCGAGCGCCTTGCACCGACCGTTCGCCATCGAGGGTAACCTGGGCGTGGTCTGGCACCGCGAGCCGGATCAGGGCGGTTGGCGCGCCTGGATTCCCTGGCCGCATATCGCCGCCGAGGACCTGACCCTGGGCAACCCGGATTGGGCCAAGGAAAAGACCTTCGTTCATCTCGACCGGGTGCAGTTGCGGATCTCGCCGCTGGCGCTGCTGGCCAAGCAGATCTATATCCCGCGCATCGACCTCACCGGGCCGGTGGTCAATGCTCAGCGGCTGGCCGATGGGCGCAACAGCTGGACCTTCGAGACCGCCGAAAAGGATCCCAAGGCCGAGCCTTCGGCCTGGACGGTGGACATCGGCACCATCGGCTTCGATGCTGGCAAGGTGGGCTTCGACGATGCCCAGACCGCCACCCGGCTAAAGGCGCGCATCACCTCCCTCGATGCTCCCATCGCCTATGCCGACCTGGTCGGCAAGCAGGGCACCTCGCGCCAGCGGTCCAACGTCAAGCAGACCCAGGCCTTCCAGTTCGCCCTGGCGGTGGAAGGCAGCTACAAGCAGGTGCCGGTCAATGGCCGCGGCCAGATCGGTGGTCTGCTGGCCTTGCAGGATGCCGATACGCCGTTTCCCATCCAGCTCGATGCCCGGGCGGGTGAGACCCGGGTGCAGGTGTTCGGGACCCTGACCGATCCGCGACGCCTGGGCGCCCTTGATCTGCATCTGGTGCTGGAAGGCAAGAGTCTGGCGCAGCTCTATCCGCTGACGGGCGTTACCCTGCCGGAAACGGCACCCTATGCCACCGACGGTCATCTCACGGTCAAGCTCAATGACCCGGCTGGCGCCCGCTTCAGCTACGAAGACTTCAACGGCCGGGTAGGCAAGAGCGATCTGCATGGCGAGGTGCTGTTCACCGGTGGTAAGCCACGACCCAAGCTCAGCGGGACGCTGCGCTCCGATCAGTTGCTGTTCGAAGACCTGGCACCGCTGATTGGCGCCGATACCAAGGAGCAGCAGGCCGCCAAGGGTGAAACCAGCCAGCAGCCGACGACCAAGGCGCTGCCCGTGTCCGAGTTTCGCACCGATCGGTGGCGCGCCATGGATGCCGACGTGCGCTTCACCGGTAAGCGCATCGTGCAGAACGCGCAGTTACCGATCACCGACCTCAACACCCATGTACGCCTGACCGATGGGGTGCTGTTGCTCGATCCCCTGCGCTTTGGCGTGGCAGGGGGCGACCTGAACACCACGGTACGTCTGGAGGGCGACAAGACCCCACTGCGGGGGCGTGTCGACCTGCATGTACGACGGGTCAAGTTGAATCAGCTGTTCCCTACCGTGGAGACGATGAAGCGCAGCATGGGTGAGCTCAATGGCGACGCCACCCTGAGCGGCACCGGCAACTCGGTGGCGGCCCTGCTGGGCACCAGCGATGGTGAGCTCAAGCTGCTGATGAACGATGGCCGCATCAGCCGCAGCCTGATGGAGCTGGCCGGCCTCAACGTCGGCAACTACCTGGTCGATCGGCTGTTCGGCGATGACGAAGTGGAGATCAATTGCGCGGTTGCCGATCTCGACTTCAAGAAGGGCCTGGTGCAGCCCCAGGTGTTCGTGCTCGACACCGAGAACGCCCTGATCAACATCACCGGCACCATCAACCTGACGAGCGAACGACTGGATCTCACCGTCGATCCCCACAGCAAGGGCTTGCGCATCTTTTCCCTGCGCTCGCCGCTCTATGTGCGCGGCACCCTGAAGAATCCTTCGCCTGGCGTGAAGGCGCTGCCTCTGGCCGCCCGGGGTGCCGTGGCGGCGCTGCTGGCGACCTTCGCCGCGCCTGCCGCCGGTCTGCTGGCGCTGGTGGCGCCCAGCAATGAGCAGGGTGCCCAGTGCAGCGCGCTGCTCCAGCAAATGCGGGCCGCGCACTGAGGTAAAGCCGCTGAAAAGGAACTTGACAGGCGACCGTTCGGCGGCGTCGGACGAGCGGAAAAGAACCGGTTTGGTTGGTCGAGTTCTATAACAATAACCCGAGTCGGGCAGCCTTTTCGCGGAGACCCCTCATGCGTGACGACACCGATAGCCATTACGAAATTCACTACAAGTTGCTGGGCGAGAGCTATACCGACCGTATCAGCAATCTGGATGTACCCATCACCGACGTGGTCCGCGATCTGGCCTGCCGGCACCTGGATGCCATCAACGATGAGCGCTTCCAGTTGGCCGACATCGAGTCCGGTCAGGCGCTGGTGGCCCTGCATGATGTCTCCATTCATCGTGTCTCGCCGGAAGCGCCATGAGTCGCCTGGCAAGCGGTGGCGTGCTGGCCCTGACCCTCATGGGGCTGGCGGCCTGCTCCACCGAAACAGTGGTGACCCTGCAGGATGGCACCCAGTACATCACCGAGGATCGTCCCACTACCAAGACGGCTGACGGCTTTTATGAATTCACCGATGTGGCGGGTCGTCACGTGCGGGTGAAAGCCGGTGAAGTGGCCACCATCAAGGCTGAAGACTAATCGGGAGATTGCCATGCCTCGCGGCGACAAGTCCAAGTACAGCGACAAACAGGAGCGCAAGGCCGAGCACATCGAGGAGAGCTACGAGAAAAAGGGCGTCTCCAAGGATGAAGCCGAAGCGCGGGCCTGGGCGACGGTGAACAAGCAGTCCGGCGGTGGTGAAAAGGCAGGTTCCGGCAAGGCCAAGAGCGGCACCGCCAAAAGCGCGGATCGCAAGGATTCCGCCCGGCGGGCGGTGGCCACCAAACAGGGCCAGTCGCCCAACAGCGGACGTGCAGCGGCGCGTCGCTCGCGCAGCGGTAGTACCTCGCTCAGTGACCTGACCCGCGATGAACTGGTGAAGAAGGCAGCCGAGCAGAATGTTCGGGGTCGTTCGCGGATGAAGAAGGACGAGTTGATCCGCGCGCTCAGCTGAGGTTTGAACACGCACAAAAAAGCCGGACCTGGTCCGGCTTTTTCTTGGCCTGGCGTCTTAGCTGGGCAGCAGACGGCAGGTGAGGCTCTTGATGTAGCGGGTTTCCGGAATGGCCGGGTGTACTGGATGATCCGGGCCCTGGGCGCCGCGTTCGAGGATCTGCAGATTGCGATCCAGATGGCGGGCACTGCCGAGCAGGATGTTCTGCAGGTCGTCTTCGGGGAGGTGCATGGAGCAGGAGGCACTGACCAAGATGCCGTCCTTGTTCAGCAGCCGCATGGCCTGCTCGTTGAGGCGACGGTAGGCGGCCTCACCGTTCTTCAGGTCCTTGCGCTTCTTGATGAAGGCTGGCGGGTCGGCAACGATGACATCGAATTTTTCTTCACCGGCCTTGAGTTCCTTGAGCGCCTCGAAGACATCGCCCTCGACGCACACCAGCTTTTCCGCCAGGCCGTTGAGGGTGGCATTGCGCTCCACGCCGTCGAGGGCGAAGCCCGAGGCGTCCACGCACATGACTTCGCTGGCACCGAAGGCCGCGGCCTGCACGCCCCAGCCGCCGATGTAGCTGAACAGGTCGAGCACCCGCTTGCCTTCGACATAAGGCGCCAGGCGCGCACGATTCAGGCGGTGGTCATAGAACCAGCCGGTCTTTTGGCCTTCACGCACCGGAGCCTCGAAGCGCACGCCGTTCTCTTCCAGCCCCACCCAGTCGGGGACCTCGCCATAGGCCACTTCCACGTAGCTGGAAAGGCCCTCGGCCGCACGGGCGCTGCCATCGTTCTTCCACAGCACGCCCTGGGGTTTGAATACCTGCAACAGGGCGGCGAGGATGGCGTCGCGCTGGCGCTCCATGGTCGCCGAGGCGATCTGCACCACCAGGATGTCGTTGAAGCGATCCACCACCAGGCCGGGCAGGAAATCCGAATCGCCATAGACCAGGCGATAACAGTGGCTGCCGAACAGCCGCTCGCGCAGGCTCAGGGCGACCTTGAAGCGATGCACCAGCAGCGACTTGTCCAGCAGGTAGCCGGTGTCGCGGGAGAACAGCCGGGCGCAGATCAGGTTGTTGGGCGACAGCGCCACCAGGCCCAGCGGCTTGCCGCTGGTGGTTTCCAGGATGGCCTGGTCGCCTGGCTCGAAGGCGGTGAGCGGCGTGGCGACCACGTCCACCTCGTTGCTGTACACCCAGAGGTGCCCGGCGCGCAGACGGCGGTCGGCATTGGCTTTGAGGCGCAGGCGAGGCAGGGTCATGAATCACTCCAACGAAGGGGGCAAAAGCGCGGAATTATAGCGCAAAGCCACCTGCCTGGGCCGGCCGTCAGTCCCGCTGGCTGATCTCGATGTCGCTCAGCCCGGCTTCCTGGGCGCGGCGGGCGATGCTCGGCTGGGCATGGCGCTCCCAGGGTGCATCGACCACCACCTGGGGTTCCTCGACGTGCTTGATGAGCAATTGCAGCAGCGCTTCCTCCTCTGTGACCGGCTCGAAGCTTTCCAGCTCGTGGCTGAGTGGCTCGCCATTGAGGCGATAGTGAATCTGGTAGTGGTGCAGGGTCTGCATGATGGTGCCTCGGTAGCGGGGGGATAACCGATGGACCCCGCTGGGCGGCAGCGGTTGCGTCAGCCGCCCAGGCTATCGAGGATCGGGCAGTCGGGGCTGGCATCGCCGTGGCAGCAGGAAACCAGTTCGCCCAGGGTGCTGCGCAGCCGCGTCAGCTCGGCGATCTTCTGGTCCAGCTCGGCGATGTGCCGCTTGGCCAGCGCCTTGACGTCGGCACTGGCACGCTGCCGGTCCTGCCAGAGACTGAGCAGCTGGCGGATCTCCTCCAGGCTGAAGCCCAGCTCCCGCGAGCGGCGGACGAAGGCCAGCACCCGCAGGTCTTCGGCGCCGTACTGGCGATAGCCGCTGTCGGTGCGCCCGGCGGGTGCCAGGAGGCCGATGCGCTCGTAGTAGCGCAGCATCTTGGCGGTAAGCCCGCTGGCCTTGGCGGCCTGACCGATATTCATGACGGGGAGTCTCCGGACGGGCGCCAGCGGCCGAGCAGCAGGGCATTTGCCAGGACACTGACGCTGGAAAAGGCCATGGCGGCTCCGGCATAGACCGGGTCAAGCAGGCCGAAGGCCGCCAGGGGCAGGCCGATGACATTGTAGACGAAGGCCCAGAACAGATTCTGGCGGATCTTGCGCTGGGTACGCCGGGCGATGTCCAGTGCCGCCACCACCTGGCGCGGATCCTCCTGCAGCAGGGTGATACCGGCCGCATGGCGCGCGGCCGCGGTGCCCGAGCCCATGGCGATGCCCAGCTCGGCAGCGGCCAGTGCCGGGGCGTCGTTGAGGCCGTCGCCGACCATGGCGACGCCCCCCTGGGTCGCTTGCAGGCGGGCGACCACCGCGGCCTTGTCGGCGGGCAGTACCTCGGCCTCCCACTGCGCGATGCCCAGCGCCTCGGCCACCTGGCGGGCGCTGCCGCGGTTGTCACCGGTCAGCAGCCAGCTGTCGATGCCGTCCGCGCGCAACTGGGCGATGGCCTGGGTGGCGCCCGGACGAATCTCGTCGCCAAAGGCCAACAGCCCCAGCACCCGCGCCGGGGCACCAGTCTCCAGCAGCCAGGACAGCGTGAGGCCCTGGTCTTCCCAGTCGCGGGCCGCCTCGGCCAGCGGGCCGGCAGCCAGGCCCTGTTCGGCCAGCAGCCGGGCATTGCCGAGGAGCAGCGCGCGCCCCTGCCAGCTACCGCCCAGGCCGCGGCCGGGGAGGGCGCGGACGTCGCTGGCTGGTGGCGTATCCAGGCCACGCGCGCGGCAGGCTTTCAGCACCGCCGTGGCGAGCGGGTGTTCGCTGCCCCGTTGCAGACTGCCGGTCAGGCTCAGCAGCTCGTGCTCCTCGATTCCGGGCGCCGTGGCCAGCTGGCGCAGGCGCAACTGGCCGGCGGTCAAGGTGCCGGTCTTGTCGAACACCACGGTGGTGATGCCCTGGGCGCGTTCCAGGGTTTCGGCGTCCTTGATCAGGATGCCGTGGCGCGCCGCCACCCCGGTGCCGGCCATGAGCGCGGCTGGCGTCGCCAGACCCAGGGCGCAGGGGCAGGCGATGACCAGCACGGCGACGGCGGCGAGCAGGGCGGGTTCCAGGGCGTGTTCGGTCAGCAGCCAGCCAGCCAGGGTGAGGAAGGCCAGGCCGATCACTACCGGGACGAAGATCCGGCTGATGCGATCCACCAGTTGCTGGATGGGCGCCTTGCTGGCCTGGGCGTCTTCCACCAGGCGGATGATGCCGGCCAGCACCGTCTCGCCGCCCAGCGCGCTGACCTCGATGTGCAGATTGCCCTCGCCATTGATGGCGCCTCCGACCACCTCGTCACCGGGGCCTTTGGCGACCGGGCGGCTCTCGCCGGTGAGCAGGGCTTCGTCCACCTGGCTTTCGCCCAGCAGGATGCGACCGTCGGCCGGAATGCGTTCGCCCGGGCGAATCTGCAGGCGGTCGCCCAGCCGCAGCCGATTCAGCGCGACTTCTTCTTCCTCGCCGTCCGCGTTCAGGCGCCGGGCCTGCTCGGGTCGCAGGGCTTCCAGGGCGCGCAGGGCGGCACCGGTACGGCGCTTGGCGCGGGCCTCCAGGTATTTGCCCAGGCGGACCAGGGCGATGACCATGGCCGCTGTCTCGAAATAGAGATGGGGACTGTTCTTGACCAGCCAGAGGTAGAGGCTCAGGCCGTAGGCAGCGCTGGTGCCCAGGGCGACCAGCACATCCATGTTGCCGCTGCGGGCGCGCAGGGCATGCCAGGCGCCGCGATAGAAGCGGGCGCCGACCAGGAACTGTACCGGTGTCGCCAGCAGGAATTGCAGCCAGGCCGGTGGCATCAGGTGCCAGCCGAAAGGTGCCAGCAGCATGGGCAGGATCAGCGGGGCTGCCAGCAGCAGTGCCAGGGCCAGCTCCAGTTGATCCCAGGGCAGCCCCGCACGCCCCGGGGCAGGGCGGTCATCCTCGGCGAGGCGGTCCTGGGCGTCGTAGCCCGCGGCTTCCACTGCGGCGATCAGGGCGCCGGTCTCGACCGCGGCCAGGGTCTTCACACGGGCACGCTCGCTGGCGAGATTGACCTCGGCCGACAGTACCCCGGGCACGGCGCGCAGGGCCTTTTCGATGCGCCCCGCGCAGTTGGCGCAACTCATGCCGGACAGCGCCAGGTCGTGCTCGGCCTCGGCTACCCGGTAGCCGGCCGCCGTGATGGCTTCGGCCAGGGCCGGGGCCGCCTCGGGCGGTGCGCTGACGCGGGCCTTTTCGCTGGCGAGGTTGACCCCGGCCGCGCTGACCGCCGGCACCTTCTGCAGGGCGCGCTCGACCCGCCCGGCGCAGGCTGCGCAGGTCATGCCGCTGATGGAGAGTTCGAATTCGTGCATGGGCACCTCCTGACATCAGTGTTGACCTTGACCTCGGGTCAAGGTCAACACTGGAACCCGGTCCTGGCGTTTGGCGTCAGGAGAGATAGGTTTCGTCAGACAGGAGCAGACCATGCATGTCATCAAGGTAGTTGGAATGAGTTGCGCCCACTGCGTGAGTGCGGTCGAGGCGGCGGTCCTGAAGGTCGATAGCCAGGCACGGGTCGAGGTGGACCTGCAAGCGGGCGAAGTGCGCATCGACAGCGCCGAAGTGGATGCGCCTTTCCGCGCGGCCATCGAGCAGGCGGGTTATACCGTCGCTGACTGAGCCCAGTCGCGCACGATGGCGCGGAAGAAGGTGGTGAACACCTGCTCGGTGGCCAGCAGCGGCGCGAAGGTCTGTTCGTCGCGCAAGAGATCGGACAGGGTGCCAAGAAACAGGCTGTGCAGCAGTCGGCTGGCCAGCTGTGGTGTCACGCCCGGCTGCAGCCGGGCCGCCTGGGCGGTGAAAAGGGCGTCGGTAATGCGGATGAACTGACGCAGGAACTGCAGATCGCGTTCCTCGGCCTCGCGCAGTTCCTCGGTGAACTCGCAGCGGTGCAGCATGATCGTCATGACCCGCTGTTCACGTCCGGGCTTGGTGAATTTCTCCATGCCTTCGATACAGAGCTTGAAGAGTCGCTGCAGGCTGTCTTCCTCGCCATCGACGCGCAGGCGCTCGGTCAGTTCGTCGGCCGGGATTCTTATCTGGCTAAGCATTTCGTGGAACAGGTGGGCCTTGTTCTGGAAATGCCAGTACACTGCACCCCGGGTGACGCCGCATTCGCGGGCGATCATTTCCAAGCTGGTACGCGCCACGCCATTGGTCAGGAACAGGGCTTCCGCCGCATCGAGAATGGCTTGGCGAGTCTGTTCGGCTTCTTCTTTCGTACGACGCATGGGCGATCTGATTGGCAGTGGGTCTGCCATGCAGTTTAGCGCGCCTTGGCACTTTTACAAACATCATTGTATGTAACTGCGCGGCATTTCCGCTTCCACCGGATTGGCTTTCATGACCTTTCGCTTACTGTTGATTCTCGGGGCCCTCTCGGCCTTCGCTCCCTTCGCCATCGACATGTACCTGCCCAGCTTTCCTTCGCTGGCACTGTCGTTCGCCACTGACATCGAGCATGTGCAGCTGAGTCTGGCGGTGTATTTCGCCGGCCTCGCCAGCGGCCAGCTGTTCTACGGTCCCCTGGCAGATCGCTTCGGCCGACGGCTGCCGCTGCTGATCGGCATCGGCCTGTTCTGCCTAGCCTCGCTGGGTTGCGCCCTGGCGCCGAGCCTGCCCTGGTTGATCGCCGCGCGCTTCGTCCAGGCCCTGGGCGGCTGCGCCGGCATGGTGATCGCGCGCGCCGTGGTGCGCGACCTCTGCGAGCCGGTGGCGGCGGCACGGGCCTTCTCGCAGATCATGCTGGTGACCGGTATCGCCCCCATCATCGCGCCCTTCGCCGGCAGTCTGCTGCTGAGCACCTTCGGCTGGCAGGCCATCTTCGTCAGCCTGGCGCTGTTCGCCGCCGCCTGCGGCACCGCCGTGGCGCTCTGGTTGCCCGAATCCCTGCCGACGCACCATCCGCGGCCACCGCTGCGCGGGGCCTTGCGCAACTACCTGCGCCTGCTGCGCGATCGCGGCTTCATCGGCCATACCTTGACCGGTGGCATCGCCATGGCCGGCATGTTCGCCTACATTTCCGGCTCGCCCTTCGTGCTGATCGAACTCTATGGTGTTGCCCCCGAGCACTACGGCTGGGTGTTCGGTCTCAATGCCGCCGGCTTCATCCTGCTCGGCCAGCTCAATGCGCGCCTGGTGGTTCGCCAGGGGCCGGCCTTCTGGCTGCGCCGCGCGGTGGTGGCCTATGCCGCGGCGGGGCTGATCCTGCTGCTGGTCGGTGCCTTCCAGCCCAAGGCGTTGCCGGTGCTGATGATCCCGCTGTTCTTCGCCATCGCCCTGCTCGGCGGCATCGTGCCCAACGCCTCGGCCTGCGCCCTCGCCGGGCAGGGCGCCAATGCCGGCAGTGCCTCGGCGCTGATGGGTAGCCTGCAATTCATCCTGGCGGCGCTCGCCTCCAGTAGCGTGGGCGCGCTGCACAACGGCACCGTGGTGCCCATGTGCGCGGTGCTCGCCCTCTGCGCGGTAGCGACCGCTTTGATGGCGCGCTGGACCCACAGGCGCACGCCGGCCTGAGTCGGAGGGATTTTTCCCGGTACGGCGGGTCAGATAGGCGAACCCTCAACTTCCAGGGACGCCGACATGACCTTTGCCTACTGGT
The DNA here is from genome assembly GCF_028198185.1 of Pseudomonas sp. JBR1. Lineage (NCBI taxonomy): Bacteria > Pseudomonadati > Pseudomonadota > Gammaproteobacteria > Pseudomonadales > Pseudomonadaceae > Pseudomonas > Pseudomonas sp. JBR1. Next base: position 4,488,047 of record NZ_CP116340.1, read on the forward strand.
GCATCTTCCTCGTCTACCTCGTGCCCTATGGCGCGGCCTACTACGCCAAGTTCAAGGGCAGTGGCTTCACGCCCGAGGACAACCGTGATCCGCGTGGCTTCCTCGGCAAACTGGAGGGCGCCCGGGCGCGAGCCAATGCCGCCCAGCAGAATGCCTTCGAGATCAATCCGCTGTTCGCCGCGGCAGTGATCGTCGCCCACGTCACCGGTGGCGCCGACCAGGGCACCATCAACTTCTGGGCCTTCCTCTTCCTGCTCAGCCGCATCGCCTACACCTGGCTGTATATCCGCGACCATGCCACCCGCCGTTCCCTGGTCTGGGCCGGCGGTATGTTCTGCTGCCTGTGCCTGTTCATCGCCGCGGCCTGAGTCGCTCGAACGCGGACGCCGTCGGTCTTGACCGGCGGCGTCGGCTCCGGCTTCATTAGCGGCCTATCTTTCCTGGCCAGCCGCCATGACCTCCGCTTCGCCCGCCCAGCAGGTGCTGGGGCATTTCGCCGATCTGGCCCGAACCCGTGGGTACACCCTCGATAGCGCCCAACAGGCGGCCATCGAGCGCTTCGCCATCTTGGCCTACGAGCTGCTGCGCCCGCGGCTGTTCCGCCGCCAAGCGCCGCGCAGCCTCTACCTCTGGGGGCCGGTGGGGCGTGGCAAGAGCTTCCTGCTGGACGGCTTCTTCGCCGCTCTACCATTCGCCGAGAAGCGCCGTGTGCACTTTCATGCCTTCTTTCGCGACCTGCACGAGCGCATGTTTCGTCAGCCAGCGGGTGGCGATGCCCTGGCCGCCAGCCTGGACGACCTGCTGGAAGGTTGCCGACTGCTCTGCTTCGATGAATTCCATGTGCATGACATCGGCGATGCCATGCTCATCACCCGGCTGTTCAAGGCGCTGTTCAGCCGGGGTGTGGTGCTGATCACCACCTCCAACTATCCGCCCGAAGGGCTGCTGCCCAATCCGCTCTACCACGAGCGCTTCCTGCCGGCGATCCAACTGATCGAGACGCGCATGGACATCCTCTCGGTGGCCGGCCCCCAGGACTACCGCAGTGCCAGCTCCGTCGAGCCCGATCCCTTCGGCGTTGGCGCCTATCTCTGGCCGGGTAGCCCTGATCAGCGCTGCGCCCTGGGGCTGCCGCCGATGGCGGAGACGCGGGTGGAGGTAGCGGTGGGGCATCGCCATCTCCCCGCCATCAGCGCTGCGGATGGGCTGCTGCAGTTCAGTTTCGCCGAGCTCTGCGAAGGCGCCACGGCGGTCCTCGACTACCTGACCCTGAGCGAAACCTGGCACCGCTGGCTGCTCGACGAGGTACCTCCGCTGCGCGCGGCCAGCCCCGCCGCGCGACAGCGCTTCATCAACCTGGTGGATGTGCTCTACGACCGCCGGCTGGTGCTGTTCCTGGTCAGCGCCGCGCCTCTCGACGAGACCCTGGCCGACAGCGAGATCGCCGACATGTCGCGTACGCGCAGTCGACTGTCCCAGCTGCGGCAGATCGGCACCGGTTAGCGCTGTTGCCGTAGCTTCGCACTGTCCAGATGCCAGCGGCGCTGTTCGGCCGAGGCGCCATCGACGTCGTTGACCCGGCGCACCTGGTAGCTGCCGCTAAAGGTCTGGCGGGTGCCGTCGACCAGGCGCGCTCTTACCGTGACCGGAACGCTGACATAGCTCGAGCCCGCCGCGCCCTCGACCGGACCGGGCTGACCGAGGGTCACCTGCACGCCGCGGGTGCGGGCATAGCCCTGGCGGAATTTCTCGTAGCTGTTGCCGGGCTGGCCGTCGCTTCCCCATTGCTGCCAGGCGGTACCGTAGTCCCGGGCATCCAGCGCGCGGTAGTACCGCGCCACCACTGCCGCGGCGGCTTCGGCGCTGCTGGGTAGCGGACCGCAACCGGGCTGCTTGGCGGCCTCGTCGTCACCGAACAGGGCGCAACTGCGGGCGATTTCGTCCTGCATCAGCGCGCAACTGTTGGCGGCGTTGCAGGGCGGATGCGTCGCGGGGGAGAGCGCCCGACAGGTCGTGGCCAGCGCCTGGGCCGGCTTTTGCCCCAGCTCCTGGGCGCAACTGCGCGGGGCACGCTCGGTGGCGGCCAGGGCACCGCTGGCAAGGGACCACAGCAGAAGAGGACAGAGCAGCAAGCGTGGGGGCATAGGTGCGATCCTTGGCAAAGGCCCAGCCTAGCAGGCCGAGGTCGACACGGAAAAAGGCACGCGGCGGTCATCCGTCGTCTGGTCTCAGGGCTGACGTAAAAGCGTCATGCAGCCGGCGCAGGGTAGGCAGATCCCGTGTCGGAGTTCGCCCCATGCCTTCGTCCAGTCCAGCCGCCTCCCTGTCACCGCTGTCCCATCCCCTGCACAGTTCGCGCAAGCCCGGTCCGCTGCGGATCGTGCTGTTCATCGTGCTGCTGCTGACCGGTCTGGCGGTCACTCTCGGGGGTATCCACAGCGACGTCAGCGATGCCCAGTCGCCGCCCACCACCTGGCTGCCCTTCGCCGGGCTGGCGCTGGCACTGGTGATCGCCCTCGGCTTCGAATTCGTCAACGGCTTCCACGACACCGCCAATGCCGTGGCCACGGTGATCTACACCCATTCGCTGCCGCCCAATGCGGCGGTGCTGTGGTCCGGCTTCTGCAATTTCCTCGGGGTGCTGTTCTCCAGCGGCGCGGTGGCCTTCAGCGTCATCGCTCTGCTGCCGGTGGACCTGGTGGTGGAGATGGGCGCGGGCCGGGGCTTCGCCATGATCTTCGCCCTGCTGATCGCCGCCATCATCTGGAATCTTGGCACCTGGTGGCTGGGCTTGCCGGCGTCCTCGTCCCATACCCTGATCGGCTCCATCATCGGCGTCGGCCTGATGCACGCCTGGCTGGGCGGCCTGGATGGCAGCAGCGGCGTGGACTGGGGCCAGGTGGCCAAGGTCGGCTATGCGCTGCTGTTCTCGCCGCTGATCGGCTTCGTCTGCGCGGCGGTGCTGCTGGTGCTGCTCAAGCGGATCGTGCGCGACCAGACGCTCTATCAGGAGCCGAAAAGCGCCGAGCCGCCGCCGCCCTGGATCCGCGGCCTGCTGATCCTGACCTGCACCGGGGTGTCCTTCGCCCATGGCTCCAACGATGGCCAGAAGGGCATGGGGCTGATCATGCTGATCCTGGTCGGTGCCCTGCCGACCGCCTATGCGCTCAATCGCGCGGTGCCGGCCACCGCCACCCCGGCTTTTGCCGCCGTGGCCGAGGTCACCGCCAGCGGTCTGCGCCAGGCGGCGCCCCAGGCTGCGCCAGCCGATCCCCACGGCGTACTGCTGGAATTCGTGCGCAAGCGGCAGAGCAATCCCGAGGTGCTGCCGGCGCTGGCGGCCATCACCGACGACATCGCGCGCGAGGTGCGTCAGTACGGCGCCCTCAACAACGTGCCGGCGCAGAGCATGCCCAATGTGCGCAATGCCATGTACCTGGCGTCGGAATCCATCCGCCTGCTGGAGAAGGAGCACCTGCCGGGCCTGGCGCCCAAGGCGCAGGAGGACCTCAAGGAATTCAAGCGGCAGATCGATCAGGCCACCCGCTTCATCCCGCTGTGGGTAAAGGTGGCGGTGGCCATCGCCCTGGGCCTGGGCACCCTGGTCGGCTGGCGGCGCATCGTCATCACCGTTGGCGAGCGCATCGGCAAGACCCACCTGACCTATGCCCAGGGTGCCTCGGCCGAGCTGGTGGCCATGGGCACCATAGGCGCGGCGGATGCCTTCGGCCTGCCGGTCTCCACCACCCATGTGCTCTCTTCGGGCGTGGCCGGGACCATGGCCGCCAATGGTTCCGGATTGCAGTGGGCCACGGTGCGCAATCTGGCGCTGGCCTGGGTGCTCACCCTGCCGGTAGCCATGGCGCTGTCCGCTTCACTCTACTGGTTGCTGGTGCAGCTGTTCTGACACGGCCTCGGTCAGGCACTGGCGAAACAGCGCCACCGCCGGCAGATCGCGCCCGGCGTGGCGAGTGATGACCTGCAGTTCGCGATGGAAGGTGAGGGTGCCGAGCGATAGCCGGCGCACCCGCGCATGCTCCAGCCAGAGGCCGGCGCAGGGCACCAGGGCCACCCCCAGGCCGTGCTCCACCATCTTGACGATGGCGTCGAGTTCGTCGAGTTCGAGCACCTGGCGCACCGTCAGGCGCTGCTCGCGCAGAAAGGCGCTGACCCGGCGTCCGCCGAAGGAGTGGCGGTCGTAGCGGATGAAGGGTTGGGTCTCCAGCAACAGCCGGGGATCGTCACCTGTCAGCCCTGGCGGGACGATCAGCACGAAGGGTTCCTGCAACAAGGTGGTGGCGTGCAGCTCCTTGGGCAGCTCGAAGGGCGGGCGGATGAGGATGGCCAGGTCCAGCTCGCCGGCGTCCACCTGGCTGAGCAGGGCGAGCGACACCCCAGGCACCAGGCGGGGCTCCAGGCGTGGCGCCCGCTGGCGCAGCCGCACCAGGGTGCCGGGCAGCAGGCCGGTCTGGACGCTGGCGATGGCGCCGATGCGCAATTCGCCCTGGATCTCGTCCCCGGCGCCGGCCATGCGGGCGTAGGTAGCGAGGATTTCCTCGGCCAGGGGCAAGGCGCGGCGTCCCGCGGCGTTGAGCAGGGCGCTGCGTCCGTTGCGGTCGAACAGGTCCAGGCCCAGGTTCTGCTCCAGGTTGCGGATCTGGGCGCTCACCGCCGAAGGCGTCAGGCCTACGTGCAGCCCGGCCGCGGCGAAGCTGCCATGGCGGACGACGGCGAGAAAGGTCTTGAGTTCGCGAAGCATGGCGGATGCCCGGGGCCTGGGTAGGGCACTGTAGCGAGCCCAGCGCCGAGCGACAAAAATTTCGATGCTCGGAGGCAGGAATATGCGCTTCATGCGCAGGAAAACTTGAGGTGAGAATGAGCGATCCATCCTCCATCAGGAATTCCACGTATGGCCCTGTCGCCCTTTCACCTCGCCATTCCCGTCTACGACCTGGCTGCCGCGCGGCATTTCTACGGGGAGGTCTTCGGCCTCGCCGAAGGCCGCTCCAGCGACCACTGGGTCGACTTCGACTTCTATGGCCACCAGCTGGTGATCCACGAGCATCCCAAGACCGCTTCCCAGGACGAGGCTCACACCAACGCTGTGGACGGCCACAACGTGCCGGTGCCGCACTTCGGCATCGTGCTGGGCTGGGACGAGTGGGAAGCCCTGGCCGACCGTCTGCGCGCCCGCGAGACCCAATTCGTCATCGAGCCCTACATCCGCTTCCAGGGCCAGGTGGGCGAGCAGGCCACCATGTTTCTGTTCGACCCCTGCGGCAACGCCCTGGAGTTCAAGGCGTTCAAGGACATGAGCCAGCTGTTCGCCAAATAGCGCGGCTCGGCCGGTCTGCCGTCGTGAAACCTAGGCAAAAGACGTGGCAACGGCCATCCTTGAGGTCTTGCCCGTCGCCCGGTTGCCGTCATGAATGCCCGCCAGCCCTTTCTCGATCCCTATCACCAGACCATTCGCCAGCTGTCCGACCGCATCGTCGCGGCTCAGGCGCCGATCCGTATTCTCGATGCGGTGAAGTGGGACGACGAGGTGCGCCAGGGTTTCCTGGACGGCAAGGGCAAGCGCCTGCCGGCGGTGGATCGCGCCTTCTACGACGGACGTCCGCTGGGGTTCGATGCCGATGCGCTCAAAGGCGAATTCCAGAGCATCGAGCGGGAGGTGACCCGCCAGCTCGGCCAGTTCAATCCGGTCGGCCAGATCATGAGGCGCATGTGCCGCGAGTACCGCATGGTGATTCGCATGTTGCAGGCGCGTGGCACCCCGGATTTCGGGCTGATCTCCCAGGAGCTCTATGGCGCCGCCTCGGACGCCTTTCATGCCGGCGATCCGACCCTGGCCGACCTGGGCATGATGATGTCCAGCTATCTGGACAACATCGCCCATCGCGGTGCCCTGGAGGACGAGCCCAAGACCCTGACTGCCAAGGACGCCGTGCCCATCCTGCAGGAACGGCTGAATCGGGTCTTTGGCGAGACGGAAGGCACCATCCGGGTGTTCGAGTCCGACGGTATCGTCGCCGACGCCGCGGCGGGCGCCGACTACATCAAGGTGCGTGCCGACGCCCTGTTCAACGAGCGTGACGTGCGCGCCCTGGAGGTCCACGAGGGCCTGGTGCATGTCGGCACTACCCTCAATGGCCAGAACCAGCCGATCTGCACCTTCCTGGCCAAGGGTCCGCCGTCGTCCACCGTGACCCAGGAGGGCCTGGCGATCCTCATGGAAGTGATCGCCTTCGCCTCCTATCCGACCCGCCTGCGCAAGCTGACCAATCGCACCCGCGCCATCCACCTGGCCGAGGACGGCGCCGATTTTCTCGAGGTCTTCCGCTTCTTCCAGGAGCAGGGCTACGACCTGGAGTCGGGCTACCAGAACGCCAGCCGGGTGTTCCGCGGCTCGACGCCGACCGGGCTGCCCTTCACCAAGGACCTGTCCTATCTCAAGGGCTTCATCCTGATCTACAACTACATTCAGCTGGCGGTGCGCAAGGGCAAGCTGGAGCAGATCCCGCTGCTGTTCTGCGGCAAGACCACCCTGGAGGACATGCGCATCCTGCGCCAGCTGGTGGACGAGGGCGTGGTGGTGCCGCCCAAGTACCTGCCGGCACAATTCCAGGACCTCAACGCCCTGGCGGCCTGGATGTGCTTTTCCAACTTCCTCAATCACCTGAGCCTGGATCGGATCGAGGCGGACTACGCCAACATCCTTTGAGAAGCTGAAGGATCTGAACAGGCCCTGACATGAAAAAGCCCCGGCAGACCGGGGCTTTTCTTTGCCATGACCAGAGGTCGCCGAGATCAGTCGCCCTGGAAGGCCGCGGCGATGCTGGGTTCGCTGTCGCCTGCGCGCTCCGGCAGGTGGGCCAGGGCACGGTTGAGAGCGCCGCAGGCTTCCCGGCCACTGGCGCGGGCGATGGCTTCGGCCACGGCGCTGCCGGGGATGGTCTCGTCGCGCAGCAGTTGCTCGGTGATGTCGTCCAGTGCCGGCTTGAGCTCGGTGATCAGCGCCAGGCAGCGATGATCCAGGCTGTGCAGCAGCTGATCGGCAGAGGCGATGCTGGGCGCGGCGTCGAACTCGATCCCGGCGTCGCGCAGGGCCTGCAGGCTGAGCAGCGAGCCGCTCGGGCCCATGCCCAGGGAGGCGACCATGGACAGCGCCAGCTTGGAGGCTTCCTGCAGGTCCTGGGCAGCGCCCGAAGAGACCTCGTTGAAGTACAGCTGCTCGGCGCAGCGGCCGGCCAGCAGCATCTGGATACGGCCTTCGAGTTCCGACTTCAGGTGCAGGCGCTTGTCTTCGGTGGGGGTGATCAGGGTCACGCCCAGGGCCTGGCCACGGGGCAGCAAGGTGACCTTTTCCACCCGGCCGACGTTGAGCACGGCAGCGACCAAGGCATGACCGGCTTCGTGCACGGCGATGCGGGTGCGCTCGGCCGAACCCAGCGGGGTGACGCCGACCGGTTGCTCGCCGATCCGGCAGGTCTCGATGGCCTCGACGAAGTGGGCCATGGTCACGGCGCTGGCATTCTCGCGAGCGGCCAGCAGGGCGGCGTGGTTGCTGATGTAGGCGATGGCCGCCGGGGTCAGGCCCACGGTGCCGCGCGACAGGGCGGCGAGGTCCAGTTCGCCTTCGCAGGGCAGCTTGCCGGCATAGAGTTCGAACAGGGCGCGACGGTCTTCCAGGCTCGGCAGCGGCACGGCGATGGTGCGGTCGAAGCGACCTTCGCGGCGCAGCGCCGGATCCAGGGAGTCGGCGAAGTTGGTGGCGCCCAGGACCAGCACGCCACTGGTGCCGTCGAAGCCGTCCAGTTCGGTGAGGAACTGGTTGATGATGCGGTTGGCTTCGGCATCGCTGGAGCGCGACTGCTCGGCGCGGCGGCCGATGCCGTCGATCTCGTCGATGAAGATGATGCAGGGCGCTTTCTTGCGAGCCGTGCGGAACAGCGACTTGACCTTCTGGATGCCGACACCAAAGAACATCGAGGAGAAGTCGCTGCCGGTCACCTGAATGAAGTGGGCGTTGCACTCGGTCGCCAGGGCCTTGGCCAACTGGGTCTTGCCGGTGCCGGGCTCGCCGGTCAGCAGTACGCCCTTGGGCGGACGGGCGCCGAGGGCGGCGAAGGCCTCGGGATTGCGCAGGCAGGTGGTGACGTCTTCCAGGGCGCGCTTGGCTTCGGCGGCGCCGACCACATCCTTGAAGGAGATGCCGGTGCCCTTGCGGTGCAGCTTGAAGGGGCTGGCGAAACGCAGCGCCAGGGGCACGGCCAGCAGCAGCAGGAGCAGATATCCCGGCAGGTTGAACAGCAGGGCATCCAGCCAGGGGTGGCGCTGGCCGGACTCGCTCCAGGTGGCGACCGGGAACAGCGGCTCGGCCTGGGTAGCGTAGTCGGCCAGCAGCCGGTCGGTCAGGCGACCGCCATTGTCGGTCACCGCGTAGTGCTCGCCGCGAGTGGTGTCGATGTAGAGGGTATGGTCACCGATCACGGCGCCACTGATGACCTTGGCGCGCAGATCGGCCAGCAACACGGAGAAATCGCGAGGCTCCTGGGTCCAGTGTTCAGGCGTCTGCTGCACACTGGCGAGCATGGCCGTGGCGGTCGGAGCCGGGGTGGAAGGCTTGAGCCACCACCAACAGGCCAGGCTGACGAGGGTGACGAGGGCGAGAGCACCGGCGATCAGCAGGCGCGGATACTTGGAAACGACGGACTTCTTCATTCACATACCGTTGGGTAGGAGCGACATCGGACGCGGACTCCCGGATTATCGGCCTGTGGGAAAAAGGGTGAACCTCGGTTCCCGGGAAAACGATGAGCGGACTCACCATCCGTCGAGTATCGTCACACTTTCGGCCTTTTTAGCGGTCCGCAAGACCCCCTTGTGTTGCCTTAGATGTCAGGAGCCAGCGCCCTCATGCCTGATCCCTTCGATTGCCGGTCCGGACTCGCGCCGCTCCCCGAGGTCCTGCTCGATCGCTTGCGACAAGCCGACGAGGTGCTGGTGCTGACCGGCGCCGGCGTCTCGGCGGAGAGTGGCATAGCCACCTTTCGCGAAGCCCTGACCGGTCTCTGGGCGCGCTTCGATCCGGCGCAACTGGCCACCGCGGAGGCCTTTCAGGAGGATCCCGCGCGGGTCTGGAGTTGGTACGAGTGGCGGCGTGCCCAGGTGCTCAGGGCCGAACCCAACGCGGCCCATCGCGCCCTGGCGGACTGGGCCGACCGCCAGGGGCGGTTGCGGCTGGTCACCCAGAATGTCGACGACCTGCATGAGCGGGCTGGCAGTCGCGACGTCATCCATCTGCACGGCAGCCTGCATGAACCGCGCTGCTTCGATTGCGCGAATCCCCTGGCGGCGCCGCCACCCGTGGGCGCGGAGGCGCAGCTGCTGGCGCCGCCGACCTGTCCGCTGTGCGGCGGCTTGGCGCGGCCCGGGGTGGTGTGGTTCGGCGAGTCCTTGCCGGAAGCGGCCCTGGCTACCGCCTGGGCGCTGGCCGAGCGCTGCAACCTCTGCCTGGTAGTAGGCACGTCCGGTTTGGTGCAGCCAGCTGCCAGTCTGCCGGTGGTGGCGCGCCAGCAGGGGGCGACGGTGATACGCATCGACCCGCAGCCGGCGGCGGATTTCCAGGCGGACTGGCAGTTGCTGGGGGCTGCAGGCCTGATCCTGCCAGCGCTGCTGGAACGCCTTTAGGACATCAGTGCAGCGCCTGGCCGCCGGTGCCCAGGGCATCCAGGGTGCGCTTGAGCGCAGTGTAGGCCTGGCGCTGGTCCTCGTCTTCGGTCAGCAGGCCGTCGAACAGGGTGGCCACCAGCGCCGGATCCTGCGCCACGAAGCGGTCGATGAGGACATCGTTGTCCTGGCGACCCGCGGTGATCAGCAGCATGGCGAGCTGGGCGACATAGCGTGCGGCGAGCGGATAGGCCTTGAGGAAGACCTTGAAGGGCGCATCGGCCAGACCCGGCGCGAAGCCCTTGGCCAACCCCTGCTGGGCGGCGGCGATGGCCTGGCGGACGGCGTCCTGCCAGTTGCCGGCGGTTACCGCTCCGGCAGGCAGGGCACGGCGCATCTGGCCGAGCAGGCTGTTGAGGAAGATGCGGCGATTGGCTTGATAGTCATGATCGGTATCGAGCAGTTCGCTGCGGATGCGCGTCAGGACGCGATCGTCTTCGGCATCGGCGGTCACCGCCTGCTTGAAGGCCAGGGTCAGCTCGCGATCCAGCAGACCCGGCTTGCGACCCTCCAGCTCGGCCTGCAGCAGCGGGCCGCTGGAGTCGGCGAAGAAGAAGCGCTCGGCATGGGGCGCCAGGCGCTCGCGCAGGCGCGGCCAGAAATCTGCGGCAAACAGCTGCTCGGCCGTACCGCCGGAGACGATGACCCGGTGCTGCGGCGCCTCGGCCAGATAGTCGAACAGCGCAGGGCTATCGAGCGCGGTGCGATCGACGATGAGATAACGGTGCTTCACGGTCACTCCTGAATACGACGGCCGGACCTTTCGAGGCGCGGCGGGATGGCCATTAGTCTATAGGAAGGCGGGAACGCTTGGCCCGGCCTTTGGCCTAATCCACCAGGGTGCAGCCCGCGACACCCTTCCTTTCGCGGCAGGAGGACACCACGATGCGCAAGACCCCGCTGATACTTGCCCTAAGCGCCGCCCTAGCTCTGGTAGCCGGCCCTAGCCTGGCCGCCAGCAACAATGACGCCGGTGTGACCGGTAATGGCATCGGCGCGCCGGGCAGCTCCAACACCAGCAAGCGCGACAGCGCCGACGACACCTCCACGGCCAATCCAACCACCCAGAAAAAGACCGGCAAGATGCCTGCCACCAAGCAGGGCAGCCAGCAGAAGCGCGAACTCAACGATTGACGGTTACGAAAAAGGCGCCTCTTGGGGCGCCTGTTCGACAGCGGTTGCCAGACTCAGGACGCGCGGGTGTAGCGCACCTGCCAGTCGAGGCGTTCGTGGGTGGCCCGCTCGATGCGGGCGCGGCTGTCGCAGATGAAGGCTTCCAGCAGGGAGTTGTCGAGCAGATCGACCCGAGCAATGCGTCGCTGCAACAGTGCCGTGCCGTTGGGCGCATAGACCTCGACGTTGAAGGTCGCCTGATCCTGGGCGGTCATGGCGCACAACATGGGTTGGAAAGCGCCCTTGATAATGGTGTTCGCATCCGTGAACTTCAGCGGCTCGGCCATCGCAATCACTCCTGTCAGCTATAACGCTTCGACCGATTCTTGCGGTACCCGTTCGACTTTCGCCACGACCGGCTGGCAGATTTGTGATGCAGGTGCTAGCGCGCCTCGTGCAGAAGACGACCGGTCAGTTGATCAGGGTGCCAAAGGCCTTGTCGGCTTCGATGACCTGGGGCAGTTCGGCCAGCAGTTCGTCCAGATCCACGCCTTCCAGCAAGGCGTTGCCCAAGGCGACCTTGGCCTGTTCGTTGATGCCGCCATGGCGACGCAGGACAAAGGACACCAGGCGGGCCTGGGCCACCAGCCGCGCCTGGGTGGGGTCGTCGGGGGCGTCCTGGGGGTGCAGCTGATAGGCGATGGCGTGCTGGATCACCACGGGCAGCTGCCAGCGGCGAGCCAGCTCGGCACCCACTTCGGGATAACCGAAGCCGAGGGCTTCCCCTTCCACCAAGGGCGCACGCTGCTCGGCATCTATTCGCGCGGCGATGTCGGGTGCAGCCGTCCTGATCAGCAACTCGCCGATGCTGTGCAGCATGCCGCAGGTAAAGGCCGTTTCCGGATCGGCACCGACCTGGCGGGCGAGGACGCGACAGATGCTGGCCACGTCGAAACTGTGCTGCCAGAAATCTCGCGGGTCGAAGGCCGGGTTATGGCGGAAGGCCGCCGTGACCGCCGAGGCCAGCACCAGGGTACGCAGGGCATCGAAGCCCAGGCGGATAGCGGCGCCTTCGATGCTGGTGGACGGGCGGACGCCGCGAAAGCGTACCGAGTTGGCCAGGCGCAAGACCTTGGCCGAGAGCACTGGATCCAGCGCCAGGTTACGAGCGATGCCTTCGATGCTGCTGCGGGGATCGTCGAACTGCTGGATGAGCTCCTGCGCCACCTTGGGAATGCTGGGAAGGGTATGCAGGTGGTCGAACAGAGCATCGATTTCCATGATGGCGCCTGGTGTGTTCTATGCCGGTAGAAAAGGGGCTTGAGGTCGCTCGAAGCATGAACGACGGCTTGGGCACTGCCAAGCCTAGCCGAAAATCTCAAGCGCAGAGCTTAGCGGGAGGGGCCTGCGGGTTCGCAGGGCGAGCTGACCGGTGGCGTCTTTTCGCCGCCGTTCGTTTCGTCGGTGCGGTGGAGAAAGCGGTCCTATGCTGTCTGGTCAGAGGCAGGGTGATGTTCAGACGTCTATCGTCTTGCTTGAATCCGCTTTTCGCCGACGAAACGCAACGAATGGGATAGCATCTAATGATGTCAGTTGGCCACTAAATTTGGCGTTCGAGTTATGCAATGACCTATCAGACTCATATTCGCCAAATGCTGCAGTTGCCCAATGTGCTGGCGCAGACCACTGGCATCCTGGGTTGGTTGATCAGTGTGCTGATCAACCCCTTCCTGAGCGCTGGGGTCCCGCTGTGGGGCTGGCTGGCCTTTGGCGGGATGGTCGGCTCGTGCCTGACGATGGCCACGGCACGGCGCTTTGTCGTCTGGCGCTTGTTCGCCCTGGTATTCGTGCTCTTCGAAGCCCTGGCCTTTCGTTTCCAGATCCTGCAAATGGGCGAGCCCGGCCAGGCCTGGATGATTCCCATGGCCATCGTCATCACCCTGGGCTCGACCATCCTCTTTTCCCATGTGCTCGACTACGGCATCGCCGCCGCTGCCGTCTGGCTGTTGCTCTTTTACGGGCAGATGGACCTGGTCGCAGCGATGGGCCTGCCGCTGTTCGTGGTGATGCTCGGCGCCAGTTTGGCCCTGGGCGTGCTGCTCAACGCCACCTTCGTGCGTATCGTCGCCAGCACCCTGGAACTCAAGGAAAACTACCGGCGGCAGGCGGAGACCGATGCCCTCACCGGCATCAGCAACCGACGGGCGCTGATGCTGGACATGGAGCAGATCTGCGAGGAGGCCTCGCCGTCCTGGTATTTCGCCATGCTCGATATCGATGACTTCAAACGGATCAACGACCGCTTCGGCCATGATGTGGGCGACCAGGTACTCAAGGAAATCGCGACCATCCTGGGCCGGCATTTCCCCGCTGGCCGCTTCGGCCGCCTGGGTGGCGAGGAATTCGGCATGTTGCTGGAGGCCGAGGACGAGCGGCACCTGGCGCAACGGTTGCAGGCGCTGCTCGATGACATCCGCAGCAACACCAGCACCGGTACCTGCTTTTCCTTCAGTGCGGGTGTCGCACGCCTGGCCCCGGGTTATCAGCCTTCCGATCTGCTCAAGCAGGCCGATGGCGAGCTCTACCAGGCCAAGCGCGCCGGCAAGGACCGGGTGCACTACCGCGGTGGCATGATCTGCGGCTGATCGTCGTCGGGGTCCACCGATGGGTAGGTGCGATTACGCCCCAGGTGCTTGGCGCGATAGAGGGCGGCGTCGGCATTGGCCAGCAGCTCGGCGGGCTGCGTCGGCTGGAGCCCACCGGGTGCCTGGACGGCGAAGCCGAGGCTGACGGTGATGCGGCCGAAGGCGCTGGTGGCATGGGGTACCTCCAGAACCTGCAGCCGCTCCTGGACCGCAAGGGCCACCTGCTGGGCACCGGCCGCGTCGCAGTTGGGTAGCAAGAGAGCCATTTCCTCGCCGCCGTAGCGTACCGCCAGATCGCCCGGGCGCCGTGCTGCCGAGGCCACTACGCCAGCTACCGCCTGCAGGCAGCGATCACCCGCCGGATGACCGTAGTGATCGTTGTAGGCCTTGAAGTGATCGATGTCGATCATCAGCAGGCTGAGCGGTTGATGGTTGCGCTGCGCCCGCGCCAGTTCCACCGGTAGCAGGGTGTCGAACTGCCGGCGATTGCCCAGGCCGGTCAGGCTGTCCTTGAGCGTCAGCTTGTGCAACTCATCATGGGCCAGGCGCAGGGCCGCTTCGATACGTTCGCTGGCGCGGATTTCCCGCAAGAGGCTGAAGCCGAAGATCAGCATCCCCAGGATGATGAGGCCCACCACCGTCACCGAACGCAGCATATCCTGGCGCCAGCTGGCGAGGATATCGCTCTTGGAGATGCCGGCCAGGGCCACCAGCGGATAACCTTCCAGGTGCTGGAAGGCATAGAGGCGCTCGCGCCCGTCGATCATGGCGCGTACCAGGGCGGTACCTGTGGACGCCTGGGTCACGTACTGGCGAAACAGCACGCTGCTGGCCAGCGGCGTGCCGACGTGCTCGGGCACATAGGGGCGCCGTACCATCAGGGTGCCATCGTCCAGCGCCAGGGTGATGGCGCCCCGGCCGTCCAGTTTGAAGCGGGCGTAATAGTCGACGAAATACTGCAGGCGAATGGTGGCGAGCAGGACCCCGGCGAAGTGGCCAGCGCGGTCTTCCAGGCGCCGCGACACCGGAATGATCAGCTCATGGGTGCTGCGGCTTTCGATCACGGCGCCGACGTGCAGCCGGTCTTCCGGATGTTCCCGGTGAAACTGGAAATACTCACGGTCGGCGTTGCTGGCCTGGGGCGGGTTGCTGCTCTTGTCGGTCACCCGCCAGTTGCCGTCGCGATCGTAGATGAACAACCCGTGGAGCTGCGGCAGCAGAGTCGCCTGGCGTGCCAGCAGGCGATGCACCCGCGGGCGATCCAGCTGGTCGAGCGGTTGGTCCTCCAGGCGGTCACGGATGCTGACCAGCAACGAATCGGCTTCCTTGATGGCATCGTCGGCGTGCTGGGCCGCTGCCAGGGCGATGTTGCCGACATCGCTGCGCGCGCTGGCGAAGGCATTCTGGTAGTTGCGCCACACCTGCCAGGACTCCAGTGCCAGGATCACCGCGACCGCGCAGACGAGCAGCCAGAGTGCCAGGCGCTGGGTGGCCGGATTACGGGGCGGAGCGGGGTGATCGGCAGCGTCGACCATGGCGGGGCAGCTTCCTCGTCCTCGGTGTGCAGGAGACCGCAACCCGGCCGATTGAGACGTCATGAAAGGCGTAAAGTCATACAAGTCTACAGTTTCGTCGGAATCTTGCAGAGAGAACGAATCCTCGCGCCGTGCTCGTGGTCATTAGCGAAACAGCCGTCCATGGGGATGGTGAATCAGCCAGTACCTGACCAGGAGGTCACAGATGTCGCAGATCGCCGAACAAATCGTCGAAGACGCCATGCAGCGCATCGAGGAGGACGAGCTGCAGCATGCCGCCGATCCTGTACGCAGTTTTTCCCTGACCTTGACCGATCCGGCGGAAATCCAGGTCGGCGCGGAGATCTACTTTCTCTTCGAGCAGCGCCTCAAGGGCTTCTATCCCGATGCGCGCGTCGTGGTCCGTGGCCATGCGGCCGAGGGCTACAACATCACTGCCCAGGTCGAACGTCGCCGTTCGGCCTAGGCCCCGGCGTCCGCACCTCCTGCTAGGTGCGGGCAAGCTTGACCAGCTGCCGGGCCAGTAGTGGCCCGGTCAGTACCACGCCGATCAGCCGCAGTGCCTGCATGGCCAGTACCAGACCGACATCGGCGTGGGCATCCACCGCGATAATGGCCATCGAATCCAGTCCGCCCGGGCTGGTAGCCAGGTAGGCGGTGAGAAAATCGACGTGCATCAGCCGCGCCATCAGCAGCGCCGACAGGGCGCACAGGGCGATGAGCAGCAGCGAGGCGAAAATCATCTTGGGCAGGGCCCGCCAGACATAGCTGACGGTGGCCCGGTCGAACCTCAGACCCACATAGCAGCCCATGGCGCCATAGGCCGCCGCGAGCAGCAGGTGGGGCAGCGTGATATCCAGCCAGCCATTGAGTTGCAGCAGGGTGCCCAAGGCGATGGGTAACAGCAGGGCCCCGGCGGGAAACAACCGCCCGCCCAACCAGCTGCCGGCCAGGGCTACTGCCAGGGTCAGCGCCAGGTTGAAGGCGAAGTGTCCGTCCAGGCTGATGCCGGTGGCCTGATGACCCGTGCCGCTGCCTTCCGCGCCCAGTAGTCGGCCCACCAGGGCACTGATGAGCACCACACAGACCACGCGCACGTATTGCATGGTGGCGACGATACGCGGATCGGCGCCGTATTCCTCGGCCATGGCGACCATGGCGGCGGCTGCACCTGGCGTGGTGCCCCAGGCCGCGGTGCTACCGGGCAGGCCGCCAAAACGTACCAGCAGGGCCCCGGTGAGCAGGCTGAGCAAGACGGTCAGGGCGGTCGCCAGCAGCATCACCGGCCAGTGCTCGGCAACGGTGAGCAGTACCGCGGCGGTCATGGCATGGGCGATCAGACAGCCCACCACCCCCTGACCGGACTGGAACAGGCGCCGTGGCAGACGGATGCTGGCGCCGCTGACGCCAAAGGCGATGGCCACCAGCATGGGGCCCAGAAAGAGCGCGGCGGGCACCTGCAGCCAGCTGAGTCCGCCCCCGACCAGGGCCGAGCAGAGGATCAGGGCAAGCCATTGCAGCAGGGGAGGACAGGGCAGGTTGGCGGGCGGGATGGGCAAGACGGTCTCCAAACGGCGAGGGACCGGCGAGGCGTACCGACCCCGGGGCCGGCACGGGGCCGACCCTGGGAGCGATTATACGACGTCTATTGCTTTCAATGGCCTTTCAGTCGGCGAAAAAACCACCTTCTAGCGTACCAGGTGCAGGAACTGCAGGTGGCGTTCGTACTGATCGAGCATGTCGTTGAGGATCTGCTCGCGGTTGTAGCCCACCAGGTCGTAGTCCTGGCTGCCCTCGGTGAGGTGCACCTCGGCGCGGTAGTAGCGACGGTTCTTCAGGTGCAGCCGGCCGATGCCGGCGCGGGCGAAGGAGGGCGTGAAGTAGCCCTGCATGATCACCTGGTAGATGAAGGGGTGCTCCTCGCCGTGGCCGATGGTCAGCTGCAGGTTGGCATTGGTGGAATCGAACTGGGTTTCCACCACCAGTCCCTTCTCCCGCGAGACCTCGACCATCTCTTCCATGGCCGGCCGCACGAGGCTGTCCATGAAGCGGTACACCTCGTCCCGTGAGGGGAAGTACACCGCCTGGGACAGCCGTTGGCGCCAGCCGCCGTGGCGGGCCTTGCCGTTGGTCGCCACCGGCGCCAGGGAATGCAGTCGCGCGCGCTGGCGTTGGGATTCTAGGTGCAGCGCCTTGTGCAGGCCCCACATCATCAGCAGGACGACCACCGAGAAGGGCAGGGAGGTCAGCACCACCGCCGATTTGAGCGCATCCATGCTGCCGGCGAACAGCAGCCCGCCGGTGACCAGGGCCACCGCGGCGCCCCAGAACACCCGCAGCCATCTGGGACCGTCTTCGTCCGCCTCGCCGCCCTTGGACGACAGGGTCGACAGCACCACGGTGCCGGAGTCGGCCGAGGTGACGAAGAAGACGAAACTCACTAGCACGGCGACGCTGATCACCACACGGCTGGCCGGATAGGTTTCCAGTACCTGGTAGAAGACCATGGCGGGATCGGTGAGCGCGGTCTGTGCCAGACCGGTCATGCCTTGGCCGAGGACCAGTTCCAGGGCGCTGTTGCCGAAGATCGACAGCCAGGCCAGGGTGAAGCCCAGCGGGATGAACAGGACGCCAAAGACGAATTCGCGGATGGTGCGACCGCGCGAGATGCGGGCGATGAACAGCCCGACGAAGGGCGCCCAGGCGATCCACCAGGCCCAGTAGAACACCGTCCAGCCGCCGAGCCAGTCGGAGGGCTTGTCATAGGCATAGAGGTCGAAGCTCTTGCCCGGCAGCGCGGTGAGATAGTCGCCGATGTTCTGGATCAGGGTGTTGAGCAGATGTTGGGTAGGACCGGCGAACAGCACGAACAGCAGCAGGGCGACCGCCAGCACCATGTTGATGTCGGACATGATCCGCACGCCCTTGTCCACGCCGGACACGGCCACGGCGATGGCGGCGCCCATCATCAGCACGATGAGCACCAGCTGTACCCAGTGGCTGTGGCTGATGCCGAACAGGTAGTCGAGCCCGGCGTTGAGGTGCAGCACCCCGAACCCAAGGTCGGCGCCTAGGCCAAAGATGGTGGCGATGATGCCGAAGGCGTCCACGGCATGCCCGATGGGACCGTTGATGCGCTTGCCGATCAGCGGATAGAGCGCCGAACGCAGGGCCAGGGGCAGATTGTGCCGGTAGGCGAAATAGGCCAGGGACATGGCCACCAGGGCGAAGACGCCCCAGCCATGCAGGCCCCAGTGCAGAAAGAGGATCTGCATGGCCTGGCGGGCCGCTGCCGAATTACCGCCTTCACCTGCCGGGGGCTGGGTGAAGTGGGTAAGGGGTTCGGACACGCAAAAGAAGAACAGGGTGATGCTGATGCCGGCGGCGAACAGCATGCCGGCCCAGGACAGGTAGCTGAACTCGGGTTGGTCGTGGTCGGCACCGAGCTTGATCTTGCCGTAGCCGGACAGGGCGGTGACCACCACGAACACCAGGTAGAGCGACATGGCGAGCAGGTAATACCAGCCGACCGTGTTGGCAGCCCAGGTCTGCGCCTGCAGCAACCAGACGCCCGCCTGATCGGGCCAGCCGATGACGACCAGGGAAAACAGCAGGATCACTGCCGCCGCGCAATAGAAGGCGGGGGGATTGAGCTTTACGGTGCCGGATGAGGGCGTCGCACTCATGGGGACTCCTTACGAGCTGCCAAAGGGGATGGGGTTCTTTTTTTATTGATCGTTCAAACAAGAAAGAATATCACAGCGGGTTCTTGAGGTGAACGCCCAGGCTCAGCGAAACGCTGGAAAAATACCGCTTAGAGGGGTTGCCACTGCCGGTGGTCGACTTTGGTCGAGACTGGGCCAAGCCGCTAGAACCGCGCCTGTTTGGCAAAGTCTGTTGGTTATGACACAAGCATCTTCCCTTCTCGGCGGCTATCGTCCTCTACTGTTACTGGTGGAGGATGAGCCGTTGCTGCGGGAACTGGCCACCGAAGCGCTCGAGTCCCTGGTGGACCTGCAGGTGGTGGCCGTGTCCACTGCCGATGCGGCGCTGAGCTATCTGGAGCAGAACGGCGCTCGCATCGACGTGCTCTTCACCGACGTGCGCATGCCGGGCCGGCTGGATGGCGAAGCGCTCGCCCAACTCGTCTCCCAACGCTGGCCACACATTCCGGTAATCCTCACCTCGGGTGATCGCCTGACGGTGCCACGCGGCGCCGGCCGGACCCGCTTCATGCCCAAGCCCTGGCACATCGACGACATGGCGAACTGCGTCAACGAGGCGCTGGGGCAAAGCCGGGTGGCGTGAAGGGTTAGCTGACTTTCCTCAGTGTTTGAGCTACTCCACTTTCAGGTTCCACTAGTGAACCCCTTCGTGATCCTTGTGTGGATGAGACGGCGTCGTCATCCAGGCGAGGGGTCGAACCTTTGTCAGGCGGTCGCTCGATGCGCATGTAGGAGCGGCCCATGGCCGCGCTGGATTCGGCGCTGTAGCACCAGTGTGGAGAGGATAGCGGGAGGGGAAGCTTGCCTATCGCCAGCGCCCGGCCTCTTCATGATCATTTCGGCTACTGACGGCATCGCGGCCATGGGCCGCTCCTACGGATACCTCAGGAGCGACCCAGGACCGCGATCCAGATCAACCTACGGCTGCCACTGCGGATCCCGGCCGCTCAGTTTGCGATCCAGGAAGAAGGCGGTGCTGATCAAGGCCAGGTGCGACAGGGCCTGGGGCACGTTGCCCAGGGGATAGCCGCGCTTGTCCAGCTCCTCGGCGTACAGGCCCAGCGGATTGGCATAGCCCAGCAGCTTCTCGAACTCCAGGTGGGCCTCGTCGACCCGGCCGGCGCGGGCCAGGCACTCTACGTACCAGAAGGCGCAGGCGACGAAGGCGCCTTCCTCGCCCTTGAGGTTGTCCGCCGGGGTATCGACGGGGTTGTAGCGGCGGATCATGCCGTCGTAGGCCAGGTTGGTCTTGATGGCGTCCAGGGTGGCCAGCCACATGGGATCGGTGGCGCTGACGAAGCGCACCAGGGGCATCAGCAGCAGGGCCGCGTCCAGGCTCTTGCCATGGCGCGTCGAGGTG
Source organism: Pseudomonas sp. JBR1 (assembly GCF_028198185.1). NCBI lineage: Bacteria > Pseudomonadati > Pseudomonadota > Gammaproteobacteria > Pseudomonadales > Pseudomonadaceae > Pseudomonas > Pseudomonas sp. JBR1. The sequence goes on from NZ_CP116340.1 coordinate 4,508,157, forward strand.
AAGTGCCCCAGCTCGGCGTTCCAGAAGTTTTCCCAGATGTCTTCCTGGATGGCGGCGCGGGCGGCGTACCAGCGCTCGTAGGGCATGGGCAGCGAGCGCTTGACCGACAGCCGCATGGCGCGGTCAATGGCTACCCAGCACATCAGGCGCGAATGCAGGAAATGCTCGGGATCGCCACGCATCTCCCAGATACCGGCATCCGGCTGATTCCAGTTCTCGCAGACGTGATCGATCATCCGCACCACGTCCTTCCAGCCGTGATGGGAGATGGCCTCGCCATATTTGTTGGACAGGTAGATGGCGTCCATCAGCTCGCCATAGATGTCCAGCTGGACCTGCTTGTAGGCCTCGTTGCCGATGCGCACCGGACTGGAATTGGCATAGCCCGTCAGGTGGTCCAGGGTTTCCTCGGGCAGATCCAGGCCACCGTCCAGGCGATACATGATCTGCAGCTTTTCCGGGGCGTTGTGGCTGTTTTCCACGCACTGACCCACCCAATGGGTAAAGTCCTTGGCCTCCTGGGTGTAGCCCAGACGCATGAAGGCGTAGACGGTAAAGGAGGCATCGCGGATCCAGGAGGCGCGGTAGTCCCAGTTGCGTTCGCCGCCCAGGGCCTCGGGCAGGCTGAAGGTCGCGGCCGCGGCGATGGAACCGTGCTTGCAGGAGGTCAGCATCTTCAGCGCCAGGGCGGAACGGGTGACCATCTCGCGCCAGCGACCCTGGTAATGACTCTTGGCGGCCCAGCGGGTCCAATAGGAGTGAGTCTCCTCGAAGCAGAGATCGCTCTGCCCGGTGACGACCTTGTCGTCCTCTTCGCAGCCAAAGACGAAGTCCAGCTGCTGGCCCTGTTCCAGCTCGAATTCACCGTAGGCGATATTGTTCTCCACCTGCAGGGTGACGCTGGAAGCCAGGCGCAGGGTCGGCTGGCCGTCGGCTTCGAACAGGGCACCGCCATCCACCAGACGCGCCCGGGTCTGGGCCCGGGCATAGTCGTGGGCCGGAGCGCAGACGAGGCGGAAACGGCAGCTTCCGGCCACCGCCTGCACGCGGCGCACGATGCGTGGCTTGGTGTCGTCGCTGCTGCACACCGGCATCAGGTCGGTGACCTCGGCAACGCCGTCCGCCGAAAGCCAGCGGGTCTGCAGGATATTGGTGTCCGGCAGGTAGAGCTGTTGTTCACGGGCATCCTCCCAGACCGGCGCCAGGCTGAAGTAGCCGGCCTTTTCCGAGTCGAGCAGAGAGGCGAACACCGAGGGACTGTCCAGATTCGGCCAGCAGAAGTGGTCGATGGTGCCGTCGGTGGCGACCAGGGCGCAGGTGCGCAGGTCGCCGATGACACCGTGGGCGCCGATACTGCGGCGGGCGTGCACGGAGGAGGAATCAGCCATTGTCTTCGAATCCCGGATAGAGGCACATGCCGCCGTCGACGAACAGGGTCGTCCCGACGATGTAGTCGGCCAGGTCGCTGGCCAGGAAAACCGCCACGTTGCCGATATCATCGACATGGCCGACCCGCTTGTAGGGGATCAGCCTGAGCAGCTCGCGCGCCTTGGCCTCGTCACCGGTGACCTCTTCGTTGATGGCGGTGGCGATGGCGCCCGGGGCGATGCTGTTGACGCGGATGCCCTCGGCGGCGACTTCCTGGGCCAGACTGCGCATCAGCAGATTGACCCCACCCTTGGAGGCCGCGTAGTTGACGTGTCCAGCCCAGGGAATGACCTCGTGCACCGAGCTCATGTGGATGATCTTGCCCAGGGCGCGGGAAATGTTCTCGTCGCGGCCCTGCTTGCGGAACTGGCGGATCGCCGCCCGGGCACAGAGGAACTGACCGGTCAGGTTGGTGTTGATCACCGTGTTCCAGTCCTCGAGCGACATGTCGGCGACCGCTGCATCCTTTTGCAGGCCGGAATTGGCGACCAGAATGTCCAGTCGGCCGAAGGCTTCCAGGGTTTGGTCGAACAGGGCCTGGACCTCGGCCTCGTCGCCGACATCACCGCCGACCGCGATGGCGCGGCCGCCGGCATCCTCGATGCGCTTGGCCAATTCCTTGGCCGGTTCGGCGCTGGAATGGTAGTTGATGGCGACGGCGGCACCGGCCTTGGCCAAGGCTTCGGCGACGGCGGCGCCGATCCCGGAGCTGCCACCGGTGACCAGGGCGACCTGACCGTTTAGGGAAAGCTGCATGTCCAGACTCCTGTGCGGGAAAAGGTGTCTGACTGCTGACCGTCACGCTTGCCGCTAGGTTCAGCCCGGGAGCGTTGCCGGATGTTCAGGTCTAGGCGGTGCGGAACAGACTCATGCGGCGCTCCAGATCCTCGGCCAGTTCCGCCAGTTGACGGCTGGCCCCGGCGATCTGCTGCGAGCCGCTGGCGGTTTCCAGGGTGGCCGAGTGGATGCGGTTGATGTTCTCGTTGACCTCTTCGGCCACCGCGGTCTGCTGGGCGGCTGCGGTGGCGATCTGGGCATTCATGGCGTTGACCGAGCCAACGTCGGCCCGAATGGCCGCCAGGGCCGTGACCGCGCGCTGGGTCAGCTCGGCGGTCTCATGGGCCTGGCTGCGGCTTTCTTCCATCTGCGCGGAGGCGCGGCTGGCGCCTTCCTGCAGGGTGGCGATCATGCCGCGGATCTCGCGGGTCGACTCCTGGGTGCGGGTCGCCAGGTTACGTACCTCGTCGGCCACCACGGCGAAGCCGCGGCCCTGCTCGCCGGCACGGGCTGCTTCGATGGCGGCATTCAGCGCCAGCAGATTGGTCTGCTCGGCGATGCCGTTGATGACGGCGACGATGTTCTCGATGCTGGCACTGTCGCTGGACACCTGCTGCACGGTCACGCTGGCCTGCTCCAAGGCCTGCACCAGTTGGCCGATGGCCTGGCCGGAGCTGGCCACCAGCTGGTTGCCGGTGTCCACCTGGGTACTGGCATTGCCGGTGGCCTGGGCGGCCTGAGCGGCGTAGCCGGCGACCTCGCCGATGGTGGCGGCCAGTTCGGTGACCGCCGCCGCCATGTGCTGGGCCTGGTTGGACTGGACATCGGTGTGCCGCTGGTTGGTCTGGGCGGTGTTCTGCAACTGGGCCGCAGCCGCGGCGACCGAAGTGGCGGTGCTGCGTACCTGGACGATGGTCTCGCCCAGGTGCGCCGTGGCGCTGCCCAGGGTGCCCATGACGCTGTCCGGGTGCCGCGTGGCAGGACGCTCGTCCAGGCGACCCTCGGCCAGCCGGCGAATGGCCGCAGCCACGGCGTGGGGCTCGCCGCCCAGGGTCGCACCCATCTGGCGAATGAGCAGAATGGAGACGGTCACGCTCAGCAGCAGGGCGATGGCGCAGGTCACCAGCATCAGCCAGCGGAAGCCGCCGGCGATGGTACGAACCTCGCCCAGATGGCCGCTGGCGATGGCTTCCTCGTGATCGATGAGCGCATTGATGCGCTTGAGCCACTCGACGTAGGCCGGTGAGACGCGGTCGAGCAGGAACACCCGGGCGCCTTCGAAATCACCGGCCTCACGCAGCTGCAACAGGCGATCGGTCAAGGGCAGGGCGATGCCTTCGATCTCCTTGATGGCCGCGAGCAGGCGCTGCTCCTCGGGGGTGGCGCCTTGGCTGGCATAGAGCTGATCCATGGGGGCGGCGGACTGGCTATAGAAGGCCTTGAGGCGATCGATGTCGGCCAGGCGGTTGGACAGGGGGGCGGCGTCGTGGATCAGCACCGTATCGCGGATGGCGATGGCGCGGTCGTGGACGCTGCCGCGGAAGTTGATGGCATAGCGCTGCTTGACGCTGGCGCCCTGGCTGACGGCGGTCAGGGTGTCGTCGATGACGTTGACGCGCTGGACGCCGACCAGGGTGATCAGCAGCATCAGCACCAGGATGAGGCCGAAGCCCAGACTCAGGCGGGCGGCTATGGAAAGGGGGGTACGCATGGAAACCTCAAGACTCGATCGGTATGTGACATGGATCACATTTTGCGATTAAGGTTTGCGCGATAAATGTCCCCTGGGCCGAACGGTCGTTCGGGGCGGATGAACGACCGTGGCGGCGACGGGCGGCTCAGCTGTCGACGCGTGGCTCGTGCAGGCGATCGCGTTTGGCCAGACCCGGGAACAGCTTCATCCAGGCCCCGGTGATGACCAGGGTGCCGACGCCGCCCAGCACCACGGCGGGGACCGTGCCGAAGAAGTGCGCGGTGACCCCGGACTCGAATTCGCCAAGCTGATTGGAGGCGCCGATGAACAGGCCATTGACCGCGCTGACTCGGCCGCGCATGGCATCCGGGGTCTCCAGCTGGACGAAAGAACTGCGGATCACCACGCTGACCATGTCGGCGGCGCCCAGCACCACCAGGGTGCCCAGCGAGAACCACAGCGAGGTGGATAGCCCGAAGGCGATGGTGGCCACGCCGAACAGCGCCACCGAGCCGAACATGACGCGCCCGACGTGGCGATTCAGGCTGACGTAGGCGAGCAGGAAGGACATGCCCAGGGCGCCCACCGCGGGTGCCGAGCGCAGCAGGCCGAGGCCCCAGGGCCCGGTGAGCAGGATGTCGGCGGCGAACACCGGGAGCAGGGCGGTGGCGCCGCCCAGCAGCACGGCGAAGAGATCCAGGGAAATGGCGCCGAGCACGTCCGGGCGACTCTTGATGAAGCGGATGCCGGCCAGCAGGTTGTCCAGGGTCGGCTTTTCCTTCTGGCTGGGCGTCTGCCGTGCCGGCAGGCTCGACACCAGCAGGATGGCGATGCCATAGAAGAGCACGGCCGGGCCGTAGACCCAGGCGGCGCCCAGGGCATAGAGCAGGCCACCCAAGGCGGGCGCGATGATGGTGGCGCCCTGCATGGCCGAAGCCGCCGCGGCGATGGCGCGGGGAAAGATCGCCGGTGGCACGATGTTGGGCAGCAGCGCCTGGGTGGTCGGCTGCTCGAAGGCGCGGGCGGTGCCCAGGCAGAAGGCCAGGATGAAGATCAGTTCGCGGGTCACCGCCTGGTTCAGGCTGCCCACTAGCAGCACCAGGGCGATCAGCCCCTGGCCGGTCTGGCAGAGGGCCGCGACCCGGCGGCGATCGTAGCGATCGGCGACATGGCCGGTGTGCAGCATGAACAGCACCCGCGGCAGGAACTCCACCAGGCCCACCAGCCCCAGGTCGAGTACGTTGCCGGTGAGGGAATAGAGGTGCCAGCCGATGGCCACGGTCAGCATCTGGAAGCTGCCGGCAGTACAGACGCGGGCGAACCAGAAGGCGACGAAGGGACGATGGTGACGCAGCTGCAGGGTATCGCCGGACATGGCTGGGGCTCGCGGGGGCAGAGGCGGCATCTTAAGCCACCTGGAGACTAATCGTCAGACAACCTGGCGGGGTGGTTCAGGCGTTCGTGAAAAATGGGCGAACGATTTTCTGCGGTTCGGTGCTCCGCTGGCGAGGCCAGGCGCCGCGGCGGCTCATGGCAGGGCTATGGTGAGGAGTGGCAATGCCGCCGCTGCGGACGAAAAAGCCCCGCCGCAATGACGCGGTCGACGGCTGAAACAGCGCACCTGGGGTGCGACAGCCTGCCCAGTGCGACATCGAACCGCGTAAGCAAATGTATCCAAGAGGACTACTCTAAAGCCTGACGTTGATCCACGTCAGTTTCCGGGCACGCCTGATCGGCTAGCCGCGCCACCTTTTTAGCGTCCCGCTAGAACCGCTGGCGATGCCTGGGGCTCGAACCTCGGTCAGCGTCATCTCGACCGGCTGCCCTCGACAGCCGGCGTGCCTGAGAGGAATAGCTATGTTCGGCCTCGAAGCCCTGGATCTCGCCCGGATCCAGTTCGCCTTCACCGTGTCCTTCCACATCGTCTTCCCGGCGCTGTCCATCGGTACCGCGAGCTTTCTCGCCGTGCTCGAAGGGCTCTGGCTGAAGACCGACAACCACGTCTACAAGGATCTGTATCACTTCTGGCTGAAGATCTTCGCGATCTTCTTCGGCATGGGCGTGGTGTCCGGTCTGGTGATGGCCTATGAGTTCGGCACCAATTGGAGCGGTTTCGCCGACTATGCCGGCGCCGTGACCGGTCCGCTGCTGACCTACGAGGTGCTCACCGCGTTCTTCATCGAGGCCGGCTTCCTTGGCGTCATGCTGTTCGGCTGGAATCGCGTGGGCCGCGGCCTGCACTTCTTCTCGACGGTGATGGTCGCCATCGGCACCCTGATGTCGACCTTCTGGATCCTGTCGTCCAACAGCTGGATGCACACTCCGAGCGGCTACGAGATCGTCGACGGGCGCATCGTCCCGGTGAACTGGCTGGCGGTGATCTTCAACCCGTCGTTCCCCTTCCGCTGGGCGCACATGACCATCGCCGCCTACCTGTCGGTAGCCTTCCTGGTCGGCGCCTCGGCGGCCTGGCACCTGCTGCGCGGCAACGACAACCCGGCCGTGCGCAAGATGTTTTCCATGGCCATGTGGATGGCCCTGCTGGTGGCGCCCATCCAGGCCTTCGTCGGCGACGCCCATGGCCTCAACACCCTGGAGCACCAGCCGGCCAAGATCGCCGCGATGGAAGGCCACTGGGAGAATCCCCCCGGCGAGGCGACCCCGCTGATCCTGTTCGGCTGGCCGGACATGGAGCGTGAGGAAACCCGCTTCAAGCTGGAGATCCCGGTACTGGGCAGCCTGATCCTCAAGCACAGCCTCACCGAGCCGATCCCGGCGCTCAAGGACTTCCCCAAGGAAGACCGGCCGCCGGCCTATGTGGTGTTCTGGTCGTTCCGCATCATGGTCGCCCTGGGCATGCTGATGATCGCCGCTGGCCTATGGAGCGCCTGGCTGCGCTGGCGCGGCAAGCTGTTCGAGACCCGCGGCTTCCTGCGCCTGGTCACCTGCATGGGCCCGGTGGGCCTCATCGCCCTGCTGGCCGGCTGGTTCACCACCGAGGTGGGCCGCCAGCCGTGGATCGTCTACGGCCTGTTGCGCACCAAGGACGGGGTGTCCAACCACAGCGTCACCCAGCTGAGCATCACCCTGGTGGCCTTCGTGGTGGTCTACTTCGCCGTGTTCGGCATCGGCACCCTCTATGCCCTGCGCATGATCGGCAAGGGTCCGCACACCGGTGAAGGCGATCTGCCCACCTCCGGCGGCCCGGGTACCGATCGCCATCCCAAGCGTCCGCTGTCCGGCGCCGATGGCGGCCTGGAAGAAGAAAACCCCACCGACCAGCTGACCGGAGACCGCACATGAACGGCATCCCTGGCATCGACCTCCCGCTGATCTGGGCGATCATCATCATCTTCGGCCTCATGATGTACGTGGTCATGGATGGCTTCGACCTGGGCATCGGCATCCTCTTTCCCTTCGTCAAGGGCAAGGAAGACCGCGACGTCATGATGAACACCGTGGCGCCCATCTGGGACGGCAACGAGACCTGGCTGGTGCTGGGCGGGGCGGGGCTCTATGGCGCCTTCCCGCTGGCCTACTCGGTGATCCTGCCGGCGCTGTACCTGCCGCTGATCTTCATGTTGATCGGCCTGATCTTCCGCGGCGTGGCCTTCGAGTTCCGCTTCAAGGTCCAGGAAGGCAAGGAAGCCCTGTGGGACAAGTCCTTCATCTTCGGCTCGCTGCTGGCCAGCTTCTGCCAGGGCGTGGCCCTGGGTGCCTTCATCGAAGGCTTCCCGGTGGAGAATCGCCAGTACGTCGGCGGGCCGCTGGATTGGCTGACGCCCTTCTCGATGTTCTGCGGCCTGGGCGTGATCGTCGCCTATGCCCTCCTGGGCAGCACCTGGCTGATCATGAAGACCGAAGGCCCGCTGCAGGCGACCATGCGCCGCCTGACCAAGCCGCTGCTGTTCCTGCTGCTGGCCTTCACCGCGGTGGTGAGCATCTGGACGCCGCTGAGCCAGGCGGCCATCTCCGCCCGCTGGTTCAGCATGCCCAACCTGATCTGGTTCCTGCCGGTGCCGATCCTGGTGGGCGTGGTGACCCTGGCCCTGCTGCGCGCCATCCTGCGCGAGGACTCGCACCATGCGCCCTTCCTGCTCACCCTGGCGCTGATCTTTCTCGGCTACAGTGGCCTGGGCATCAGCCTCTGGCCGAACATCATCCCGCCGGCAGTTTCCATCTGGGAGGCGTCGTCGCCGCCGCAGAGCCAGCTGTTCCTGCTCATCGGCACCCTGTTCATCATTCCCATTACCCTGATGTACACCTTCTGGGGCTACTACGTGTTCCGTGGCAAGGTCCGGACGGGGGAGGGCTATCACTGATGGTCGGCCGCTCGCGCGAACCCAACCCCGCGGACAACAAGCCGCTCTGGCAGCGGCTGGCCTGGATGGCCGGCATCTGGGCTTGCAGCCTGGTAGCCCTGGGCGTTGTGGCCTGGGTGCTGAGATTGGTGCTGACGGCGGCGGGGCTCAAGTCGCATTGACCCTTCCATGTGTCGGTGGATGAGGCTGCGCCGTCATCCACCCTACGCAGGGGTTTGTCCTTGCGTAGGAAACTTATCCTGCACACCGGATTACCCCCTCTCCCGCTTGCGGGGGAGGGCTGGGGTGGGGGCGGTTAGCTTGGTCGCCAAGCTGATTTGCGGTGTGCTCGGTAGGCTTTTGTTCCGCCCTCGCCGGGCGGGTTACTTTTTTCAGTCGCGGCTGCGCGCCCCGCAAAAAAAGTAATCAAAAACGCTCGCCTTGGTCATTCGGCCCTACGCTGCGCTCCGGGTCCCCTCGCTCTGCCGCTCTTTTGGCGGGCCGCCGTCGAAGGACTGTCCTGGCCCTCGACGCCTTTTGCGGCATCCCTGCTGCTCACCCGCCTCCAGAGCGGCTACTGAACAGGGCGCTTGGGTGCCGGCTGGAAGTGTCTTTTTAAAAGGCTGATCAGTTCTTCCCTTCTCTTCACATGTTTCTTGGCGGCACTAATTCAGTAGATCAGCAGGTTTGGAACGCAGGTCTGCTCTATGACGCCCAATTCTCAGCCAGCACCCCAGTGCCCCGTTTGGCCGGCCGAACGGCAGTGTCGCGGAAGTGGGTGAGCGGCATGGATGCCGCGAAAGGGGCCGAGGGCCAGGACGGCCCTTCGGCCCCGGCTCGCTGGAGCGGCGCTGACGTGAGGGCATCCTGCGCAAGGCGCAGGACCGGCCAGTCGGGGCGAGCGTTTTTGGTTACTTTTTTGGCAATTGAAAAAAGTGACCCGCCCGGCGAGGCGGAACAAGGATCGTCAGCAGATTCCTAAAATCAACTTGGCGGCCTGAGCAAAAGCACTACCCCCCCACCCTAACCCTCCCCCGCAAGCGGGAGAGGGGGCGGTCCGGCGTGAAGGGATCGAGCGCTGCGAATCAGCCTGGCCGCCGATCACAACTGCAACGCAGCCCACTCCTCAAACCTACAACTTTTCCCAGTTATCCCCCTGCCACCCGCCCGCTAGCCTGACCCCGTTCCCATCCAGACGAGGAAGGCATCCATGCAGGTTCGAGAAGGCTACGCCGATTTCCAAGGCCACCAGACCTGGTACCGGGTCACCGGCGACCTGGCCAGCGGGCGGCTGCCGCTGGTAGTGGCTCATGGCGGTCCCGGCTGCACCCATGACTATGTCGACAGCTTCAAGGATCTGGCCGAGCACGGCTGGCCTGTGGTGCATTACGACCAATTGGGCAATGGCCGCTCCACCCATCTGCGGGGGATAGATCCGGGGTTCTGGACGGTGGCGTTGTTTCTGGACGAATTGAACAACCTGCTGCGCCACCTGGGCATCGCCGAGTATGTGCTGCTTGGCCAGTCCTGGGGCGGGATGCTGGCTGCCGAGCATGGGGTGCGCCAGCCGCCGGGGTTGAAAGGACTGATCATCGCCAATTCGCCGGCTTCCATGGCGCTCTGGCGCGCGGCGGCGGCTGGACTGCGGGCCGAGTTGCCAGCCGAGGTGCAGGCCACCCTGGAGCGCCACGAGGCGGCCGGTACCACCGCCTCACCGGAGTACCGCGCCGCCAGCGAGGTCTTCTATGCCCGCCACGTCTGTCGGGTACAGCCCCTGCCGGCCGAGGTGGCACGGACCTTCGCCGCCATCGACGCCGATCCCACCGTCTATCACGCCATGAACGGCCCCACCGAGTTCCATGTGATCGGCAGTCTCAGGGACTGGAGCGTGATCGAGCGGCTGGCGCGGATCCAGGTGCCGACCTTGCTGATCTCCGGCCGCCATGACGAGGCCACGCCGGCCTGCGTGGAACCCTTCGAACGGCTCATACCGGACGTGCGCTGGCGCATTTTCGAAGACTCCAGCCACATGCCCCATGTGGAAGAGCGCGAGGCCTGCATGGCCCTGGTGGCAGACTTTCTCGCCGAGGTGGAGCGCGGCTAGGCGTCCGCGTCCAGGGCCGCGGCGATCTCGTCGATACGGGTCTGACGGTCGTCGGCTTGCAGGCGCGGACGCGGATTGAGCGCCGACCATTCCGGGTGGGCCCGCGCCACCTGCACGGCGGCGGGCAGCTTGCCCTCGCGCCAGCGCTGCTCGTCAGGCGCGGCTACTTCGATGGCGCCCTGGGCGGCGTGGCCGCGGATTTCCAGCGCCGCCAGCAGCTGACGCTGCCGTAGCGCCAGCAGGCGCAGCACGGCATCGTCGATGGACAGCTCCCGCCCGCCGCGCAACTTGCCGAACAGCCGCCGGCCGTAGTGGCCGCCGGTCTGCGCCAGGCCACCGGCCAGGGCACCCAGCACCGTGGCGGCGCCCAGGGTCAGGCCACCGGCGAGCAGGTCGAGCCCGACCCCCGCCGCGGCGCCGGCCGCCACGCCGCCGCCCAGGCGAATGCCCAGCAGGCGCAGGGTTTCCGGATTGAACAGGTCATCGCCCCAGCGCCCGTCCAGCAGCGGCAGGTCGCTGGCATGGGCATCGCCCGGGCGAAAGCCGAACAACCGCAAGAGTTCTTCCACACAACGTTGTTCGCGGCTGCGCAGGGCATCGCGCAACTCGGCGGTCGCGGTGCTCACCTCGGCTTCGCCGGGCGCCACGCTGCGCCGCGCGGCGGCGGCGTCCACCAGCAGTTCGGCGATCAGGCGCACGCCCTGCTGATGGCGGCGCCGGGCCTGTTCGGCATGGTCGGCGATCAGCCGTTGCAGCGCTGGGCGGCCGCTTTCCAGCAGGGTCGCCAGGCTTTCGTAGAGACGGGCCTCGCCGTCTGCCGGCGGCGCGACGCTGTCAAAGCGCACCAGGGCATGCAGGCCGAGGCGGGCCAGGGTCGCGCGCCAGTCGTCGGCGCGGTGGCCCTCGGCGGCGACGAAATTGAGTACCGGCACCAGCGGCCGGCCGCAGCCGGCCAGCACCGCCAGCTCGTCGCGGTACTTGGCCAGCACCGGCTCGCGGGCGTCGATCACATAGAGACCGGCATCGGAAGCGCGCAACTGGCGGATCACCTTGGCTTCCTGCTCGAAACGCTGGCGAGCTTCCACGCTGTCGAGAAAGCGCTCGAGCAGGGTGGCGGCGTCCAGGCGTTCGCCGGGGCGCTCCAATTGCTCCAGATAGTCGCGCAGGGCGATGGCGTCTTCCAGGCCGGGCGTGTCGTAGAGCTCCAGCAGGGCCTCGCCATCCACCGACAGCCGCGCGCCCTCGACGTGACGGGTGGTGCTGGGGCGATGGGAGACCTCGCCGAAGTCGACGTCGCGGGTCAGGGTGCGCAGTAGCGAGGTCTTGCCGACATTGGTGTGGCCAACCAGCGCCAGGCGCAGGGGGCCGCTCATGGATTCGTCTCCAGCCAGGCCAATTCTGTTTGATCGCCTTCGCAGTGTGCCAGATGCAGGGCGTCCAGTGCCTGGCGCCAGTCATCCAGGCGGATCGGATCGAGCTTGCTTCCCAGGGGCGCGGGCAGCAGCCAGATGCGGGTCGCCGTGGCGCAGCGCGACAGTTCTGCTAGCAGCGTCAGGGTACCGCGATCCGGTGAGCGACGGGGATCGCACGCGATCAGCAAGCGGCGCGCCGGATAGCGGGTCAGCTGTTCGAGCAGGTGGCGCCGCCCTTGACCGTCGTCGAGGACGCCGGCGTCTCGCACGCCCTCGGGCAGCGGCGGCGGCCAGGTATGGTCGCTGAGCTCGATGCCTACCAGCAGCGCCTCGTCGCCGGTGCGGGTGAGACCGCCGGCATCCTGCTGGGGCAGGTGCGCGGGGGCGGCGTCGTTCACGCCCAGGCGTTCGCTGGTGGGCAGCAGGCGTTCACGCAGGTGCAGATAGCCAGGGCGCTCCACGTCCAGGCGCAGCCGCTGGCGGCCGCGCTGCCAGCGCCACAGGCAGAGCAGGGTCAACAGCAGACGTGGCAGCAGGCCATAGACCAGCACCACCCCGAGCAGCCAGCCAGCCCAGGCTTGGCGTGCGGCGGCCAGGGGGCTGGCCGCATCGCCACTGGCGGCGATGCTGGCCGGATCGGGCAGGGGAAAACCGAGCAGGTGGGGCAGGGCGCCCAGCACCTGGGTCAGGAGCACGAAGGTATCACTGCCGAGCAGGGTGGTCTCCCAGACAAACAGATAGCTGCGCCCGGAGAGCAGCGCCAGCAAGGTCGCCAGGGCACTGCCGAGGATCAGTAGCCAGAGGCCATGGACCAGGCCGCCCAGGGCCCAGGGCAGCAGGCGGGCGCGGCCGAGCAGGCCGACCAGTGCCGGCCCCAGGTGCAGGGCCCGGGCATCGCGCGCCAGGCGACCGGATAGCCACAGCCAGAGCCGCGCCAGCGGCGAGGCCAGCTGCCGTCCGCCCCCCAGCAGGCCAAGGGCCCAGACCGCGAGGCTCAGCAGATTGAGACCGAGCAGACTGCCCAGCGCCCAGAACACATTGACCGGGCGACTGCCGTCACCCAGGGCGCCAGCGGCGAGGCCGGCGCCACAGAACAGCGCCACGATGCCGAGCAGCCAGGCGGCCAGCACCGCGCCCTGGCGCCAACGGCGCCGCGCGGCCAGCAGACCGTCACGCTGGCCGAGCAGCCGGGCGCGGGTCACCAGGCGCGTCTCGAAGGCACCACCGGCTGCTCGTGCCTGGCGATTGGCCTCGGCGTCTTCCAGCGGGCCGCTGTCTTCCTCGGTCAGGCGCAGGGCTTCGGTCAGCCAGAGATCTTCAAAGGCGGGAGAAGGGGGTGCGGTCACGCTGGGACGCCCTTGCGGCAAAAACGCCGAGGATAGTCCCTGGCGTCCCTGCTGTTAACGCCTCTGTTATGCTCTGTCACCATGAAAACTTCTCTCCCCCTTAGCCTGATAGTTGCCGTGGCCGACAACGGCGTCATCGGCATCGACAATCGTCTCCCCTGGCACCTGCCGGCGGAGCTCAAATATTTCAAGGCCGTGACCCTCGGCAAGCCGCTGGTCATGGGTCGCAAGACCTGGGATTCCCTTGGCCGCCCGCTACCGGGACGGCTGAATCTGGTGGTCTCCCGTCAGACTGATCTGGTGGCCGAAGGTGCCGAGGTCCGCACCTCGCTGGCGGCGGCGGTCGAGCGCGCCGAGGCCTGGGCCCTTGAGCACCAGGCAGCCGAGATCATGCTGATCGGTGGCGCTCAGCTGTTCGCCGACGCCCTGCCCCAGGCGCAGCGCCTCTACCTGACCCGAGTCGCCCTGGCGCCGCAAGGCGATGTCTTCTTTCCCCCATGGCAGGAGAGCGACTGGCAGCTCGTCTCGCGGCAGGAGCATGCGGCCGAGGACGATCGTCCCGCCTATGCCTGCGAGGTCTGGGAGCGGCGGGACTAGCGCCTGCCGCCTGCTGCTTTCCCGCGTCACGTCTCCGATCCTTGCCCCGGCCTTAAGTAAAACCTAAGACGGCTATGGCATAACGACGCTGAGGCAGGCCGCCTGGGCGGCCGGAGGGCACGACCATGAGGGCGATCGACAGCCAGACTTCGACGGCAACGACAGGGACTCAGCCTGCCAATCCGAGCGCTACCGGCAATCAGCGCGCACCCGCGGCCGACTCCGCCAGCGCGGGGGGAACCCCAGCCGGCACCGATGTCGCGGTGGACCTGTCGCCCGCCGCCCAGCTCATTGCCAGGCTGTTGCCGGGCCAGTCGAACGGTAACAGCGATCTCGACAGCTTCATGCAGATCCTCCAGCAACAGATCCGCAGCCAGGGTACCGACGCCGCCGTGCTCGGCGAGATGCCCGAGGGGGCCAGTCCCGACCGTATCCAGTTGGCGAAGCAGGCGGCCAATCACCTGCTGGTGAGCTATTACCATGACGACAGTCGCTATGCCGACGCCTCCACCCAGGATCCTTTCGCCAGCCTGGACAGCGACAGCCTGACGCGTATCGCCAGCGACGATTCGGGCACCTTCACTTCGGCTGAACGTCAGCTTGCCTATTTCGAAGGCGCGCAGCGTGGCACCGATGCGGCCAACGTGGCCTTCTCCGGGCTTTCCCCGCAGGATCAGGGTGCCGCGTCCTGGAACTGGGCTCCCGCCGCCACGGAAGATGCCGGCATCCTCGGTACGCTGAATCCCGGCATGCCGGATTGGCAACCCAATCAGTTGAGCAGCCAGCTCATCGACGGCCTGAGCCCCGGCGGCGTGGCGACCGCTGCCGCTCAGGAAACCGCTCAGCTGTCGGCGCCGACCTTCAACATCAGCACCGGTGCCGATGGTGCACCCCAGTGGACGGTGCTGCCGGCGGACAATCAGGGCGCAGGGGCAAACACCGCGCTGGATGGCAGTATCCTCACCCAGATGACCGGCACGACAGCCGCGCCGGCGCTGTCGCTTTATCGTCAGATCGCCGCGTTCGGTTGAGTGGGGCTGTTGGGCTCAGGCCTGCCTGTTGGGCTTCGACGATGAAGCCGTCTCAACCCAACCTACGGGAGCTTGGTAGGTTGGGCTGAGCGCCAGCGAAGCCCAACATCGTAGCGCTCAGGTCTGGCTGTTGGGTTTCGACGATGAAGCCGTCTCAACCCAACCTACGGGTCGGTAGGTTGGGTTGAGCGCCAGCGAAGCCCAACATCGTGACGCTCAGGTCTGGCCGTTGGGCTTCGACGATGAAGCCATCTCAACCCAACCTACGGCGCGGTAGGTTGGCGCTGAGCGCAGCGAAGCCCAACATTGTAGCGCTCAGGTCTGGCCGTTGGGCTTCGACGATGAAGCCGTCTCAACCCAACCTACGGGTTGGTAGGTTGGGCTGAGCGCCAGCGAAGCCCAACAGCGTGTCGTTGCTCAGATCGCCCGCAGTTTCTTCGCCGGCAGGTAGTCGCGATGGACGCGCTCTTCCACCAGGTACAGCCAGCAGGGGCCTTCCACCTGGGGGAAGAGGCGTACTTCCTGGATGCTGCTGGGCTTGGGTTCGCCATTGCCGACCTGCACCGCCACCGTCTGGCCGAGGCGGAAGCGCGGGACCACGCCGGCGTCCACCACGCTCTGCTCGGCCTTGGTCGCCGGGCGGCCCAGGTATTCGCCCAGGTCCACCGGGCCGGAGGGGCCTTCGGCCACGGTATCCACATGGAAGCTGTAGGCGGTGGCCAGGCCTTCGTCGCCACCGTGGGTCTCACCCTGCTTGATGCGCGACACGGCCTGGTCGAGGGCGGCGTCGAGCGTCAATTCATTGTTCGATTGCAGGGTGATGACGATGCGGCGTTCGAAGGGGTACTGGCTCATGGTTTCGACTTTTTCGGCAGATAAGGAAAAGAAGGGACATCTTGTGCCCCCTTTGGCCGGCCGCTGTCCAGCCGGGGGCGCCCGATCGGTGATCGCGTTTGCAACCCCAGGTGTCCAGGAGGCTCGACGGTCATTCGCCGATGACCGTGCTCGCTGCGTTCAG
Source organism: Pseudomonas sp. JBR1 (assembly GCF_028198185.1). NCBI lineage: Bacteria > Pseudomonadati > Pseudomonadota > Gammaproteobacteria > Pseudomonadales > Pseudomonadaceae > Pseudomonas > Pseudomonas sp. JBR1. The sequence continues at coordinate 4,523,864 of NZ_CP116340.1, forward strand.
GCTAGTCATTGCGCCGCTTGAGCTGGTCCTTGAGCTGGCTGGGCACCTCGCGAATGATCAGCAGGTCCTGGCCTTCGTCGTATTCGATACGCGAACCCAGGAGGTGCGCCTCGAAGCTGATCGACAGCCCTTCGGCGCGGCCGGTGAAGCGGCGGAATTGATTGAGGGTGCGCTTGTCCGCCGGGATCTCCGGAGCCAGGCCATAGTCCTTGTTGCGGATGTAGTCGTAGAAGGCACGCGGGGCCTGGTCGTCCATCAGCTCGGAAAGGGCGTCCAGGGCCATGGGCTCGCCGCGCTTGGCCTGGCTGCTGGCGTAGTCCACCAGGGTATCGGTCTTTTCCTTGGCGGCTTCCTCGGGCAGGTCCTCGCTTTCCACGTAGTCACTGAAGGCCTTGAGCAGGGTGCGGGTCTCGCCCTTGGCGTCGACGCCTTCCTGGCAGCCGATGAAGTCGCGGAAGTAGTCCGAGACCTTCTTGCCGCCCTTGCCGCGGATAAAGGAGATGTACTGGCGCGACTGCTTGTTGTTGCGCCATTCCGAGAGGTTGATGCGCGCCGCCAGGTGCAGCTGGCCCAGGTCCAGGTGCTTGGCCGGGGCCACCTCCAGGCTCTCGGTGACGGTCACCCCCTCGCTGTGGTGCAGCAGGGCGATGGTCAGGTAGTCGGTCATGCCCTGCTGGTACTGGGCGAACAGCACATGGCCGCCGGTGGAGAGGTTGCTGCTCTCCATCAGGCTCTTGAGGTGCTCCACCGCCTGGCGACTGAAGGCGACGAAGTCCTGCTCGCCTTCCAGGTAGGCACTGAGCCAGCCGCTGAAGGGGTAGGCGCCGGATTCCTCGTGGAACAGGCCCCAGGCCTTGTTGGGCTTGGCGTTGTAGCTGTCGTTGAGATCGGCCAGCAGGTTCTCGATGGCCTGGGAATCGGTAAGGGTGGCGTCCCGCGCGTGCAGGGTCGCGGGCTGGCCGTCGGGCTTCTTGTCGATCAGATGGACGATGGCGTGACGGATCGGCATGGCGGACTCGGGTGACGGGAAAAGTCCGCCAGTCTAACGCCCCCGCGCCCTGGCGGGCAGGCCCTTGGCGCCGCAGGCTCAGCTCGCGGGCGCCGTCTGCTTTTCCTGCAGCGCGTTGCCGAGGTGCAGGGTCATGAAGGCTGCCGCGTCCTCGCGGCGGCCCTCCAGCAGCAGATCGATCAGCTGCAGATGCTCCTGGCAACGGCGCTGGGCCTGCTGGCGATCCACCGACTTCTGGTACTCGATCAGCCGGCGCAGGCGATTGAGGCGGCGCAGCGCATCGAGGATGAAGGCATTGCCCGAGCAGCGGGCGATGGTCTCGTGCAGGCGGGTGTTGGCGTCGAAGATTTCCGCGGGCGAGGCCTCGAACACCCGGCCCGCGGCCAGCAGCGCCTGCTCATCGCGGCAGCGCCGCAATTCACCGGCATCCAGGGTGAAGCCGGCGTCGCGGATGCCGGCGGGTTCGATCAGCAGGCGGAAGGCATAGCTCTGGGCGTAGGCGTCGGGCGAGGTGAGGCCTTCGACGAAACTCCAGCCATAGCCCGGCAGGCGCTCGGCCCAGCCTTCCTGGACGATGCGTCTGAGGATGTCGGCCAGTTGCCCACGGGTGACCTGGTAGCGGCGGATCAGCTCGTTTTCCGTGACCTTCAGCGGCAGTTCGCCCTCGATCCGGTCGCGGGCGATGGTCAGGTACAGGCGCTCGCTGGCGGACACCTCTTCGCGCGCCTGGGGCGTGGCGTCCAGGGCCGCGGCGGCCACGGCGAAGCCGCCTTCGGGATGGCGCGCCAGCAGGGACTGGTCGGCCATCTGCTGCAGGGCGCTGCGCACCGGCGAGCGGGAGACGCGCAGCCGCTCGGCCAGGGTGCGCTCGGGTAGTCGCGTGCCCACCGCCAGCTGGTGCGAGGCGATGTAGGTAAGGATCTCGGGGATCAGTTGGGAGGCGAGGGTGTTGCCCATGGCAGCGCTGGCGAGTCGACCGGAAAGGTCAGGATGCTAGCACGGGACCCACCGGACGCAGCCGGCAGGTCCCGCTGGCGGTCGCTCAGTCCCCGCTCGGACTGACGTCCATGTCCTTGAGCTTCACCAGGCGGCTGCGGTGCTTGAAGCGGTAGCCCAGCCAGACGGCGAGAAACAGCGGCAGGCTGATGTAGGTGGCGGCCAGGCCCAGCCAGTCGACGCCGTTCGGCCCGAACAGGGCGGCATAGTTCTGCCCCAGGGTGATCACCAGGCAGAGGGCGAAGGCCAGCAGCGGCCCGAAGGGAAACAGCTTGGCGCGGTAGGGCAGGTCTTCCAGGCGGCGACCCTGGGCCAGGTAGCCCTGGCGGAAGCGATAGTGGGAGACGGCGATGCCCAGCCAGGCGATGAAGCCGCACATGCCCGAGGTGTTGAGCAGCCAGCCATAGAGGGCCTTGTCGCCGACCAGGGAGGTAAAGAAGCACAGGGCACCCACCGCGGTGGTGGCCAGCAGGGCATTGCGCGGCACGCCATTGCGCGAGACGCGGGCGAACAGCCGCGGCGCCTTGCCCTGTTCGGCCAGGCTGTGCAGCATCCGGGTCGAGGCGTACATGCCCGAGGTGCCGGCGGAGAGCACCGCCGAGAGGATCACCGCGTTCATCAGGCTGGCGGCGAAGGCCAGGCCGGCGCGCTCGAACAGCAGGGTGAACGGCGAGACGGAAACATCGGTGGCATCGTTCTGCAAGAGGCGCGGATCGGTGTAGGGAATCAGCATGCCGATGACGAAGATCGCCAGCACATAGAACATCAGGATGCGCCAGAACACCTGGCGGATGGCAATGGGCACGTTCTTGCGCGGATTCTCCGATTCACCGGCGGCGATGCCGATCAGCTCGGTGCCCTGGAAGGAGAAGCCAGCGATCATGGCCACCCCGACCATGGCCTGCAGGCCGCCGACGAAGGGCGCCTCGCCCTGGGTGAACACGGAAAGCCCCGGCGGTTCGATGCCGCTGAAGATGCCGAGGATGGCAGCCAAGCCCAGGCCGATGAAGACCACTACGGTGGCCACCTTGATCAGTGCGAACCAGAACTCGCTCTCGCCGAAGCCGCGTACCGACACCGCATTGAGCAGGAACATCAGGCCCAGGAACAGCGCGCTCCAGATGAGCCCCGGCACCTCGGGAAACCAGAAGCCCATCACCAGCTGCGCCGCCACCAGTTCGGCGGCGATGGTCACCGCCCAGTTGTACCAGTAGTTCCAGCCCAGTGCGAAGCCGAAGCCGTCCTCGACGAAGCGACTGCCGTAGATGGAAAAGGAGCCCGACACCGGCTGGTAGGCGGCCATTTCGCCGAGGCTGGTCATGAGGAAGTAGACCATCAAACCGATCAGCGCATAGGCCGCCAGGGCGCCGCCGGGACCAGCGGTGGCCACGGTGGCGCCGGAGGCGACGAACAGCCCGGTGCCGATGGAGCCGCCGATGGCGATCATGTTGAGGTGACGGGGCTTGAGCCGGCGCTGCAGACTCGGAGAGGCGGTGGACATGGAATTTCCAGCTGGCAGTTGAAGGGGCCGGACGTTGGCTCTGGCGGCCATTCTCGGTCATGGGGTGCAGGGCGGTGCACCCACCGCCTGCGGCGACCTGCACAGGCAGGTGGCAAAAAAGCGGCGAAGCTTAGCAGGCTAAGGGCGTCAGGTGGGATGGCGGTCGTCGGTGCGAAGCTGTCGCAGTCCGATCATCGCCAGGCTGAGCTTCGGCTAGCATGAGCCCAAGGTCGGAGAAGGCAGCACAGCGTGATCGATTCAAGAACCTTTGGCAGCGGTATCCAGGGCAAGAACTACCTGCAGCTACAGTCGACGCGGCCGCGGCCGGAGTTTTCCCGGCTGGTAGGGTTCATCCTGCTCGACCATTTCTCCCTGCCGTCCTTTACCCAGGCGCTGGATACCCTGGTCACTGCAAACCTGCTCGCCGCCGGCACCTTCGCTACCCAGACCTACAGCCCGACCGGCGCCGAGGTGCTCAGCGACCTGGGCATCGTCATCCGCCCGGATGGCGACTACCGCGCCGCGGAGAATGCCCGCTTCGATCTGCTGGTGGTTTGTGGCGGGCTGCGAACGCCCCTGGAGCTGGATCCGCGGCTCAAGGCGCTGCTGGTGCGTGCGGCCAAGCAGCAGGTAACCCTCTGTGGCCTGTGGAACGGCGCCTGGCAACTGGGCCAGGCCGGGATGCTGGACGGCTATCGCTGCGCCATCCATCCCGAGCACCGCAGCGCCTTCAGCGAGCGGGTGCGTGGCTGCAAGACCTCGGCGGAAAGCCATGTACTGGATCGCGACCGGCTGACCGCCGCCAGCCCCAGTGGCGCCTTCCACCTGTTCCTTGAATGGATCGGTGCCCAGTGCGGCAGCGCCCTGGCCGATGGCCTGGTCAATATCCTGGCCTTCGAGGAATCGCGCTTCCGCCAGGTCAATCCCACCCTCAAGGTGCAGATGACGCCGCCGCTGCGCGAGGTGGTGACCCTGATGGAAGCCAACATCGAGGAGCCCCTGACCATCGAGCAGCTGTGCGACTACGCCGGCCGCTCGCGGCGTCAGGTCGAGCGGCTGTTCCGCGAGCAGCTCGACACCGCGCCCATGCGCTACTACCTGGAACTGCGCATCACCGAGGGCCGTCGCCTGCTGCAGCATTCCAGGCTGTCGGTACTGGAGGTGGCGGTCGCCTGCGGCTTCACCTCGGTCACGCACTTCAGCAAGAGATATTCGGCCTACTTCGGCTATCCGCCCTCCAAGGAACGGCGACTCAAGTACTAGGCAGGTCGTGATGGCAGCAACAATCCTTGCGGCAAAGGACCTGAATGGTCGGGCCTCTTCGTCGCGCACGGTGAACGGCCGCGCGCGGTCAGGATCGAATCATCACCCCGGTGCAACACTGCCCGCATGATGCGTCGATGGGTGTCCGAATGACTTTCAAGCCAAGGAAATCCCATGACCGATCCCCGTAACGTCGCCCACGACAAGAAAGTGCAACAAGAGAAGAAGCATCATGGCGAGGATATCGCGCCCGATGCCGAGCACGCGCCACAACCAGGCAAGAAGCCTGCGCTCAAGGATGATGACGACCAGGCCGACGACAAGGCCTGATCCGGCGCGCGCCTCGCGATGAACGAGGCGCGTGGTGATGCTGACGGCTGTCAGCATCACGCTTTCCAGTCAAAGCTTCTGCCCCGTGCCTGCCCAGGTTGGAAGCAAGGCCTGGGCCGGCATGAAGGGTCATGCCAGCTTGCAAAGGCCCTGCTGATGCACCCTGAGCTGTCTTTATAGGTAGGGAAGGGTGACGCCGGATGCGGCGCGGCGATGCCGTCATCTGTCCATTGCAGGCTCCAGTCGGCCAGTGCGCTCCGCCGCATTCAAACAGAGCAACCCCGCCAGGGCGAACAGCAGGCCGAGCAGCATGCCCGGCGCCAGGGGCTCGTCGAAGCAGGCCCAGGCCCACAGCAAGGCTACCGGCGGACTGAGGTAGAGAGCGCCGCTCACTGCCTGGGGGCTGCCCTGGCGCAGGCATAGCCAGTAGAGGCCGAAGCCGAGCAGGGTAGGGATCAACAGCCAGAGTACCGCCAGCGCGAAGCCGAGGGTCAGCGGAGGTGTCAGGGGACCTTCTATCCCAGCCACTCCCAGCATTACCAGGCTGCTGGCCGCGAGCTGGATGAACAGCTGGGTTCGCAGGGCCAGGCGACTGGGGGGCAGGCGACTCTGTACCAGGGTCGCCAGGGCCAGCGCCAGGGCGCCGCCCAGTGGCAGGGCATAGGCCCAGCGCGGTGCCACGCCCAGTCCCAGTCCTGCCCCGGTGGCGAGCAACACCCCCGCCAGCCCCAGGCCCAGTCCGAGCCACTGGCGTCCATTGGTGCGCTGGCCAGGCAGCAGGCAGCAACCCAGAGCCACCAGCAGCGGCGAAAGATCCGAAAGCAGCGCCGCCAGCCCAGGCGAGACGCCCAGTTCGATGGCCTTGGCTGCTGGCGCCGCCGCGCCGGCGAAGGCGAGCACTCCAATGACCGCCTGCTGACCGATGACTTTCAGCGGCAGGCGTCGCACGTCGGTCCAGGCGAAGGGCAGCAGCAGCGCGGCGGCCAGCAGCAGACGCCAGAAAGTCACCAGCAGGGTAGGGGCCTGGTCCGCGGCATAGCGATAGCCGACGAAGCCAGCGCTCCAGCACAGTACCAGGGCGAATTGACGTAGCAGGGAGGAAGAAAGGGCGCGGTTCATGGCCAGGCTCCTGGGAACGGGATGCCTTGAGCCTGGGCCAGAGTGGTAATACACTCAAACGACATTATCAGCATATATGATTCGATAAAGGTGCATCATGCCGGCTCCCCTCGACATCGACGTCCTGCGTACCTTCCACACCATCGTCCGGTTGGGGCAGTTCCGCGCCGCCTCGCTGCAGCTCAACCGCAGCCCCTCGGCGGTGAGCAGCCAGATTCGTCGGTTGGAAGAGCAGACCGGTGGCCGGCTGTTCGAGCGCGACAACCAGGCCGTGACCCTGACCCCGCTCGGGCGCCGCGTGCTGCTGGAGACCGCCGACCTGCTGCAGGCCCACGACCGTATCCTCGCGGGCCTCACCGGTCAGCCAGTGGTAGGCGAGGTGCGCCTGGGTGTGGCCGAAGACTATGCGGCCCGCTTGCTCAAGGCGGTGCTGCCGCGGTTGCAGGGCGAGCACCCGGGAATCGTGCTGGAGGTGCTGACCGGCAACAGCAGCCAGCTCCGTCGCTGGCTCGGCCAGGGACTGCTGGACCTGGCGCTGCTGGTCGGGCCGCCCCGCAGCGATCTGGCGGACGGCCAGATGTTCGCCCACACCCAGCCGGTGTGGGTCGCCGGGCCTGGGCTACATCTGAATCCGGATGCCAGCGTGCCGCTGGCCTTGCACGGCGAAGGTTGTAGCTATCGCGAACTGGGCATCGACCTGCTGACCGGCCAGGGCCGTCGCTGGCACGCGGTGGTGACCAGCGCCGCCTCTTCAGCCCTGGAGGCCGCGGTCGAACTGGGTCAGGCGGTGGCCATCACCGACCAGGCGCGCATGACCCCGCCGATGCGCGAATTGTCGCCGGAAGAAGGCTTCCCCAGGCTGCCGGTGCACGAATTGCGCTTGACCTCGCCACCGGGCGAACGCAGCCCCGCCTGCGCTCACCTGGCCGGGCTGATCGCCGAGGATTTTCGGATATGAACCCCTCTGTATCAGGCGTTTCCTTGCGATTCGGCTAGTGCCTCCGCTGTAGCCTTGCTGTCATCTTGCCCTGGCATGTTGCCTTGCGAACGAGGGGAGGCGCGATTTCGCGCTTCCTGCTTCTAAACCATCGGCAAGGGCGGCACAGATATGCAGGCTTCGCTTCGCGGTATGACGTTGGGATTGGTTCTTGGGCTGATGAGCAGCGGTCAGGCACTGGCGGCGACGCCCATTCCCTTTTGGCATTCGATGGATGCGGAGCTCGGCAAGGAAGTCGATTCCCTGGCCCAGCGATTCAACCAGGCACACCCGGAGTTCCAGGTGCAGCCGGTGTACAAGGGCAACTACGAGCAGAACCTGGCCGCCGGGATCGCCGCCTTCCGTACCGGCAAGCCACCGGCCCTCCTGCAGGTCTACGAGGTGGGCACGGCGACCATGATGGCGTCCAACGCCATCGAGCCGGTCTACCAGGTGTTCAAGGATGCCGGCCTGGCCTTCGACGAGTCGCGCTTCGTGCCTACCGTCGCCAGCTACTACAGCGATGGCAAGACCGGGCAGCTACTGTCGCAGCCCTTCAATAGCTCGACGCCGGTGCTCTACTACAACAAGGACGCCTTCAAGAAGGCCGGCCTCGACCCGCAGTCGCCGCCCAAGACCTGGCAGGAGCTGGCCGAGGACAGCGCCAAATTGCGCGCCGCCGGCATGAAATGCGGCTACACCAGTGGCTGGCAGAGCTGGGTCCAGTTGGAAAACTTCAGTGCCTGGAACGGCTTGCCGTTCGCCAGCCGCGACAACGGCTACCTGGGTACCGACGCCGTGCTGGAGTTCAACAAGGCGCCCCAGGTCAAGCACATCGCCCTGCTGCAGGAGATGGGCAAGAAGGGTGATTTCACCTATGTCGGGCGCAAGGACGAACCCACCGAGAAGTTCTACAACGGTGACTGTGGCCTGCTCACCACCTCGTCCGGCTCCCTGGCCAACATCCGCCACTATGCCAAGTTCGATTTCGGCGTGGCCATGATGCCCTACGACGGCGACCTCAAGGGCGCGCCGCAGAACGCCATCATCGGTGGGGCCAGCCTCTGGGTGTTCAAGGGCCAGGACGCGGCGGTGAAGCGCGGCGTGGCCGAATTCCTCGCCTTCCTGGCGCAGCCGGAGATCGCGGCCGAGTGGCACCAGCAGACCGGCTACCTGCCGATCACCAAGGCGGCCTACGACCTGACCCGCGAGCAAGGCTTCTACACCAAGAACCCGGGGGCCGACATCGCCACCCGGCAGATGCTGAACAAGCCGCCACTGGCCTTCACCAAGGGCCTGCGCTTGGGCAACATGCCGCAGATCCGCGCGGTGATCGATGAGGAGCTGGAAGGCGTCTGGACCGGCAAGCAGGCCCCGCAGCAGGCGCTGGACGCCGCCGTGCAACGCGGCAATGCCCTGTTGCGTCGCTTCGAGAAGTCCAGCCAGTAAGGCTGATGTCTGCCCCGGCGCCGGCATGCTTCCTGCCGGCGCCGGCCCTTCTTCTCGCAACGACTTTCCTGCCCATGTCCACATCGCGTCAGGTCTTTCCCTCCGGCTGGCTGCCCTATGCGCTGCTCGCGCCGCAGCTGGCGATCACCGCCGTGTTCTTTCTCTGGCCGGCCGGCAAGACGCTCTGGTATTCGCTGCAGAGCCTCGACCCCTTCGGGCTCTCCAGCCAGTTCGTCGGCCTGGACAACTTCATTCAGCTGTTCCATGACCCCCTGTACCTGGCCTCCTTCTGGACCACCCTGAAGTTCAGCGCCCTGGTGACCGGCTGCGGCCTGCTGGTCTCCCTGGTCTTCGCCGCCCTGGTCGATCTGGTGGTACGGGGTAGCCGGCTGTACCAGACCCTGCTGTTGCTGCCCTATGCGGTGGCTCCGGCCATTGCCGCGGTGCTGTGGATCTTTCTGTTCAACCCCGGCCTCGGCCTGCTCACCCTGCTGCTGGAACACTACGGCTACGCCTGGAACCACGCCCAGAATGCCGGCCAGGCGATGTTCCTGGTGGTGCTCGCCTCGGTGTGGAAGCAGATCAGCTACAACTTCCTGTTCTTCTTCGCCGCGCTGCAATCCATTCCACGCTCGCTGGTGGAAGCCGCCGCCATCGACGGGGCCGGGCCGTTGCGCCGCTTCCTGCAGCTGTCCCTGCCGCTGATCGCGCCGGTGAGCTTCTTTCTGCTGGTGGTCAACCTGGTGTATGCCTTCTTCGACACCTTTCCGGTGATCGATGCGGCCACCAACGGCGGGCCGGTGCAGGCCACCACCACGCTGATCTACAAGATCTATCGCGAGGGCTTCACCGGTCTCGACCTCTCGGCCTCCGCCGCCCAGTCGGTGGTGCTGATGCTGCTGGTCATCGTGCTCACGGTGCTGCAGTTCCGCTATGTCGAACGCCGGGTACGCTATCAATGATCGAGAATCGCCGTGGGCTGACGCTGCTGTGCCACCTGATGCTGGTGCTGGGCATCGCCGTCATCCTCTTTCCGCTCTATGTGGCCTTCGTCGCCGCCACCCTCGACGACCAGGCGGTGTTCGCCACGCCCATGACGCTGGTGCCGGGTCGCCACCTCTGGGACAACCTCAGCCTGATCTGGACCCAGGGCGTGGGCAACAGCACGGCGCCTTTCTGGCTGCTGCTGCTCAACAGCTTCCTGATGGCGCTGGGCATCACCCTGGGCAAGCTCTCGGTGTCCATCCTCTCGGCCTTCGCCATCGTCTGGTTCCGCTTCCCTCTGCGCAACCTGGCCTTCTGGCTGATCTTCATCACCCTGATGCTGCCGGTGGAGGTGCGCATCTTTCCCACCGTGGACACCCTCGGCCAATTGGGCCTGGTGGACAGCTACGCCGGCCTGACCCTGCCGCTGATGGCCTCGGCCACCGCCACCTTCCTGTTCCGCCAATTCTTCCTGACCCTGCCGGATGAATTGCTGGAGGCCGCGCGCATCGACGGCGCCTCGCCCTTGCGCTTCTTTCGCGACATCGTGCTGCCGCTGTCACGGACCAACCTGGCGGCGCTGTTCGTCATCACCTTCATCTACGGCTGGAACCAGTACCTCTGGCCGCTGCTGATCGTCAGCAACCCCGACCTCGGCACGGCCGTGGCGGGCATCCGCAGCATGCTCTCGCTCGGCGAGCGGGCGCCGCAATGGAATCAGGTGATGGCGGCCATGCTGCTCACCCTGATCCCGCCGGTGACGGTGGTGCTGGTCATGCAACGCGCCTTCGTGCGCGGTCTGGTGGATAGCGAAAAGTAACCATGGCAAAACTCGAACTAAGAGCCGTTTCCAAGAGCTGGAACGGTGGCAAGACCCAGGTTATCCAGCCCCTCGACCTGGAGGTGGCGGACGGCGAGTTCATCGTACTGGTGGGGCCCTCGGGCTGCGGCAAATCCACCCTGCTGCGACTGGTGGCCGGCCTGGAACGGGTCAGTGCCGGCAGCATCCATATCGGCGGAGCCGACGTGACCGCGCTTGAACCCAAGGCGCGCGGCATCGCCATGGTGTTCCAGAACTATGCCCTCTATCCGCACATGAGCGTGGCCGAGAACCTGGCCTGGGGCCTGAAGATCGCTGGTCTCGGCCGCGCCGAGATCGCCAGCCGGGTCAAGGAGGCGGCGCGCATCCTGGAACTCGACAAGCTGCTCGAACGCCGGCCGCGGGAGCTGTCCGGTGGGCAGCGACAGCGGGTAGCGATGGGCCGCGCCATGGTGCGCGATCCGGCGGTGTTCCTGTTCGACGAGCCGCTGTCCAACCTGGACGCCAAGCTACGCGTGCAGATGCGCCTGGAGCTGCAGCAGCTGCACCAGCGCCTCAATACCACCAGCCTCTATGTGACCCATGACCAGGTGGAGGCCATGACCCTGGCCCAGCGGGTGGTGGTCATGCAGGGTGGGGTGGTCGAGCAGCTCGGTACGCCAGTGGAGGTCTATGAGCGCCCGGCGACGCGCTTCGTCGCCAGCTTCATCGGCAGTCCGGCGATGAACCTGCTGGACGGCCAGGTGAACGCCGCCGGCAGTCACTGCGAATTGCCGGGTGGCCTGGGGCTACCCCTAGGGCCGGGTTATCGCCATCTGGCCGGGCGCTCGATCAGCCTGGGCATCCGGCCCGAACATCTGCAGCCCTGCGGCGATCCGGGGCAGGGGCTGCCACTGGTGGTCCACACGCTGGAGATCCTTGGTGCCGACAACCTGGCCCATGGCCGCTGGGGCGACCAGTCGCTGGTCGTGCGCCTGCCCCATCAGCAACGCCCGGCGCCGGGTAGCCTGCTGCAGCTGCGCGTGCCGGAAGAGCTCCTGCATCTGTTCGATGCCATCTCCGGGCAGCGCCTCGAACCCCAGGGTTGAACGGGCTCCGGCGCCCTTGAGGAGCATACGGCCCCTTGCCGCCTTGACCTCGCCAGCCCATTGGCAACCTTCCGCTGTCGGATCTGCCTGTCGTGGCCGGCGGATCGACCGCTGAAGGGGCGTCGTCGTGATGGCGAAATCGGCTTGCTGCACTGCGACATTCCCTTCGTCAGACCGCGCGACCCGGTGCGGAGCCAGACGCCGCTTCGTTTGACCGAGCGGCGTCGCAGCCACTAAGGTGCCCGCCTTGCCGCCCGCCCTGGCGCTGGTCGACCGCGACCCGCCGCAAGGGCAGGGCACCGCTCGAACGCGCCGGCGAGCCCCTGTGGCGGGCCCGCGCGCTCGTCCACTACGCGAGGTCCAGAGGGCCTCGTCGTCGCCTCCGGGGCTGGCCCCGTACCGCCTGTCTCGCCTCTCTGCCGGAATGCTTTCCTCGCCATGAATGCCCCACCCGCCATCCCTCGTCTCGTCTATCTGCTGGCCCTCACCATCTTCGCGCTGACCACCGCCGAATTCATGGTGGCTGGCATGATGCCGGCGCTGGCCACCGATCTCGGCGTTTCCATCGGCCAGATCGGCTATCTGATCTCCTGGTACGCCCTGGGCATGGCCCTGGGTGGTCCCCCGCTGACCCTGCTGCTGCTGGCGTTGCGGCTGGCGGAAAAGTCGGCGCTGCTGTGGCTGCTGTCGCTCTATCTGATCGGTGCCGTCGTGGCCGCGCTGGCCGCCAGCTATCCGGTGATGGCGGCGGGTCGAGTGCTCATGGGGGTCGCCAGCTCCGCCAGCATCGGCCTGTGCCTGACCCTGGGTGCCTCCCTGGTCACGCCGGACCGCCGCGGACGGGCGGCCTCGCTGGTGCTGTCCGGTCTCATGCTGGCGCCCGTCTTCGGTGTGCCGGGTACGGTATTGATCGAGCAACAGGCCGGCTGGCGGGCCAGCTTCTGGGCGGTCGCGCTACTGGCAGCCTGCTGCACCCTGCTGGTCGGCTGGTGCGTGCCTCGTGCACCGGCCCACGCCGTCGGGCAGCTGGGCCGGGAACTCCGTACCCTGCTCAGTGCCAGGCTTTGGGCCGCCTACGTGACCAGTGGCCTGATCATCGGCGCGACCTTCGCGGGGTTCAGTTATTTCTCACCCATCCTCATCAAGGTGACCGGGTTCGCGCCCACCACCATTCCCTGGTTGCTGATGGGCTATGGCATCGCCAATGTGCTGGGCAATCTACTGGTAGGCCGCTTGGCCGATCGTCACACCCTGAAGGTCCAAGGCGTTGGCCTGGCCGTGCTGGCTCTGGGTTTCGCCCTGTTCGCTCGCGGCGCTGAACAGCCGGCTGTCAGTCTGGTGGCCCTGGTACTCATCGGCGTGACCGGGGTGGCACTCAATCCGGCGATGGTCGCCCGGGTAATGGCTGCGGCGACGCCAGGGCCACTGGTCAATACCCTGCATACCTCGGTGATCACGGCGGGACTGGCGGTGGGAGCCTGGGCGGGCGGTGCGGCCATCGACGCCGGCCAGGGCCTGCAAGCACCGCTGTGGGTCGGTCTCGGGATGGCGGTGCTGGGTCTGCTCAGTCTGGCCCCGCTGGCCGTGAGGCGGAGTCGTCTCACGGCCAGCCAGCCGTGCGAAGGGTGACAGACCGGTCCGCTGCCAATCGCCCGCTAGCGGGTCGTGGCGCTCGGTATTTCCCTCCCTGCGGTGGGAGGAGGATACTGCGCCCTTTGCCGCGTTGACCTCGCCTGCCCATGGAAAACCTCCCGCTGTTCGATCTGCCCGCCGCCTCCGCGGAAAAAACCAAGTCCAAGCGCGCGCGCAAGGCCACCGCCCGTGGCGGCCTGCGCCTGCTGCACACCTCCGACTGGCACCTGGGGCAGCACTTTCTCGGCCGCACCCGCGAGGCCGAGCATCGCGCCTTTCTTGCCTGGCTAGTGGCTCAGGTGGAGGAGCAGGCGGTGGACGTGGTGCTGGTGGCAGGGGACATCTTCGATACCGCCACCCCACCGAGCTATGCCCGCGAGTTGTACAACGGCTTCATCGTCGCCCTGCGTGGCACCGGCGCCAGCCTGGTGGTGCTCGGCGGCAACCATGATTCGGCCGCGGTGCTGGCCGAGTCCCGCGAATTGCTGGCCTGCCTGGACACCCGGGTGATCCCCTGCGTCAGCGAGACGCCGGCGGATCAACTGCTGGAATTGCGTCGCCGTGATGGCGAAATCGGCGCGCTGCTCTGTGGCATTCCCTTCGTCCGGCCGCGTGACGTGGTGCAGAGCCAGGCAGGGCAGAGCGCCGATGAAAAGCGCCAGGCGCTGCAACAGGCCATCCAGGGGCACTATGCCGAACTCCATGGCCTGGCCGAGGCACGTCGCGCCGAGCTGGGCGTCGCCCTGCCGATCATTGCCACCGGTCACCTGACCACCGTGGGTGCCAGCGCCAGCGAGTCGGTGCGGGAGATCTACGTCGGCAGCCTCGATGCCTTTCCCACCAGCGCCTTTCCGCCGGCGGACTACATCGCTCTCGGCCACATCCACCGGCCCCAGCGGGTCGGGGGGCTGGAGCAGGTGCGCTACAGTGGTTCGCCCCTGTGCCTGAGCTTCGACGAAGAGCGCGCCAAGGAGGTCCTGCTGGTGGAGTTCGGCACGGGTCTGGAGCAGGTCACGCCGCTGGCGGTACCCTGTTTCCAGCCCCTGGCGGTGGTGCAGGGCAATCTGGATACCCTGGGCGCGGCCCTGGCTCAGGCGGCCGCCGACGGCAGTCCCGAGTGTCCGGTGTGGGCCGAGGTGGTGGTGGCCGGTGACGACTACCTGGCCGATCTGCAGCCACGCATCACGGCCCTGGTAGCCGAATTGCCGCTGGAGGTGCTACGCGTCCGCCGGGCACGTAGCACGGTGGCGCCGACCCTGCAGGGCGTCCAGCGCGAGACGCTGGATGAACTCAGCCCGCTGGACGTCTTCAGCCAGCGCCTGGCCGAGGAGACCCTCGACGACGAGCTGCGCACCCGGCTGGAAGGCCTTTACCGCGAGGTTCTTGGCGAGTTGCCGACCTGATCGCAGCGAGACGCGTCCATCGGGCCGATTTTCCCCTTCGGAACAACGTCCCACGCGCTGGGGTCACCCTCTCTATGTAGCCCAGACCGGAGGAGACCCCATGCACGACCTATCCCAACCCCTCGCCGCCACGCGCCATGAGCGTTCCGACAACCAGGTCCCCAACGTCCAGGGCACCGAACGTGTGGTTTCCCTGCTCGGCGGCGGTCTGCTGATCCTTGGCGGCCTGCGCCGCGGTGGCCTGGCCGGCTGCGTGAAGATGGCCCTGGGCGCCATGGCCCTCAGCCGGGGCGTGCGTCAGCGCTGCGAGCTCAAGGCCGCGCTGCAGCCGTCGCCCTTCGAGCAGGCCCTGGCCGAGCGCTGGGGCTGGCGCAATCCCACCGCCATCCAGCGCAGCGTCACCATCGCGCGGCCGCGTGAAGAGGTATTCGCCTACTGCGCCGACCTGCAGAAGCTGCGCGAGCTACTGCCCTTCGTCGACCGCATCGAACTGGGCGCCGATGGCGACAGCCACTGGCATGCCTCCGGTCCCCTGGGTCGCACCCTGAACTGGACCCTGGAGCAGAGCGAGCGCCGCGAGAACGAGTTCCTGCTGTGGAGTACCGTGCCCGGCACCTTCATGGCCCACAAGGCCAGCCTGACCTTCAGCGATGCACCCCAGGGCCGTGGCACCCTGGTGCAGGTCGTGCTGGCCTGCGAAGCCCCGGCCGGCCTGCTCGGCCATGCCGTCACCGAAGGCATCAGCCGCTTCACCGGCAAGGCGGTCAACCTCGGCCTGCGCCGCCTCAAGCAGCAACTGGAAACTGGCGAGATCGCCACCCCCGAGGTCTCGCGCAGCGGTCGCCCGCTGGCGCCATCCCATCCGCCGGTGACTCGCCCAGCCGACGAACCCTCGGCTGACATCGACGCCGGCCTCGGTACTCCGGGGAGGGCGAACTGATGCGTGCCCTGACCTGGCAAGCCCCCAACCGTCTGCAGGTGGAAACCGTCCCGGATCCGGAGATCCTCAATCCGCGCGATGCCATCGTGCGCATCATCATGTCTTCGGTATGTGGCTCGGACCTGCATCTCTTGGGCGGCTACGTCCCGGCGATGAAGCCCGGCGACATCATCGGCCATGAATTCCTCGGCGAGATCGTCGAGCTGGGCAGTAGCCTGCGCAACCAGGGCCTGGCCGTCGGCGATCGAGTGGTGACCGTCTCCATCATCGGGTGCGGGGACTGCGAGCACTGCCAGCGTGAGGATTACAACTGCTGCGACAACAGCAATCCCAAACCCGAGATGACCGAGCTGGCCTATGGGCAGCCCTGTTCCGGCATCTTTGGCTACAGCCATGCCTTCGGCGGCTATGCCGGCAGCCATGCCACCTACGTGCGGGTGCCCTATGCCGACGTCAACCTGTTCAAGGTGCCCGACGGCGTCAGCGATGCCCAGGCAGTGTTCGTGTCCGATGCCGTGCCCACCGGCTACTACGCCGCCGACATCGCCGACATCCAGCCCGGCGACACCGTGGCGGTCTGGGGCTGCGGTGGCGTCGGCCAGATGGCCATTCGCAGCGCCTACCTGTTGGGCGCGGAGCGGGTCATCGCCATCGACCGCTTCAGCGATCGTCTGCAACTGGCGGCCGAGAAGGCCGGCGCCATCGTCCTCGACTACGAAACCACCAACGTCCACGAAGCCCTGCTGGAGCTGACCGGGGGCCGTGGCCCGGATCGCTGCATCGATTGTGTCGGCATGGAGGCCCATGGCACCCAGCTGGATTACGCCTACGACAAGACCAAGCAGATGCTGCGCCTGCACACCGAACGCGGCTCGGCGCTGCGCCAGGCCATCCGCGCCTGTCGCAAGGGCGGTACGGTATCGGTGATCGGTGTCTATGGCGGCTTGATCGACAAGTTTCCCATGGGCGCCATCGTCAACAAGGCCCTGACCCTGAGGTCCGGCCAGCAGCCGGGGCAGCGCTATGTGGAGCGGTTGTTCGAACACATCCAGAAGGGCGAACTGGATCCCTCCTACCTGCTCACCCATCCGATGAGCCTGGAGGAATCACCCTACGGCTACGAGCTGTTCAAGTCCAAGGACAAGAACTGCATGAGAGCGGTGTTCATGCCGTAGTGGCCAACCCGGCGATCCTGGATCGCCGGGCTTTTTCCCGCTAGACCAGCCAGGTTACCAGCGGCTGCCAGAGCGCAGCGGTCTTGTGACCGCCACTGCAGCTGACCAGGGCCAGGATGCCCAGACCGACCAGCAGGGGCATGCCGAGGAAATCGAAGGGAGACAGGGGCGAGCGCACGGCGGATCCTCCCGGAAAAGGTAGTTGCAGAGCGATACCTTCCTGTTGAGAACCTCAGCGGGCACAAGTTCAGCAGTGGGTACGACCTCAGGTCGAGTGGTCGGTTGGCATGGGCGAGCGCGCCCAACAATGCCAGAATTGGCGGTTCGCCGAGTCGACCTGGAAAAGCCCGATGAAGATCCTCACCCTGCGCCTGAAGAATCTCAATTCCCTCAAGGGTGAGTGGAAGATCGACTTCAACGCCGAACCCTTCGCCAGCAGTGGCCTGTTCGCCATCACCGGGCCGACCGGGGCGGGCAAGACCACGCTGCTGGATGCCATCTGTCTCGCGCTCTATCACCGCACCCCGCGCATGAGCAAGGTGGGCGGCGAAAGCAACGAACTCATGACCCGCCATACCGGCGATTGCCTCGCCGAGGTGGAATTCGCCGTGCGTGGCGAGCGCTATCGGGCCTTCTGGAGCCAGCGACGGGCCCGGGATCGCGCCGATGGCGCGTTGCAGCCGCCCAAGGTCGAGCTGGCCCGACTCGACGGCACCATCCTCGCCGAAAAGACCGGCGATAAGCTCAGGCTCACCGAAGAACTCACCGGCTTGGACTTCGAGCGTTTCACCCGCTCCATGCTGCTGGCCCAGGGTGGCTTCGCCGCTTTCCTGGAGGCCAGTGCCAGTCAACGTGCCGAACTCCTCGAAGAGCTGACCGGGACCGCCGTGTACGGCCAGATCTCCCAGCGGGTCTACGAGCGCGCGCGGGAGGCCAAGGGCGTGCTGGAAGGCCTGCGCCAGCGTGTCGCGGGCGTGGAGGTATTGGACGACGAACGCCGCGAGGCGCTGGCCGCCGAGGGTGCCAGTCTGGCCGCTCGCGAGGGCCAATTGAGCGAAGACCTCAAGACCTGGCAGGGCCAGCGGCAATGGCTGACCGCACTGGAACAGGCGGCGGCGGGGGAGCAGGAGGCCCAGGCGCGCCTGGCCGGGGCGCAGCAGGCCTGGGACGCCGCCGAGCCGCGACGCCAGCGCCTGGCGGCGGCTGAACCGGCGGCCCGGCTGCTGCCCATCGAGCAGGCCTGGCGCGAGGCCGAGGCGCGCGAACAACGCAGCCAGGAAGAACGGGCGCAACTCGATCAGCGCCTCCAGAGCCTGGCCACTCGCCGCGCTGCTGCGCTGGCCGACGGCCTGGGCGCCAGTCTCGAACAGCTGCGCCAGGCCGAGACGGACCAGGCGCGCATCCTCGACGAGCAACAGCGCCTGGACGCCAGCCTGGCCGAGCGTACCGGCCATGCCGAGCTGGGCGAGCGTCTGGGCGACTGGCGCAGTCAGTTGGCCCTGCGCGACGAAAGAGCCGAGGCGCTGGCGCGTCTGACCCGGCGCCAACAGGAACAGACCCGTCAGCTGCAGCTCCTGGCCGAGGAGCGCGAGGCCCAGCAGGTCGCGGTGGCGCGCGCCCGCGAGCAGGCCACCCAGGCCCAGGCGGCGGAGCAGGCCCAGGACGAGCGCTGGCAGGCCGTGCTGGACGGGCGCGACGAAAAGGCCTGGCGCGCGCTCTGGCAGGCCGCGCTCGGACGAGTCAACGAAGTGGACCAGCTGGATCAGCTGGTCGAACGCCGGCGGCAACTGCAGACCCAGCTGGAGCGCCTGGCGCGCAGCCAGGGCGATCGCCAGCGTCAGCATGGCGAACACCAGGTGCGGCTGGATGCCCTGCGCGGTCGCTACCGCGAGGTGGCCCAGCAGGTGCGCGAGCGCGAGAAGCTGCTGGAACAGGAAAGGGTCATTCGCAGCCTGGAGGCCCAGCGCGCCGACTTGCGGCCCGACGAACCCTGCCCGCTGTGCGGTTCCCGCGACCATCCGGCGGTGGCCGACTATGCCGCCCTGGACGTCTCGGCGACCCAGACGGCCCTGCAGGAGGCCCGGACCGAACTGGAGCGGCTGACCCAGGAGGGCAAGGAACTGGGCGAGGCCCTGGTCGCCCTCAAGGCGCAGCTCGACCAGGCCAATGAGCAGCAGACCGAGGCCAGCCAACAGCTGGAGCAACTGGGCGAACTCTGGCGCCAGCGCTGCACGACGCTGGGCGCCGACCCCGAGGCGCCCGGCGCGGTGGCCGAGTTGCGGCGGCGGCAGGATCAGGAGCTGGCACGTATCCAGCAGGTGCTCGCCACCCTGGATGGCCTGCGCCAGCAGGGCGAGGAGAATCGGCAGGAAGCCCTGCGCCTGGCGCGCCAGCAGGCCGATGCCGAACAGCGCCTGGCGCTGGCCGAGGCGGCCTGGGAGCGAGCACGTCAAGGCCTGGCCGAAGGCGCCGAGGAACAGCGCGCGGCCCAGACGCAGCAGACCACGGCGGAGCGCCAACTGGCCGAGGATCTGGCCCTTTGGGGCTACGAGTTGCCCAGTCGCGCCGCCGAGTGGCTGGACCGGCGCGAACAGGAATGGCGTCGCTGGCAAGCCGATCGCCAGCGCGCGCAGGAGCTGCAGCAGCAATCGAAGGATATCGCTCAGCGCCTGGCCAGCCTGGCGCCCCTGGTAGCGACCTGGCGCGAGCGTGCCGCGGACATCGCACCGGCCACGGTGGCACCGGAGGCTGCGGCGACGCTTCTGGGCGAGGCCACCGGGACCTGGGAGGAATGCCGTGAACAGGGTGCGGCCCTGCAAGGTAGCCGGCAGGCCCTGAACGAGCGATTGGCCGGAGAAACGCGCCTGGCCCGTGAGGCGGGCGAACGTTGGGAAGCGGCCCTGGCCGCCAGCGCCTTCGCGGATGCCGAGGCCTGGCGCGCCGCGCAACTGGACGATAGCGAGCGCGATGCCCTGGACGAGGAGCGTACCCGCTTAGAGACCGCCCTGACCGAGTCGCGTGCCCTGGCCGGAGCTGCCCGGGAACGGCATGCCAGCCTAGGCGCCGTACCCCTTACCGAGCGCACCGCTGCCGAGCTGGATGCCGATCTGGCTGCCGCCACCGCCGAACTCCGCACCCTTGGTCAGCGCCAGGGCGAGGTCGGTGCGACCCTGCGCGAAGACGACCGCCGACGCGACGGCCTGCAGGCCCTGCTGGGCGAGATCGCCGCCCAGGAGCGCGATCATGACCTCTGGCAGCACCTCAACGGCCTGATCGGTTCGGCCGATGGCGCCAAGTTCCGCAAGTTCGCCCAGGGGCTGACCCTGGATCACCTGGTGCACCTGGCGAACGACCAGCTCAGGCGTCTGCACGGCCGCTACCAGTTGATCCGGCGGCAGGCGGCGGAGCTGGAGCTGCAGATCCTCGATACCTGGCAGGCCGATGCCCTGCGCGACATCCGTACCCTTTCCGGCGGGGAGAGCTTCCTGGTCAGCCTGGCCTTGGCGCTGGCCCTGTCGGATCTGGTCAGCCAGCGCACCGGCATCGATTCGCTGTTTCTCGACGAGGGCTTCGGCACCCTCGATGGCGAGACCCTGGAGGTCGCCCTCGATGCCCTGGACCAGCTCAATGCCGGCGGCAAGACCATTGGCATCATCAGCCACGTGGAGGCGCTCAAGGAGCGCATTCCCGTGCAGCTCAAGGTACGCAAGGGCGTCGGTCTGGGCCATAGCGGTCTGGAGCGGCGCTATGCCGTGGAGAAAAACGCGACCGAGTGAGTACTTTTTCTGGCGCAGTGGTCGAAGGCCAGCGCGAAGCGAAACGCTGAAACTGTTAATTTAGACGGGTTTCCTCTGTTCGCCCTCGCGGTGACCTCTTTTCTCCTAACCGGCCACCTACCTACCATGTCCCAATTCCTTGCCGTCGGCTTGTTCGAATACGATTCCTGCCGCGCCGAATGGCGAGCGGACGCCATCTGTGCGGCCATGCTGGAACGGGACGCCGAGCTGCTCGCCCGGGGCCTGGCGCCCGCCGAGCTGCTGGCCGGCCTGCAGAGCCGCACCGCGCCGCCCGAGGGCCTGCTGCCTGCTCCAGGAACGGTGTGGGAGGCCTGGCGCCAGGGCGCGGACGGTCAGCTGCGTTGCCTGCAATTCCAGCGCCGCGAGGCCGGTGGCGTGATGCTGGACGTTACCGCCCAGCGCCGTCACGAGGCCGAACTCTGGCAGGGTGAGGCCTTCAAGCGCAGCGTCATGGTCTGCAGTGTCGACTGCATCAAGCTGATCGATCTCGAAGGGCGCCTGGAATACATGAATCCGGGCGGCCTGATGGTCATGGAGATCGATGACTTCATTCCCTTCCAGGGCCGCCCCTGGGCCGAGCTCTGGCCCGAGGGGCAGCGTCACGAGGTGGTGGGCGCCATCGAGGCGGCGCGGCAGGGCGGCATCGGTCGCTTCACCGGGCTCGCACCTACCGCCAAGGGCACCCGCCGCTGGTGGGACGTGGTGGTCACGCCGATTCTCGACGATGACCAGCGCCCCATGAAATTTCTGTCCATCTCCCGCGACGTCAGCGAGACCGTACGGGCCCGCGAAGCCCTGGACGAACTCAATCGCAACCTGGAAGAGCGTATCGAGGCGCGCAGCCGGGAGCTGGTGGCCCTGGAAGAAGAGCTGCGCCAGGCGCAGAAGATGGAAGCCATCGGCCAGCTCACCGGTGGCATCGCCCATGACTTCAACAATCTGCTGACCGGTATCGTCGGCTCGCTCGACCTGATGCGGCGGCGGGTGCAACAGGGGCGCATCCAGGAGCTGGAACGCTACCTGGACACCGCTACCCGCTCGGCGGAAAACGCCGCGGCCCTGACCCAGCGGTTGCTGGCCTTCGCTCGTCGTCAGGTGCTCGAACCCCGCGCGGTGGATGCCGGGCAGCTGGTGCAGGACATGCACGAGCTGCTGCGCCATAGCCTGGGCAAGAAGATCCGCAAGGAGGTCCAGCGCGCCGACGATCTCTGGCTGCTGCACTGCGATCCCCACCAGCTGGAAAACGCCATCCTCAACCTGGCCATCAACGCCCGTGATGCCATGCCGGACGGCGGCAGCCTGAGTATCCGTGTGGAAAACGTCAGTGGGCCGCTCAGCGTCGGCTTGCCGATCGAGACGCTGGAGGGCGATTTCGTCCGTATCCAGGTCTGCGACACGGGGACCGGGATGGATGCCGACACCCTCAAACGTGCCTGCGAACCCTTCTTCACCACCAAGCCCAGCGGTCGCGGAACCGGCCTCGGGTTATCGATGATCTACGGTTTCGTCCGCCAGTCCGGTGGCCAGGTGGAAATCCACTCGGTGGTGGGCGAGGGCACCTGCATCAACCTCTATCTGCCGCGGCTGCTGGCTCAGCCTGAGGTACAGCCCGCTGCCAACGACGCCGAAGGCCCGGTGCTGCCGGAGGTATCCGGCGATTGCGCACTGATCGTCGAGGAAGAACGCGAGGTCCGCGTCATCATCGGCGAGGTATTGGCCGAACTGGGGTACACGCCGCTGGCGGTGGCCGACAGTGCCACGGCCGTGGCCCTGATCGCCTCCGGCAGCCTGCGCATCGATCTGCTGGTGACCAGCCTTGGCCTCGCCGGGCTGGATGGCCGGCAGCTGGCCGAACAGGCCCGTGCCACCACCCCTGGGCTGCCAGTGGTCTACCTGTCCGGCCAGGCTGATCCGGCGTCCCTTCCGGAGCTGGCCGAGGAGGGTGTCGAACTCATCGGCAAACCCTTCGGCCTGGAAGAGCTGGCGCGCTGCGTGAGGCGTCTGCGACCAGGCGCCTGAGGCCGTCGCGGCGAACTGTCGCGGCGCTCCAGGGTCGATCCTTTCGTGTCGCAACGTCCGTTGCGGCTGCTGTCGTGTCGACAAGAAAAGGAGCGCTTCATGAAACGCCTGCCACCTGCGCCACCCGCGCGGATGCTCGTCCTGTCCCTGTCCATCGCCTTTCTCGCCGGCTGTGCCCATGAGGCGAGCAAGCCGGAAACCTCGACCTGGAGTTGGCGCGACGCCAGCAATGCCCGCGCAGTACCGCCGGACCAGGCCTATCCCGAGCTGTTCGCCGCGGTGCAGCAGGGCAAGCTGTTCACCGACCAGAAGCACTTCGTCGATGCACTGCCCAAGCGCAACCCGGCCGACATTCGCCAGGACTACCTGAGCCAGCGCGACAAGCCCGGCTTCGACCTCAAGGCCTTCGTCAGCGCCAATTTCGAAGAATCCGCTCCGATCAAGGCGGCACCACCCAAGCCTGGCGCCGACCTGCCCACCCACATCAAGGATCTCTGGCCGGTACTGACCCGCCACTATGAAGAAGTACCGGCCTACAGCAGCCTGCTGCCGTTGCCCAAACCCTATGTGGTACCGGGCGGGCGCTTCCGTGAGGTCTACTACTGGGATTCCTACTTCACCATGCTGGGTCTGGCCAAGGACGGACGCACCGACCTGGTCCGCGACATGGTGGACAACTTCGCCCATGAGATCGACGTCTACGGCCATATCCCCAATGGCAACCGCAGCTACTACCTGAGTCGCTCGCAGCCACCGTTCTTCGCCTACATGGTCGATCTGCAGGCCAGCCTGGAAGGCGACTCGGCCTATCGCCGCTACCTGCCGCAGCTGCAGAAGGAATACGCCTACTGGATGGCGGGCGCCGAAGGCCTACAAGCGGGCCAGGCCAATGCCCATGTGGTCAAGCTGGCCGATGGCACCCTGCTCAATCGCTACTGGGATGCCCGCGACACGCCGCGTCAGGAGTCCTATCTGGAAGACCTGGCCACCGCCGGCCAGGCCAAGGGCCGTCCGGCCGGCGAGGTCTATCGCGACCTGCGCGCCGGCGCCGAGAGCGGCTGGGATTTCTCCTCGCGCTGGCTTGGCGATGGCAAGACCCTGGCCACCATCCGCACCACCTCCATCGCTCCGGTGGATCTCAACAGCCTGCTCTATCACCTGGAACAGACCATCGCCAAGGCCTGTGAGAAGACCGGTGAGGCCAGTTGCGTCCAGGCCTACAGTCAGAAGGCCAAGACCCGCCAGCAGGCCATCGACCGCTACCTGTGGAATCCGGCCGGTTACTACACCGACTTCGATTGGCAGGCCAAGCGTCGTACCGACAAGGTCACCGCCGCCGCGCTGTTCCCGCTGTACACCGGGCTCGCCAGCCAGAGCAGTGCCGACCAGACCGCCGCGACGGTGGCCAACCAGCTGTTGCGTCCCGGCGGCATCGCTACCACGACCGTCAAGACCGGTCAGCAGTGGGACGAACCCAATGGCTGGGCACCGCTGCAATGGGTGGCCGTGGATGGCCTGCGCCGCTACAAGCAGGACAAGCTCGCCGAGGACATCGGCACCCGCTTCCTGACCCAGGTGCAGAATCTCTACGCCCGCGAGCAGAAGCTGGTGGAGAAATACGACCTTACCGGCGGCCAGGGCGGTGGTGGCGGCGAGTACGAGCTGCAGGACGGCTTTGGCTGGACCAATGGCGTCACGCTCAAGCTGCTCGAACTCTACAAAGCGCAACCCGGCTCGAAATAAGGCCAAAGAAAAGGTCCGCCACGGCGGACCTTTTTCATGATGTGAAACCCGGTAGGTTGGGCTGAGACAGCTCCATCGTCGAAGCCCAATGTCTCAGTTAATGGTGGCAACGTTGGGCTTCGCTGCGCTCAACCCAACCTACGGGCCACCATTCACCCTCTCCCTCCGGGAGAGGGCTGGGGCAAATCCAACTCCAGATCCATCAGACGGCATACTACGGCGTCACAGCGGATCCACGGGCGGCGCATCGTCTTCGTCCGCCGGCAGCTCCGCAGGATGCAGCCCTTCCGGATCTTCATCCTCGGGCAGCGGCAGGATGGCGTTCATCAGCTGTACTCCGGATCGCGCGGATTCTTTTGCGGCAGGCGCTCTTCCACCGGCCGGTCTTCCGGGTCATCGCCCACGGGCTCTTCGGGATCGGGCGCGATGTCCGGATCGATGTCCAGGTCGTCGGGGTTTTCCTTGATCTGATCGTTCATGCGGCCTCCGCGAGTGGTTGTTAAGGTTGGGCAGAGCGCCCTGCGCGAAGTTCGCCACCGGCGATCAGCGATACCCGCGGGCCTGCAGATCGAACAGCTGGGCATAGCGGCCGCCGCTGGCCAGCAATTGGTCATGATCGCCGCGTTCGCGGATCTCGCCGCCCTCCAGCACCAGGATCTGATCGGCGTTGCGCACGCTGGAGAAGCGGTGCGAGATCAGCAGGGTCATGCGCTGCTGCGCCTGGGCCCGAAAACGCTCGAAGATCACTGCCTCGGCCGCAGCGTCCAGGGCGGCGGTGGGTTCGTCCAGCACCAGGATGTCGGCGTCTTCACGCATATAGGCCCGCGACAGGGCGATCTTCTGCCATTGCCCGCCAGACAGCTCCTGGCCACCGAGAAACCAGCGGCCCAGCTGCGTCCCGTATCCCTCGCGCAAACCGGCGATGACGTCGTCGGCCAGGCCCTGTTCCGCCGCCTTGCGCCAGCGCGCTTCGTCAGCGAAGGCGGCGGTGTCGCCGACCCCCAGGTTCTCGCCCGCGGTGAGCTGGTAGCGGATGAAGTCCTGGAAGATGACCCCGATGCGTCGGTGCAAGGCCGCTGGCTGCCACTCCTGCAGATCGCTGCCATCGAGCAGGATGCGCCCCTGGGTAGGGGCATGCAGGCGGGTCAGCAGCTTGATCAGGGTGGTCTTGCCGGAGCCGTTGGCGCCTACCAGGGCCAGGCTCTGGCCCGGTGCCAGATGAAAGCTGATGTCCTCTAGCGTCGGCGCGGTCGCGCCTGGATAGGTAAAGCCGACCCCTTCGAATCTCAGCCCGTCGCCAGGATGGCTCCCCACCGTCAGGCTGCCGCCCTCGGCGCTGGTTGGCTGGCCGAGATAGTCATAAAGATTGCTCAGGTAGAGGCTGTCTTCATAGAGACCGCCAAGGGCGGTAAGGCTCGCGCTGACCGCCGATTGGCCCTGGCGGAACAGCGTCAGATAGAGGGTCATCTGGCCCAGGCTCAGGCGACCCCGCACGGTATCGAGCACCACCCAGGCGTAGGCGGCATAGAAGGCAAGGGTGCCCAGGAGGCCAAAGACGAAACCCCAACCATCGCGTCTCAGGGTGAGGCGGCGATCCTCGGCATAGAGTTTGGCGAAGGTGGTGCGGTAGCGCTCCAACAGCAGCGGCGCCAGGCCGAACAGCTTGACCTCCTTGATGTAGGCCTCATGGGAAAGCAGGGTTTCCAGGTAGGTCTGGCGACGGGTCTCGGGCGCGCGCCGACTGAACAGGCGAAAGGCATCGCCGGAAAAGCGCGCCTCGGCCAGAAACACCGGCAGGGCACCCACCACCAGCAGCAACAGAGCCCAGGGCGAGAAATGCACCAGCAGCACGGCGAAGCTGACGAGCGAGATCAGGTTCTGCAGCAGGGTCAGGGACTTGGTCACCAGCGCCAGGGGCCGGATGGACGCCTCGCGCCGGGCCCGCACCAGCTTGTCGTAGAAATCCGCGTCTTCGAATTGTGCCAGCGACAGGGTCTGGGCCTTTTCCAGGATCAGCAGATTCACGGTCTGCCCCAGGCGTACCCGCAGCAGCGATTGCTGCACCGACAGCAGCCGCTGGGCTCCCGCCAGGGCGGCCAGGACCCCGGCTTCGGCCAGTACGAACTTCAGCACTGGCCACAGCGGCGCCTGGCCCTGCTCGGCATGCAGCCGCATGGCCGCCACTACGGCATCGACGATGCGCTGCCCGAGCCAGGCGGCCAGGGCCGGCAGCAGGCCGGCGACCAGGGTGGCCAGAACCAGGCCGATCATCAGCGCGGGAGAGGTGCTCCAGACCAGGCCGGCAGCGCGGCGCATCTGCTGTTGCACGATAGCGAAGGAAGTCGAGAGGGCCATGGCGGATCTTCGGCGAGGGTCAGCATTAGTCGAGGCGGCGGTCGCCGTGTTCCCGAGGCTATGGCAAAAGGCTTACACGCCCTGGTGTCACCTGGCCATGTTGCCATCTCGGTGGGCTGCGTAATCTACACCTATCAGCGGCGCAGGATGCGCAGCTCTGAGGTCACGGATGAAGACCAGGCCAGGATGGCGCCTGACAGGATGTTGGGATGGTCGCAACAAAGAACCCGCTTCGGCGGGTTTTTTGTTGGGCGCAATTTGAGGCCGGCAAGCGGACCGAGCAGGGTATGGCAAAAGGCTTACAAGGGCTGGTGTCACCTGGCCATGTTGCGGTCCTGGCAGGCTGCGTAATCTACACCCATCAGCCGCGCAGGATGCGCAGCCCTGAGGTCACGGATGAAGACCAGGCCAGGATGGCGCCTGACAGGACGTTGGGATGGTCGCAACAAACAACCCGCTTCGGCGGGTTTTTTGTTGCCTGGGATTCAGGGCCGAGCAGGGATGCTAGCGAAGGTATGGCAAAAGGCTTACACAGTGTGGTGTCACCTGGCCATGTTGCGGTCCTGGCAGGCTGCGTAATCTACACCCATCAGCCGCGCAGGATGCGCAGCCCTGAGGTCACGGATGAAGACCAGGCCAGGATGGCGCCTGACAGGACGTTGGGATGGTCGCAACAAACAACCCGCTTCGGCGGGTTTTTTGTTGCCTGGGATTCAGGGCCGAGCAGGGGTGCTAGCGAAGGTATGGCAAAAGGCTTACACAGTGTGGTGTCACCTGGCCATGTTGCGGTCCTGGCAGGCTGCGTAATCTACACCCATCAGCCGCGCAGGATGCGCAGCCCTGAGGTCACGGATGAAGACCAGGCCAGGATGGCGCCTGACAGGACGTTGGGATGGTCGCAACAAACAACCCGCTTCGGCGGGTTTTTTGTTGCCTGGGATTCAGGGCCGAGCAGGGGTGCTAGCGAAGGGATGGCAAAAGGCTTACACGGTGTGGTGTCACCTGGCCATGTTGCGGTCCCGGCAGGCTGCGTAATCTACACCCATCAGCCGCGCAGGATGCGCAGCCCTGAGGTCACGGATGAAGACCAGGCCAGGATGGCGCCTGACAGGATGTTGGGATGGTCGCAACAAACAACCCGCTTCGGCGGGTTTTTTGTTTGGGCGTCATTCCGCCTTGGAGTCCGATTCCAGTACGGATGCCGCGGCGATCCGGTTGCGGCCGGCGCCCTTGGCGGCATAGAGCGCCTGATCGGCGCTTTCGGTCAGACGATAGGCATCCATGCCGGCAGCATAGGTGACCAAGCCCACACTGAGGGTGATGGGGCGGCGCGACCAGGCATGGTTGGCAACCGCCGCACGACAGCGCTCGGCCACCAGCTGGGCCGCGTTGCTGTCAGCGCCCGGCAGCAAGATGGCGAATTCTTCGCCGCCATAGCGGAAGCAGGCGTCATTGTCGCGGCAGCTCTGCGACAGCAGCCGGCTGACGGCCTGCAGGGCGACATCGCCGGCCTGATGGCCAAAGGCGTCGTTGTAGGCCTTGAAGTGATCGACATCGATCAGCAGCATGGACAGCGGCGTGCCCTGTTCTTCGGCGCGTCGCAGATGCTCCGCCAGGCGCAGGTCGAAGGCGCGTCTGTTGTACAGGCCGGTCAGGGCGTCGGTGACACTGCGTTGTTCGGCGGCCTGCATCATGTCCAGCAGTTGGCGCTGCGAGGCCTCCAGCATGTGCTGCTGCTCGATATGCTCGGTGACATCCACCGACAGTCCCGCCAAGGCGATGCCCTGACGGGTGACCAGGGGAAACTTGTAGGACTGCCAGAAGATGCGTCGTCCATCGTGGGTGGTCATGCGCTCGACGAGGCGGCTTGGCTTGAGCTCGTTCATGACCTGCTCGTCGCTTTGACGAAAGCGCGGCGCCGCGTCTGGCCAGATGACGAAATCGTCCTTGCCGATGATCTCCTCACGGGTCAGCCCCAGCTGTTGCAGAAAGGGCTCGTTGACGTAGGAATAGCGCCAGTCGCGGTCCTTGATATAGGCGACGAAGGGACCGTTGTTCATGAAGGCGGAAAAGTTGATGTCCAGCTCTTCCAGCTGGCGCAGGGTGTCGCGCTGCTGCAAGAGGATCGTGACCTGCCGTGCCAGGCGTTGCAGGTTGTCGATCTGGGCGGTTTCGAAGCGGCGGACCCGATCGTCCATCACGCAGAGCGTACCGAGCGCGACGCCGTGTCGATCGAGCAGGGGGATGCCCAGGTAGGCACACATCCCTTCCAGGCCTGGTGCGGCTCTGAGGTGAGCCACGCGCGGATCCCTTTGCAGGTCTTCTACCATGAAAGGCTGTCGCGGGGTGCGGATCGCCAGATGGCACAGTGACGAGTCGACCGGGACCTCGTCCATTCTCAGGCCCTGGCAGGCCTTGAACCAGAGTCGATGACGATCGGCCAGGGTGATGAAGGCCACCGGCGCGCGGGTCAGTTGGCAGGCCAGGACGACGATGTCCTCGTAGGCGGCTTCGACCCCACTATCGAGAATCTGCAGCTCGCTCAGGGCGTGGAGACGCTGGGCGTCATCGGAGGCAGTCATGCGGGCTCTTGAATGCAGTGTCTCAGGCTTGAGCATAGTATCCAGCGCGGCGGAGGAAAACCGTGGCCGTTGCGCAAGTGACCGAGGCGCCGGCCGGAGCCGGCACCTCAAGCGACCACTTTAGCGCCTGGGTTGCAGCAGGAGCGCCACCAGGGCGCTCCAGCCGGTCTGGTGCGAGGCGCCGAGCCCGCGACCGTTTTCACCATGGAAATACTCGTGGAACAGGACCAGGTCGCGACTGCGCGGATCATCCTGCAGTTGCGGATAGTCGACCATGCTCGGGCGCTTGCCGTCGGCGTCCTTGAGGAACAGCCGGGTCAGTCGCTGGCTGAGACCATCGGCGACTTCTTCCAGGTTGGCCAGGTAGCCGGAGCCGTTGGGATATTCCACCGAGAAGCTGTCGGCATAGTAGCGGTGGAATTCGTGCAGCGACTCGATGAGCATGTAGTTGATCGGCATCCACAGCGGGCCACGCCAGTTGGAATTGCCGCCATAGAGTCGTGAATCCGACTCTGCCGGTTGGTAACGGGCACTGAGCAGATTGCCGTCGGCCTGGCGCATCTCGAAGGGTTGCTGTTCGTGAGCCTTGGACAGCGAGCGGATGCCGTACTCGGAGAGGAACTCGCTGTCATCCAGCATGCGCTTGAGCAGCAGCTTGGTGCGATGACCACGCAGCAGCGAGAGCAGGAATCTATTGCCCTGGCCGGGCTCGGTCCAGCGCGACACCAGGCGGGCGAGATCCGGACGTTGCCGCAGGAAACCGCGCAGGCGGCCACCCAGGCCCGGCAGGCCTTCATGTTCGCGCTGCTCCAGTACCTGCACCGCGAACAGCGGGATGAGGCCGACGATGGACCTCAGGCGCAGCGGTTCGGCACTGCCATCCGGCTTGTGCAGGACGTCGTAGAAGAATTCGTCCTGTTCGTCCCAGAGGCCGTCTTCGCGCTCGTCGCTGTGATTGATGGCGCCGGCGATGTGCAGGAAGTGCTCGAAGAACTTGACCCCCAGATCGACGTACACCGGATTTTCCTTGGCCAGCTCCAGGGCGATGCGCATCAGGTCCAGGGCATAGGCGGCCATCCAGGCGGTGCCGTCGGCCTGGTCCAGGTGATAGCCCGGAGGCAGCGGGGCCGAGCGGTCGAAGAGGGCGATGTTGTCCAGGCCGAGGAAGCCGCCCTGGAAGATGTTGCGGCCTTCGGTGTCCTTGCGGTTGATCCACCAGGAGAAATTCAGCAGCAGCTTGTGGAAGACGCGCTCCAGGAAGACGCGATCACCCACTCCGGTCAGGGATTTCTCCTGCAGGTAGACATGCCAGGTCGCCCAGGCATGCACCGGCGGATTGGCATCCTCGAAATTCCACTCGTAGGCCGGTAGCTGGCCATTGGGATGCATGAACCTGTCCTTCACCAGGAGCAGCAGCTGCTGCTTGGCAAAGCCGGGATCGATCAGCGCATAGGCCACCGCCTGGAAGGCCAGGTCCCAGGAGGCGTACCAGGGATACTCCCACTTGTCCGGCATGGAGACGATGTCGAAATTGAGCAGGTGCCGCCAGTGGCCGTTACGGATGCGTTCGCGCTGTGCCGGTGGCATGGGCTGGGCCGGATCGCCATTGAGCCAGCGATTGACCTCGAAATAGTAGAGCTGCTTGGACCACAGCAGGCCGGCCAGGGCCTGGCGCTGCACCAGGCGTGCATCGGGGTCGCTGATCTTTTCCTGCAGGGCGGCGTAGAAGGCATCGGCTTCGGCGATGCGTTCGGCGAAGATCGCATCGGCATCCACCGCAAGGGCATTCGTGGGGGCCAGCCGCAGGTAGATCACCGTCGTGGCGCCACCGTCCAGCTCCACGGCGAAATGGGCGGCTGCCTTGCTGCCGAAGTCGCGACGGATCGCCTCACGGGCGCCCTTCACCACGTAGTCGTTGATGCCGTCCTTGAAGGGCCCCTCGGCGGCTTCGCCGGTAAGACGCGGCAGGTTGGTTTCGTTGTTGCAGAACAGCCACTCGACGTCGCGCGGTCCCCAGGCGGTGACCACCAGGTCGGGGCGATCGAAATAGCTGGCGCGGACCTGCTCGCCTTCCAGGCTGAGCATGGAGCGCGGTGGGGTGCCGGTCCAGGCCCAGGTATTGCGCGACCAGATCTGTGGCAGTACCCGCAGGCTGGCGCGCTCGGCGCCGCGGTTCTCTACCGTGACCCGCATGAGGATGTCGTCGGGGGTGTGCTTGGCGTATTCGACGGTGACATCAAAATAACGATTCTCGGCGAAGACGCCGGTGTCGAGAATCTCGTATTCCCGATCATTCAGGCCGCGCCGGGCGTTTTCCTCGGTGAGCTGGGCATAGGGGAAGGCGGCGTGGGGGTACTTGTAGAGCATCTTCTGGTAGGCATGGCTCGGTACGCCATCCAGGTAGAAATAGAGCTCCTTGACGTCTTCGCCATGGTTGCCCTCGGCGTTGGTCAGGCCGAACAGGCGTTCCTTGAGAAAGGCATCGCGTTCGTTCCACAGGGCGATGCCCAGGCACCATTGCTGGGCCTTGTCGCAGAACCCGGCGAGGCCATCCTCGCCCCAGCGATAGGCACGGCTGCGCGCATGGTCATGGGGAAAGTAGCGCCAGGCGTCGCCATCGGCGCTGTAGTCCTCACGGACCGTGGCCCACTGGCGCTCGCTCAGGTAGGGGCCCCACTGGCGCCAGGCGGCGGCATCGGTATCGGCCAGGCGCTGGCCTTCGCGGGTATGCAGGATGCCCGGGGCGGGATGTGCCGTCATCGTGTCTCCTGATTCAGGTAACGGTTAAAGCTCGAGAATAGATCATCATTGTGGCGCGCAGAGGCGTCGACTGGCGCATCGCTGCCCTCTTAGTGCCTGATCGCAGCGGAAAAATTCACGCCGCTGCGGTTTCGGTCACAGGGTATCCGATGCGGACGCAGGTGCCTGACGCCTTGCGGCGGACGAAAAAAAGCCCCACGCCCGAAAGGGGTGGGGCTTTGCCAGGCTACGCGGCCCGAGAGGAATCCTCGGGCCGGTCGCTCATCAGAGCGCCATGTCGTTGGCGGCCTTGTCGGCGCGCGGGGCGCTGACGGTAGCCTTGGCGTTCTGGGTGCCGGTGGCGACTGGCGGGGTGGCCAGCTGCAGCACTTCGGCGGTGTAGTTCCACTCCTGCTGCACGCGCTCGGGATCGCCGTTGAGCTTGGTGCCGTAGCTGGGCACGATCTGGTGCAGCTTGGCTTGCCACTCCGGGGTCGCGACCTTGTCCTTGAACACCTTCTCCAGCACGCTCAGCATGATGGGCGCGGCGGTCGAGGCGCCCGGGGAGGCGCCCAGCAGGCCGGCGATGCTGCCGTCCTTGGCCGCGACGATCTCGGTGCCCAGCTTCAGCACGCCACCCTTGTCGGCGTCGCGCTTGATGATCTGCACGCGCTGACCGGCTTGCCACAGGCGCCAGTCTTCCTTCTTAGCGTTGGGGAAGTACTCGCGCAGGGCGGCCATGCGGTCGTCATCCGACAGCATCAGCTGGCCGGCGAGGTATTCCACCAGCGGGTACTCGGCCACGCCCACGCGGACCATCGGCCAGGCGTTGTGGGTGTTGGTGCTGGTCAGCAGGTCGAGGTAGGAACCCTGCTTGAGGAACTTGGTGGAGAAGGTGGCGAAGGGCCCGAACAGGATCACGCGCTTGCCGTCGAGCACACGGGTGTCCAGGTGCGGCACCGACATCGGCGGTGCGCCGACCGACGCCTTGCCGTAGGCCTTGGCCAGGTGCTGCTGGGCGATCTCGGGGTTGTCGGTGACCAGGAAGGAGCCACCCACCGGGAAGCCGGCGTAGTCGTTCGCTTCGGGGATACCCGATTTCTGCAGCAGGTGCAGGGCACCGCCGCCGGCACCGATGAAGACGAACTTGGCGTCGGTTTCGGTCTTCTTGCCGTCCTTGAGGTTCTTGTACTCCACGCGCCAGCTGCCGTCGGCATTGCGGGTGATGTTCTCGACTTCGCTGGACAGGTTCAGCTTGAAGTTCGGCTTGGACTGCAGGTTGGCGGCGAACTGGCGGGTGATCTCGCCGAAGTTGACGTCGGTACCCAGCGGGCTCCAGGTGGCAGCGATCTTCTGCTTGGGATCGCGGCCTTCCATCATCAGCGGGACCCACTGCTTGATCTGCGCGGGATCCTCGGAGTACTGCATGCCGGAGAACAGCGGGCTGGCCTTCAGGGCTTCATAGCGCTTCTTCAGGAAGGCAATGTTCTCGTCACCCCAGACGAAGCTCATGTGCGGGGTGCTGTTGATGAAGCTGCGGGGGTCCTTGAGGACGCCGTTCCTGACCTGCCAGGACCAGAACTGACGGGAGATCTGGAAGGCTTCGTTGATCTCGATGGCCTTGGAGATGGTGACCTTGCCGTCTTTGTCTTCAGGGGTGTAGTTCAGCTCGGCCAGGGCGGAGTGGCCGGTACCGGCGTTGTTCCAGCCGTTGGAACTCTCTTCGGCGACCTTGTCCAGGCGCTCGACCATTTCCATGGTCCAGTTCGGCTCCAGCTCGTTCAGCCAGATACCCAGGGTGGAGCTCATGATGCCACCGCCGATCAGCAGGACGTCGACCTTCTTGGCATCTTCGGCCTGTGCGGTGCCCAGGGCGGAGGCGATGGCGACGCCGAGCAGCGCGCCAGTCATTTTCTTCAGCATGTGGTCTCTCAATCGATAGAAGCTGGGTCTGCTTATCGAGTTTCGGTGCGGTGCGGCACCATGGCACATGGGGGTATGTGCAGTGGGCAAGGCAGAATGCAGCCAGAAACACGCAAGGGCAGGTTCTTGTCCCTCCACCGCCCCTCTCTCGTGAGTCACCGGAGGAGTCGGAGCAAAAACGCATACGCGGTCTTGGCAACGGCTGGCCGGAGACAGAGGTCTCGGGCGCGGTTGCGTGCGCGTGGCGTTTTTGTTGGCCGGCATTTTAATGAGAAGACCCCGGGATTCCTAGTCCGTAATTCATAGGCTTTGGCTATTAGCCTTTGGTCTAATCCTGTGCGAACTGGATCAAAGTCCCGTCACATGCCCATCAGGCGGAGCGGGCAGGTTCCGCCTGGCTGCCTGCAGCAGGAGGCAGCACCGACGAAACCGGCCAGAAAGCCGCTGAAGGGTCAGGGTTCGAGGCGCCCGGCGGGCGCCGGACACTCGACTAGGCGAAGCGCCAGGCGAGAAAGCGACTCTGCTTCTGGCCTTGGGCCATGGCGACGACGCGGACCTCGCGGGCCTGCTCGCGGCGCAACGCCGTCTGCAAGGGCGGCAGGTTGCTGGCCTTGGAGACCAGGCAGGTGAACCAGCCGACCTGAGCGGCATGGCTGCGGCTCTCACGGATCATCCGTTCGATGAAGGCCGCTTCGCCACCGGGGCACCAGAGTTCGGCCGCCTGCCCGCCGAAGTTGAGCAGCGGCACCGCCTTGCCGGTGGTCTTGCCCAGGTTTTTCCATTTGCGCTTGCTGCCGCGCACGGCGTCGTCGGGGCTGGCGTGGAAGGGCGGATTGCACAGGGTGGCGGCGTAGCGCTCACCGGGTTTAAGGATGCCCGCAAAGATCGCCTGGAAGTCCGGCTGGCGGCGTAACTCGATGGCGGCGGCGCAGTCCGGGTTGGCGGCCAGCGTGCGCCCGAAGGCGGCCAGGGCCGCTGGGGCGATGTCGCTGCCAACGAAATGCCAACCGTACTCCTTGAAGCCGATCAGCGGATAGACGCCATTGGCGCCCGTGCCTACGTCCAGCAGCCGAATCGCCTCCCCGCGAGGAATCTGGCCGCTATTACCCTCGGCCAGCAGGTCGGCCAGGTGGTGCAGATAGTCCGCCCGACCGGGAATCGGCGGACAGAGAAAGTCGGCGGGGATGTCCCAGTCGCGCACGCCATGGTGCAGCGCCAGCAACGCGCGATTCAGTGCCCGGACCGCCTGGGGATCGGTGAAATCGATGGAGAGATTGCCCCGCGGCGTGGGTGCCACGAATGGCTTGAGCGCCGGGCTCACGCGTATCAGGGCCGGAAAGTCGTAGCTGCCCTGGTGGCGATTGCGCGGATGCAGGGGAGCGGGGCGGCCCGGCAGGGGCCGGCGTGGCGAAGTCATGGCGGCGGACAGGGTGGAAAAGGGGGCGGCAGCCTAGCACAGCCGCCCCCCTGGACTCACGCCGGCGTCGGCGCATCCTCTGGCAGCACGCCGATCTCGCGCAGATTGCGCCAGAAGGCGGCAGGGATGGCTGCCCGTAGCAGTTCAGCGTTCTGCCGGGCCCGCTCCGGGGTGCTGCTGCCCGGTATGGTGGCGGCGACGGTGGGATGGGCGAGACAGAACTGCAGGGCCGCGGCGCGGATATCTACCCCGTGATCCTGGCAGACACCCTCGATCAGCTCGACCTTGCGACGCAGTGCCGGCTCGGCTTCGGCATAGTTGTAGTGCTTGCCACCGGCGAGCAGACCGGAGTTGAAGGGCCCGCCCACCACGATACCCACGCCACGGCGTTCGCATTCGGGAAAGAGCGTATCCAGGGCTTCACGATGATCCAGCAGCGAATAGCGTCCGGCCAGCAGGAAGGCGTCGGGATCGCTTTGCTCCAGCGCCAGCCGGCAGGGCTCCACCAGGTTGACGCCCAGGCCCCAGCCCAGGATCAAACCCTCCTCGCGCATCTCGGTGAGGGCCTTGGCCGCCCCCTGCATGGCCTGGGCGAAGTAGTCGCGCCAGGCGGGCCCATGCTGGTCCTCGGACAGATCATGGATCCAGACCAGGTCGAGCCGGTCGGTCTTGAGGCGTTCCAGGCTGGCTTCGATGGAGCGGCGGGCGCCATCGGCGGAATAGTCGAGCACCCGCTTGAAGGGCAGTTCGTTGACGAACGGCGGGGCGTTTTCCGGCTTGTCAGCCGGCTCCAGCAGGCGGCCTACCTTACTGCAAAGCACGAAGTCATCGCGCGGCTTGTCGGCCAGCACCTCGGCGAAGCGGCGCTCGGACAGGCCGGCGCCATAGTGCGGCGAGGTATCGTAGAGGCGGATGCCGGCCTCCCAGGCG
The DNA here is from genome assembly GCF_028198185.1 of Pseudomonas sp. JBR1. Classification (NCBI taxonomy): domain Bacteria; kingdom Pseudomonadati; phylum Pseudomonadota; class Gammaproteobacteria; order Pseudomonadales; family Pseudomonadaceae; genus Pseudomonas; species Pseudomonas sp. JBR1. The sequence continues at coordinate 4,560,054 of NZ_CP116340.1, forward strand.
GCTTCGAGAGTCGCTCGGGCGTCGGCGTCGCTTACCTCGCGGAACATGTTGCCTAACGGGGCGCCGCCAAAACCGAGGGAGGGGATGTCGATACGCATGAGAGGTCTCCGGGTGGTGCGTGTCTGCATCCCGACCGGTGCTCCCGAGGTCCTGTTCCCCTAATCCGCCGGACGTAACAGCGCCACTTCCTGCTCTGTGAGCGCGCGATGAGCACCCTCTGCCAGTGTTGGATCCAGCGCCAGGCCGCCAATGCGATCGCGGTGCAGGGCGATGACCTCGATGCCGAAGCGCCCGAACATGCGCTTGACCTGGTGATAGCGGCCCTCGACCAGGGTCAGGTAGGCACTGCGCTGATCTAGCAGCTCCAGATGGGCGGGCTGGGTCGTGAGGTCTTCGTAGGCGAAATAGAGGCCCTCGGCAAAGGCGGCCACCAGGTGCGGCGGGATGACCTCGGCGGTGGTGACCAGGTAGCGCTTGGTCTGCTTGTGCCGTGGATGGCTCAGGCCACGCGACCACTGGCCGTCGTTGGTGAGCAACAGCAGGCCCGTGGTGTTGAAGTCCAGCCGCCCGGCCAGGTGCAGATCGGCACGCTGGCCCGCATCGAGGCAGTCCAGCACCGTGGGATGGCGGGTATCGACCGTGGCGCTCACGCAACCACGCGGCTTGTGCAGCATCAGGTAGCGACCGCCGGGGCCGTCTTGCAGCAGGCGCTCGTCGGACTCGATGCGATCGAAGGCGAACACCTCTCGCTCGGCCTGCAGGGTCGTGGCGCCGTTGACCTTTATCCGACCCTCGGCGAGCAGGCGGCGGGCCAGCTGGCGACCCAGCTCGGGGCGATTGCCCAGCCAGCGATCCAGACGCATCAGCTGCTCTCGACCTGGGCCCCGACGGCGCAGGCGGGGCAGAGGCAGCGCCGATCACGCTCCTCCTCGGGCAGACGCGCCAGGGCGGCCGGAGCGATCGGCGTCTGCAAGCACCAGCAGTCGTGGATCTCACCGCCGGCGGCGAGGACGCAGCGATTTGGCCTGCCGCAGAGCGGACAGCGTGTGGGATCGAAGAGGGTGGGAGAGGCGGCCATGGTGATCTCGTCAGGCGAAGCGGGCGGCAGAGTACCGGAAATTGCGACCTGGATAACGTCTCCTGCGCCGGGTGTCTGCGTAATGTCGCCTCCAGGGTGCAGTCTGCACCCTGAACGCAGTTCGGAGGTGGCTCCGCCTGACGCAGACCACGCGGAAACGGGCCCCTATCGGCCTGTTCCCTGGGGATGCCTATTCGTCCACCTTGAACTAGGCTTCTGCAGCTGTCTTCCTGGAGCCGCAGTCGATCCTACCCAGGCTCTCACGATCTGCAGCAGGCCTCAGCGCTACCCGTCGGACCACCCGAGGAACCCATGACAATAAACGCTCTGCGCACCCTGATCCGTACCCTCATACCCGGCACCCTGCTGGTCAGCCAGCTGGCCCTGGCCACCGAAGCCGATGTCGGGCAGACCCTGGCACGCCAGGCCGGCATTCCCTGGCCGGCGGTGATCGCCCATCGCGGCGCCTCCTTCGATGCCCCGGAGTCCACCGCCCCGGCCTATCTGGTGGCGCGGGAGCTGGGCGCCGACTACCTGGAACTCGACCTGCAGCGCACCAAGGATGGCCAGCTCATCGCCCTGCATGACGATACCCTGGAACGCACAACCGATGTCGCCAAGCGCTTTCCCGACCGTGCCAAGGCACCGGTCAGCCAGTTCACCCTGGCCGAACTCAAGTCGCTGGACGCCGGCAGCTGGTTCAACCAGGCCCACCCTGACCGCGCCCGCCCGACATTCGCCGGACTCAAGATCCTCACCCTCGACGAGGTCATCGACATCGCCGAAGGCGGTCGCAACAAGCCGGGCCTCTACATCGAGACCAAGCAGCCCAAGCTGTTTCCCGGCATCGAGCGTGACCTCAAGGCCAAGCTGACCCAGCGCGGCTGGCTCGGCCAGCCCAAGGCCGGCGCCACCGGCGTCGCCGCCATGCCCGGCCGGGTGATTCTGCAGACCTTCGAGAAGAGCAGTCTGGAGCTCTTGCAGAAGGAGATGCCCAAGACGCCGAAGATCCTTTTGCTGTGGCTGGGCGACGACTACATCCCGGCCAAGGCCGGACCGAGCTATGCCGACTCCGGCGAGGCGAGCAAGGCGGCCTACTATGCCAAGCAGCAGGTGCGCTCCGAGGGTGACTTCACCGCCTGGATCGAGTGGGCCAAGGCCCATGGCGCCATCGGCATCGGCCCGTCGGCGGCCCTGGAGGAGGGCGGCGACCAGAGCTATGCGGATCTGGTGAAGCCCTGGATGAATGATGTCGCCCATGAACGCGGCCTGCTGGTGCATGCCTATACCGTAGATTCGGCGGTGGACTACGCCCGGCTGGCGCCGCGTGGTGTGGATGGCTTCTTCAGCAACCGCAGCGCTGAATTGCTGAAGTTCTACGAACGGCCGGCCAAGCAGGAGCCGGATGCACTGCTCAAGCAACTCGGCTACTAAGTCGCTACGGTGAGGCCTTGCGGTCTCCCCACATCCAGCGGAGATCGCCATGTCACTCGAAGCCTTCAACGGTGCCAAGCTGGCCTTGCTCTGCGCGGACCAGATCCTGGTCTATCAGCGCGACGACAAGCCCGATATTCCCTGGCCGGGACTCTGGGACCTGCCCGGTGGCGGTCGTGAAGACGGCGAAACGCCCGAACGTTGCGCCTTGCGTGAACTGGAGGAGGAGTTCGGGCTGGTGCTGGACGAATCGCGGCTGATCTGGGGCCGCTGCTATCCACCCCGCCAGCCGGGCTACCTGCCTAGCTGGCTGTTCGCCGGGGTGCTGAGCCAGGCCGACATCGCCGCCATCCGCTTTGGCGACGAAGGCCAGGACTGGCGGCTGATGAGCGTCGTCGACTTCCTCGCCCATCCCCAGGGGGTGCCCCATCTGCAGGAGCGGCTACAGCACTACTTGGCCGAGCGGCAGAAGGATGGGCCGGCGGCGACCGGCGTCTCTTAATCCCGGCTGAATGAACGTGCGATAGCTGGGCGCGCGGCACCGCCGCAGCTTAAGCTTTCTCCAGGCCCATCCGGGCCGTTCTGGAGACTCCCCCCATGCGCCATTTCCTCTTGGCGTCGCTCTGTGCCCTGACCTTCACCGGCTGCACCGTCTACGACACGTCCCCACGCTATTACAGCCGTCCGGCACCGCCTGCGGCCGTCTTCTATGGCACGCCGGCCTATCCGCCGCCCGCGGTCATCGTGCGGCCCTATGGCTACGGCTACTACTATCGACCGGCACCTCCGCCGCCACCGCACTGGGGGCCTCCGGGCTGGGGACCGCGTCCGGGCTATGGTCCGCCCGGTTGGGGCCCACGTTACGGGCCTCCGGGGTGGGGCCCGCGCTGGTAGCGGGTTTGACAGGGGCAGCCGGCTTTTCTAGGGTGCTGCCCTTGTCTTGACCAGGAAGCCTCGAATCGTGGATGACGATCGCATCAAGCTCGACCCCCAATGGAAAGCCGCGCTGCGCGACGAATTCGAGCAGCCCTACATGCGTCAGCTGAGCGAATTCCTGAGGCGCGAGAAGGCCGCGGGCAAGGTCATCCATCCGCCCGGTCCGCTGATCTTCAATGCGCTCAATACCACCCCTTTGGATCAGGTGAGGGTGGTCATCCTTGGCCAGGATCCCTATCACGGCCCCGGCCAGGCCCATGGCCTGAGCTTTTCGGTGCAGCCCGGCGTGCCTGCGCCGCCGTCGCTGCAGAACATCTTCAAGGAACTCAAGCGCGACCTGAACCTGCCCATTCCCAACCACGGCTACCTCCAGCACTGGGCCGAGCAGGGCGTCCTGCTGCTCAACACCTCGCTGACGGTGGAGCAGGCCAACGCCGGGTCCCACGCCAAGGCGGGCTGGCAGCGCTTCACCGATCGGATCATCGAAGTGGTCAGTGCCGAGCGCGAGAACCTGGTGTTCCTGCTCTGGGGCAGCCATGCCCAGAGCAAGCAGACGCTCATCGACCCCCACAAGCACCTGATCCTCAAGTCGGCGCACCCTTCACCACTGTCCGCCCACCGCGGCTTCATCGGCAACGGCCACTTCGGCCGCACCAACGAATTCCTGCGCAACGCCGGCCTGAACCCCATCGACTGGGCGCTGCCACCGCTGGCGTAGGATGGGTGCAGACGGTCGGGACCCTCAGGGTCAGGTCGCCGCCGCTGCCGTCGGGGGCGGCCGCCGGTGGCATTGCAGGCACCAGCTCGTTCCGAGCACGAGCAGAAGGATCGCCAGGGATTCCAGGCGAGTCGGCCAGCGCCCGTTCCAGAGAAAGCCATAGGTCAGCGAGGCCAGGGTCTCGATGACGATAGCCTGACCACTCAGGGTCAGGGGTAGCCGGCGGCTGGCCTGGTTCCAGCAAGTGCCGCCGATGACCGAGGCGAGCAGCGCCACGCCGGCGGCCACCAGCAGCGGTTGCAGCCAGTCCGCCGGTGCTCGCAACACCATTTGCTCGCTAAGCAACCAGGGCGCGGCCAGCAGTGCCTGGGCGCCGGCCATCCCGCCCAGCAGCAGGCCCCAATCGTGGGCGCCGATCGGCGTGCTGGCCAGAAAGCGCGTGTTGACCACCGCGAACCAGGTCCAGGCCAGCAGGGCGCCACAGGCGCACAGCAAACCCAGGACGGGTTGCTCGCCGACTGCGGTGCTGGTCAGCGTCTCGTAGCTGATCAGGACGACGCCGAGCAGTGCGCAGCAGAGCGATGGCCAGAGGCGACCGAAACTCACGGCGCCCGCGTCGCGCTGCCCGGCCAAGGCCACCAGCAGCGGGATCAGGCCGACGATCAGGGTGGTCGCCGCGATACCGGCCTGCTTCACGCCCACGCCGACCAGGGTGTAGTAGCCCAAGTTGCCGATCAGGCTGAGCCAGAACAGGCGCTTGCCGTCGGACCAGGTCAGTTGCGTGCGGAGTCGGCGCCAGCCGGGCAGCAGCAGTCCGAGTGAAACCAGCCCGTAGCAGAGAAAGCGCAGCACGGCGAACTGGGCGCCGCTCAGGTCAGGGACCAGTGCCGGGGCCAGAAAGATCACGCCCCAGCACAGGCCTGCCGCCAGCCCGTAGCCGATACCCACTGCCGATAGCTTTCGTTCCTGCATCGCGCCGTCTCCATCCATTCACCACCAGTGTGGCGACGGCGACATGGACCGGTCTTGCGCGAGCCTGCGAGGCTTTTTACCTGGACTGCGTTACCTGGGCAGTCGCTGGCCGCGCCGCCAGGCGGCCGGGCTGATGCCCTGGCGGCGGGTCATGGCGCGAGTCAGGGCGGCCTGATCGGAAAAGCCGACGCGCAGGGCGATGTCGGCAATGGGCAGGTGGCTGTCGGCCAACCAGCGCTGCGCCTGGCGCAGGCGCAGATCGGTGAGCCAAGCCTGGGGCGTCTGGGCGAAGCGTTCATGGAAGAGCAGGTGCAGTCGGGTCAGACCCAGGCCCGCGAGGCGGGCCATGGCCGCATTGCTCCAGTCACCCGCGGGCTGGGCTTCCATCTGCGCCAGCAGCCGGTCGAAGGCCGAGGCGGCGGTTGCGGCGTTGAGCGACGCGAGCAGCAGGCGCGTGAGTTCGGACGCATGCTGGTCGAGAGCGTCAGGCGAGGTCAGTTCGGCAAAGGCGATCAGCTGGCGCGTCGCTGGAGGAATCTCCAGGCCAGCCTGGTGTAGCGCACGATCCAGAGTTTGGGCGGGCAACCAGTCGGCCGCGCAGTCGATCACCAGAAAGCGGCTGCCTGGCTCCGATTGCTGGGCATGACCGCATTCGGGCGCGACCAGGGCCGCAAGACCGGTATGCAGCCGTGTCCCGGTACGCCCGGCGAGCTCCAGCTCCATGCCGCCCTGGATGGGTAGCACCAGCTGCGCGAAGGCATGGGCGTGGGGCTGGTGTTCGCCCTGATAGCGCTTGATGGCGAGGCGAGGGGTCAAGGCACACCTCGTTGGAGAAACGGGAGGTCGAGAACCTTGATCCTAGCACGCCACATCGGACCTTTCGGACCTCAGCGTACCGGCTGCAACGGCAACTCCACCTCGCCACCGCTGCCGAGGTCCACGACCACGGGTTCCTGGGTCAGGTACAGCGGGCGACCGCCCAGCAGGATGCGGCCGCTGAGCAGATAGCGTTCGCCGCTCTTGACCTTGGCCGGGGCGTAGTCGAGGCGGAAGGGCACCTGATCCTGCTGCTTGACGAACAGGGTGCGCTGGGCCAGACGGCCGCTTGGGGTGTCGCCGGCGCTGGCGCTGTACAGGCTGATGGTGAGCTTGGCGGTGGGCGGTACCGGCTCGCTGGCGGTAAAGGTGGCCTGGCCGCTGAGGCTGGTCATGCTTGGCTGGGCAGGCACGCCGGGAGTGGTGGTCTGCGGCTGCTCGGTAGGCGGCAGCGGCTGGCCGGCCGGGGACGGCGGTGTCGCGGGGCCGGGGCGCAGCCCGCTACAGGCGCTGAGCAGCAGCGAGGTGGCGAGCAGGGTGGCGATTCTTTTCATGGATGAATCCTAGGTTGAAATCGACTGCTGTGACCGGTGCCGGCGCGCTTAGTTGCTGGCAACGGGTAGGGTTTCAGGGTCCGGCAGGTCCGGGGCATCGGGTCTATCCAGGGCCACCTGGCGGATCGACAGGCGAATCTCCGCGGGCAGCACCCGCTTGCCTGCGCCCTCGGCCAATTCACCCAGCAGTTCGTGGTGGCCCAGGGTGCCGTCGTCCGCCTTACGCAGCACCCCCTCGGCCAGCAACGTCTGGATGAAATGGCGGAACAGCGACTTGTCGAAGAATTCCGGCGCATTGAGGCCATGCAGCACCGACAGCCGCTGGGCCATCACCGTGCAGAGCTCCTCCAGCTGCGGCGCGGTCAGGCTGTTCTGGCCATGGTTGAGGATGAGCGCGGTCGTCATGTAGTAGCGCTGCAGGGTCTGCAGGATGGCCCGCGCCAACAGGGTAAGGCGGACGAACTGCCGCGAGCTGGGCGCGGCGCGCACGAAGACGTCGTCTTCGATGCGCAGCAGGCCGCGCTCCACCATGGCCTCCAGCCAACCGTCCAGCACCAGGGGTAGCTCGTCGCGCTCCCAGTGGATGAACAGCTCGGCCTGCAGGTAGGGATAGAGTGCCAGGGCGAAGCGGTGGATCAGCTCGCGGGTCATGCGCCCGGTGTTCTGGAAGAAGCTGGCGATCAGCGCGGGTATGGCGAAGAGGTGCAGGACGTTGTTGCGGTAATAGGTCATCAGGACCGCGTTCTGTTCGTCCAGGTAGAGGATGCGCCCCAGGGCATCCTGCTGCTCGGCGAGGAATCCCAGGCCACGCACCTCCTCGATGATGGCCTGGCCGTCGCCCTCGGGCAGGGTGACACTGTTGGAGTAGGGCACCCGCCGCAAGAGGTCCAGATAGAGGTCGATGGCGCGCACCAGGGCGCCTTCGTCGAGGGCCTGGCGGTTGGTCGACAGCAGCGCCAGGGCCACCAGGTTGACCGGCGTGACCGCCGCGGCGGCATTGATGCGGCGCACCACCCGCTCGCCCAGTTCGTGGGTGACGGGGTTGAACCAGGCCGGTTTCAGGTCTTCGTCGAGGGGTTCGTCGCGCCAGCCGGGGCGCCGCGCATCGAGGAAACCCTGCAGCGGAATGGGTTCGCCGAAGTTGACCCAGACCCGGCCGAAGCGTTGGCGCAGGGCGCCAAACACCTTGACCAGATCGAAGAGGGATTCCTTCTTCTTGGTTGCGCCGCGCAATTCGCCCAGGTAGGTGCGGCCTTCGAAGACCTTTTCGTAGCCGATATACACCGGTACGAAGACGATGGGTCGCCGGGAGTCGCGCAGGAAACTGCGCAAGGTCATGGCCAGCATGCCGGTGCGCGGCTGCAGGGTGCGTCCGGTACGCGAGCGCCCCCCCTCGACGAAGTATTCGGTGGAGAAGCCGCGGCTGAACAGGCTGTGCAGGTATTCGTTGAACACCGCCGCATAGAGGGCGTTGCCCTTGAAGCTGCGCCTCATGAAGAAGGCCCCGCCGCGGCGCAGGATATTGCCTACCACCGGCATGTCCAGGTTGATGCCGGCGGCGATGTGCGGCGGCGTCAGGCCGTTCTGGAAGAGCAGATAGGAGAGCAGCAGGTAGTCGATGTGGCTGCGATGGCAGGGCACGTAGACGACGGTGTGGCCGGGCGCCATCTCCTGGATCCGCTCGATGTGGCTGACCTTGACGCCGTCATAGATGCTGTTCCAGAACCAGCGCAGGCCGACGTCCAGGCAGCGCACCACCGGATAGGAGAAATCCGAGGCGATCTCCCGCGCATAGTGCGCCGCCTCGTCTTCGATACGTCCCGGCGTGGCCTTGCGCTGGGTAATCTCCCGGGCAATGGTCGCTCGCACCTGGGGCGCGCGGAGCAGCCCGCGCAGCAGGGTGCGCCGGTGCGACAGGTCGGGGCCGATCACCGCCTGGCGTACGTTGCGGAAGTGGATGCGCAGCCGGCGCATCACCAGGCGCTCCAGGCGCTGCGGATCAGGGCGCTGAGCGGCCAGCTCACCGAGCGACAACGGCTTGGAAAACTGCACCCGGGTCAGGCGGCCCAGCACCAGGATGCGCGCCAGCTTGCGCAGCCGTCCGGTCACCACCCAGTTGTCCGCCCAGAGCAGCTTCCAGGGACTGGTCTCGCGATCCGGCGACTGGCCCCAGAAGACGCTGACAGGTACCAGCTGGACGTCCGCCAGACCCTGTTCGGTTACCGCTGTCACCACCCGGCGCAGGGTGGGCGGTACCGAGCGCCGTGCCGGACGCCCGCGCCAGTTGGCTTTGCCGACGGCGTTGAAATAGGCCAGTGGCTCGGTGCGGCTACCCAGTACCAGCGGGCGCAACGGGCGCGGCAGTCCGGCCTTACGGCATTCGCGGTCAAGCACCGCCAGATCGCTCAGCGAGGCCTCGGGGAGCACATAGAGCACCGGCTTGCTGGGGTCGATGCGGGTGAGCAGGCTGGCCGCCTGGGTCGTCTCGGAGCGAACCCAGAGATAGAGCAGGCGCTTGAGCAGCGAAAAGGCCAGAAGGCGCAGCGGCGAACGAGTCATGGAGGGCTACCGGATGGGCGAGGCGGCAGTGTGCCGGATGGCCTGGTGGGCGTAAAACCACCCGCCTTGTTCTGACTTCGACCCAGCAGTCGGCACCTTGTCCCCGCCGTCGAAAAAATGCCGTCTAAATCGTCGAAAACCCGTCGCCAGTGCGGCTTTCAGCCATGATGGCACTTTGCGTAAAGAACGTTGCTTTTGCCGGGAAAGCCATGCTTTATAAGGTGTCGGCAGGTTCTTGCCGATGGTCGGAAACGGGCTGCCAGCCTGGCGACCGGTCCGGCGAGCGATCTGTACCGATATAACAAAGCAACCCGATCGCCCACCTTGTGGCGAGCGGGGATAGGAAATCCAGAAAGCTTCGGAGAGATGTGATGGGTGAGCAACGCGAAACCGGGACCGTCAAGTGGTTCAATGACGCCAAGGGATATGGATTCATTCAACGCGAGGGCGGTGCCGACGTGTTCGTTCACTACCGCGCCATCCGCGGTGAAGGTCACCGTTCCCTGATCGAAGGCCAGCAGGTGGAGTTCTCGGTGATCGAGGGCCAGAAGGGCCTGCAGGCCGAAGACGTCGCCCGGGTCTAAGACTCGTTTCGCGAGGGGCTCAAGGCTCCTCGCGCCTTCAGATCACTCGGTACGCCAGACGATTTCCTCGATACCCTCGTCTGTGACCTTCAGCCAGCGATCGGCGGCTTCGTCCTCTTCTTCTTCGCTCCAGCCACTGGGGGCACAGCGCACCTGTACCTGCAGGGCCGCCTGGGCGTCACGCGCGCAGGCCAGGTCGTCAACCCAGGGCGATACATCGCTTTCCAATAGCAGGCTGTGCCACTTGCCGACCGCCTTGGGCAGCCAGGTGACCGGAATAGGCTCGCCACCATAGCGCAGGGTGCACTTGAAGGTCTGCCCGCGGGCCTGCCAGGCGCAAGGCATGGCGAACACCTGTTCGAGCCAGGCCGAGACGGCGTCCTGGTCGACGTCCTTGAGATAGATTTCGATATCGGGCTGGCGCATGGGGCTTAGGCTCCGGATTTGACGATCCAATCGTAACGTACTGCCACCCGCACCTCGAAGGGCTCGGCCAGGACCCGCTCGCGACGCTTGGCGTTGACGCGCCAACCGTGGGGCGTCATGGCCAGCAGGTCTTCGCGGGTCTGGCGCTCGGCCAGCGGCAGCACGAATTCGAGCCCTTCGCTGTGGGCCAGTTCCAGCCCGGGCGGCAGATCTTGCAGGTGCTTGTCTTCGGCATAGTCACGCACCTCGTCATAGAGCCGCTGGCGCAACTCCAGCAGGTGGGCGCTGGCCGGGCCCAGGCGCAGGATGCCGCCACCGGGTGCCAGCACGCGCAGGGCCTCGGCCCAGTCGATGGGGCTGAAGACACTGGCCAGCAGCTGGCAACTGGCGTCCGGCAGCGGCAGGCGCGCCATGCTCGCCACCAGCCAGGTCAGCGCCGGGGTACGCCGGCAGGCGCGGCGCACCGCCTCGCGGGAGATGTCCAGGGCATAGCCGTCAGCGGCGGGCAGGGCCTGGGCCAGGCGTGCGGTATAGAAGCCTTCGCCACAGCCCACGTCGATCCAGCGCTGGGGCGCGCGTTCGGCAGCCAGCTGCGCCAGGCGCTCGGCCAGGGGCGCATAGTAACCGGCATCGAGAAAGCGTCGGCGTGCCTCGACCATGGCGGCGTTGTCACCCGGATCCAGGCTCTTCTTGTGCTGCACCGGCAGGAGATTCAGGTAGCCCTGGCGGGCGCGGTCGAAGCGATGGCCGGCTGGGCAGCCGACGCCACCTTCGAGTTCGGCCAGCGGTGCCTGGCAGAGCGGACAGATGAGCTTCATGCCAGCAACCGCACCAGGGTGCCGTAGTAGACCTCGGTCAGGAGGTCAAGGTCGCTGGCCAGCACGTGCTCGTCCACCTGGTGGATGGTGGCGTTGACCGGACCCAGTTCCACCACCTGGGCGCCCAGGGTAGCGATGAAGCGACCATCCGAGGTGCCGCCACTGGTTGAGGCCTCGGGGCGATAGCCGGTGACCGCCTCCACGCTGGCCGCGACGGCGTCGAGCAGGTCGCCCGGCTCGGTGAGGAAGGGCAGGCCGGACAGCGACCAGTCGATGTGCCAGTCCAGGCCATGGCGGTCGAGGATGGCCTCGACGCGGGCCTGCAGGCCTTCCACGGTGGATTCGGTGGAGAAGCGGAAGTTGAACAGCGCCTGCAGTTCGCCCGGCACCACATTACCGGCACCAGTGCCGGAGTTGAGATTGGAAATCTGGAAGCTGGTGGGCGGGAAGAAGGCGTTGCCGTCGTCCCATTGCTCGGCGGCGAGATCCGCCAGGGCCTGGGCCGCCAGGTGGATGGGATTGCGCGCCAGGTGCGGATAGGCCACATGGCCCTGCTTGCCGCGCACGGTCAGGCGGCCATTGAGCGAACCGCGGCGACCGTTCTTGACCACATCGCCCAGCAACCGGGTACTGGAGGGCTCACCGACGATGCACCAGTCCAACCGCTCGCCGCGCTCGCGCAGGCGCTCGACCACGGCGCGGGTGCCGTGCAGGGCGGGGCCTTCCTCGTCACTGGTGATCAGGAAGGCGATGGCACCGCGATGGTCGGGATGGTCGGCGACAAAGCGCTCCACGGCGATGATCATGCTCGCCAGGCTGCCCTTCATGTCGGCGGCACCACGGCCGCGCAGCATGCCGTCGGCATCCACATGGGCATTGAAGGGCGCCTGCTGCCAGGCCTCCAGCGGTCCGGTGGGCACCACGTCGGTGTGGCCGGCGAAGCACAGCACCGGACCCTCGCCGCCACGGCGCGCCCAGAAGTTGTCCACCTCCTCGAAGCGCAGGGGTTCGAGGGCGAAGCCCAGGCGCTCCAGACGCTGCATCATCAGGGCCTGGCAGCCTTCGTCCAGCGGCGTGACCGACGCTCGGCCGATCAGGTCGCAGGCGAGTTCCAGGGTGGGGGTGAGGGCGGTGGTCATGGCGGGTCCCGGGAGGCAGCTAGGGTTCAGAGGGAGCGGTATGGTAAAGGAAAACCTATACTGTGGCTTTTGTGGAAAGCTTTCATGACGTTCGATGAACAACGCTTCGGCGGGATCGCCCGGCTCTATGGGCAGGAGGCCGTCGAGCGCCTGGCCGCCAGTCACGTCGCCGTGGTCGGCATTGGCGGGGTAGGTTCCTGGGCTGCCGAAGCCCTGGCTCGCAGCGGCGTCGGTCGCATCAGCCTGTTCGATCTGGACGACGTCTGCGTCAGCAACACCAATCGCCAGGTGCACGCCCTGGAAGGGCAGGTGGGCCGGCCCAAGGTCATGGTGATGGCCGAGCGCATCCAGGCCATCAACCCGGCCTGCGAGGTGAAGGCGGTGGCGGACTTCGTCACCCGCGAGACCATGGCCGACTACATCACCGAGGATCTCGACCTGGTGCTGGACTGTATCGACAGCGTAGCCTCCAAGGCGGCGCTGATCGCCTGGTGCAAGAGACGCAAGATCGCCATCGTCACTACTGGCGGTGCGGGCGGCCAGATCGACCCCACCCAGATCCAGGTGGTGGACCTCAATCGCACCTACAACGACCCCCTGGCCTCTCGGGTGCGTTCGCTGCTGCGTCGCGACTATGGCTTCTCGCGCAATCCCAGCCGCCACTACAGCGTGCCCTGTGTCTTTTCCACCGAGCAGCTGCGCTACCCCAAGCCGGACGGCAGCGTTTGCCAGCAGAAGAGTTTCGTCGGCGAAGGCGTGCGCCTGGACTGCGCCGGCGGCTTCGGCGCGGTAATGATGGTCACCGCCACCTTTGGCATGGTCGCCGCGGCCCGGGCTGTGGACAAGCTGATCCAGAAGCCCAAGGGCTAACACTCTCGTAGGCTGGGCTGAGCGCAGCGAAGCCCAACGCTGCCCAGGTCGAGCCCGCATGTTGGGCTTCGACGATAGAGCCGTCTCAGCCCAACCTACGTCCTGAGAGCGAAGGGGCGCTTCGGTAGGTTGGGCTGAGCAGGGCGAAGCCCAACGCTGCCCAGGTCGAGCCCGCATGTTGGGCTTCGGCGATGGAGCTGCCTCAGCCCAACCTACGTCCTGAGGGCGAAGGGGCGCTTCGGTAGGTTGGCTAAGCACGGCGAAGCCCAACGCTGCCCAGGTCGAGCCCGCATGTTGGGCTTCGACGATAGAGCCGTCTTAGCCCAACCTACGTTCTGGAGGGTGATAGCGGCGTAGGGTGGACAACGGCGCAGCCTTGGCCACGCGGGATGGTGCCGGATGCCAGTGGAAAACGCTGCGCGGTTTTCCACGCTACGGGCTTCGTTTGGCTAGACCCTCTCCCCGAGGGAGAGGGGGCAGTGTCGTGCCTCACATATCCTGCGGCGTTTCCCGGGTGTGGCGGTCGTCGGCGATGTGGGGACGTGCAGCTGCGTAGGGTGGACAACGGCGCAGCCTTGTCCACGCGGGGTGGTGCCGGATGCCAGTGGAAAACGCTGCGCGGTTTTCCACGCTACGGGCTTCGTTTGGCTAGATTCTCACCCCAGCCCTCTCCCCGAGGGAGAGGGGGCAGTATCGTGCCTCACATATCCTGCGGCGTTTCCCGGGCGGGCCGGTCGTCGGCGATGGCGGGGACGTGCAGGCCGGTCTTGGCCAGTTGCTGGCCTTCCATCTGCGGCTGGGTGGTCCAGGTGAGGATGTCGTAGTAACGGCGCACGTTCTGCACGAATTCCACCGTCTCGCCGCCGCGGGCGTAGCCGTAGCGGGTCTTGCTGTACCACTGCTTTTGCGCCAGGCGCGGCAGCATCTTCTTCACGTCCAGCCAGCGATCCGGGTCCAGGCCCTGGGACTCGGCCAGGCGGCGGGCGTCGAGGATGTGGGCGATGCCGATGTTGTAGGTGGCCAGGGCGAACCAGGTGCGATCCGGTTCCTTGATGCTGTCCGGCAGGTCGTCGCGGATCTGGTCGAAGTACTTGGCACCACCGGTGATGCTCTGCTCGGGGTCCAGGCGATTGGATACCCCCATGGCCTGGGCGGTGTTGTTGGTCAGCATCATCAGCCCGCGTACCCCGGTCTTGGAGGTGGCGTCCGGCGTCCACAGCGATTCCTGGTAGCCCATGGCGGCGAGCAGGCGCCAGTCCAGCTGGTGCTTCTGCGCCACCTTGCGGAAGTGCTTCTCGTACTTGGGCAGGCGTTCCTGCAGGTGCTGGGCGAAGGTATAGGCACCGACGTAGCCGAGGACGTCGACATGGCCGTAGTAGCGCTCCTTGAGCTGCTGCAGGGTGCCGTCGCGGCGGACCTTGTCCAGGTAGGCGTTGACCGCATCGAGCAGGCTGTTGTCCTCGCCGGGTTGCAGGGCCCAGGCCTGGCCCTGGTTGTCGCCCAGGTCGAAGGCCACCCGCACGTTGGGGAAATACACCTGGTTCATGGCCAGCTCGTTGGAATCCACCAGGGTCAGGTCGATCTGGCCCTCGTCGACCATGCGCAGCAGGTCGCTGACCTCCACCTGATCGGATTCGTCGAAGGCCAGCCCCGGCACTTGGGCCTGCAGCGCCTTTAGTTGCTGGGCCTGGCTGCTGCCCTTGAGCACCAGGATGCGCTTGCCGACCATGTCCTTGGGCGTGCTGGGGCGAACGGTGCCGTTGCGATAGATGACCTGGGGCACCACGTCCAGATAGCTGCGGGAAAACTTGAGATTCTGGCGATTGACCGAGGGCGTGAGTCCGGCCGCGGCGATCACCGGCCCGTCCGGCGCGGTCAGGCGATTGAAGAGGTCGTCGAGGTTGTCGGCGGTGCTGATTTCCAGGCGCACCTTGAGGGATTCGGCGAAGCCCTTGACCAGTTCGTATTCGAAACCGGTCTCGCCGTTGCGGTCCTGGAAGTAGGTCGCCGGGCTGTTGCGCGTCACCACGCGTAGCACACCCGCCTGCTGCACCTGCTCCAGCGCGGTCGGCTTGGGCGGCACAGGCACGTCGGCCTCCCCGCAGCTCATGAGCAAGGCGAGGAAGGGCAGGGTAAGCCAGGCGAATCGCTTGAAGGCTCTATTCAAATGGGCTAGCTCGGCCATACGGCATCAAAACGGCACTGGCGCCTTGCTGACGCGCCTCATCGGTCGGCCCCTCCGGGCACTCGTTATGGTCGGGACGCTCCGCGCCACCGGTCCGGCCAAAGGCTCTATCCTGAGCCCAATGGGGAGCCGCGTCCATGGGGCGCGGCAGGCCGTAATGGCGGGCAGTATACGCGAGAAGTGGCAAAGCGCCCATTTTATACATACAAGGGTGGTGGTAAGGCTGCATGAACCCTCGTCGCCGGAAGGTGTCCCCGGCGCGCCTTTAGTCTAGAATGCACGGCCCCAAAGTGACTTGGCCCCGAGGCTGTCCCCGATGCTGATCCTGCGCGGCGCTCCCGCTCTTTCTTCGTTCCGTCACGGCAAACTTCTCGACCAGCTGACTCGCCTGGTTCCCGGTGTCTCCGGGCTCTATGCCGAGTTCGTTCATTTCGCCGAAGTCGCCGGCACCCTGAGCGCGGAGGAAGAGGGCATCCTCGGCCGACTGCTGCAATACGGCCCCAGCGTCCCCCAGCAGGAACCCAGCGGCGCGCTGTTCCTCATCGTGCCCCGCCTGGGCACCATCTCGCCCTGGTCGAGCAAGGCCACCGACATCGCCCACAACTGTGGCCTGGCGCAGATCGAGCGCCTGGAGCGCGGCGTCGCCTACTACGTCGCCGGCGAACTGGACGCCGCTGCCCACGAGCAGCTGGCCGCGGCCCTGCATGACCGCATGACCCAGCGCGTGCTGCCGACCCTGGACGCCGCCGCCGACATCTTCAGCCATGCCGCGCCCAAGCCGCTCACCGCGGTGGACGTGCTCGGCGGTGGTCACGCTGCCCTGGAGCAGGCCAATCTGGAGCTGGGCCTGGCCCTGGCCGAGGACGAGATCGACTACCTGGTCAAGAGCTTCACCGCCCTGGGGCGCAATCCCCATGACATCGAACTCATGATGTTCGCCCAGGCCAACTCCGAGCACTGCCGGCACAAGATCTTCAATGCCAGCTGGGACCTCGACGGCGAAAGCCAGGAGAAGTCCCTGTTCGGCATGATCAAGAACACCTACGAGATGAACCGCACCGGTGTGCTGTCCGCCTACAAGGACAACGCCGCGGTCATGGAAGGCTTCACCGCCGGGCGCTTCTACCCCGACGCCGAGTCCCGCGAATACGGGGCGCACAGCCAGCCCGTGCACATCCTGATGAAGGTGGAGACCCACAACCACCCGACCGCCATCGCCCCCTTCCCCGGCGCCTCCACCGGCTCCGGCGGCGAGATCCGCGACGAAGGTGCCACTGGTCGCGGCTCCAAGCCCAAGGCCGGCCTGACCGGCTTCACCGTCTCCAACCTGAACATCCCCGGTTTCGAGCAGCCCTGGGAGCAGCCCTACGGCAAGCCCGAGCGCATCGTCACCCCGCTGGACATCATGATCGAAGGCCCGCTGGGCGGCGCCGCCTTCAACAACGAATTCGGTCGTCCGGCCCTGGCCGGCTACTTCCGCACCTTCGAGCAGCAGGTCGAGACCCCGCGTGGTCCCGAGGTGCGTGGCTACCACAAGCCGATCATGCTCGCCGGCGGCCTGGGCAACATCCGCGCCGACCACGTGCAGAAGGGCGACATCTCGGTGGGCGGCAAGCTCATCGTGCTCGGTGGTCCGGCCATGCTGATCGGTCTGGGCGGCGGCGCCGCCTCGTCCATGTCCACCGGTGCCAGCTCCGCCGACCTGGATTTCGCCTCGGTGCAGCGCGAGAACCCGGAAATGGAGCGCCGCTGCCAGGAGGTCATCGACCGCTGCTGGCAGCTGGGCGAAAACAACCCCATCACCTTCATCCATGATGTAGGCGCGGGCGGCCTGTCCAACGCCTTCCCCGAATTGGTCAACGATGCCGGTCGCGGCGGCCGCTTCGAACTGCGCAACGTGCCGAACGACGAGCCAGGCATGAGCCCGCTGGAGATCTGGTGCAACGAGTCCCAGGAGCGCTACGTGCTCTCCGTGGACGCCGAGAACTTCGAGACCTTCAAGGCCATCTGCGAACGCGAGCGCTGCCCCTTCGCCGTGGTCGGCGAGGCCACCGAGGAGCGCCAGCTGACCGTGGCCGACAGCCACTTCGGCAACAACGCCGTGGACATGCCGCTGGACGTCCTGCTCGGCAAGCCGCCGCGCATGCACCGCAGCGCGACCCGTGAAGCCGAACTGGGCGACGCCTTCGACGGCGCCGGCCTGGACCTGACCGAGTCGGTCGAGCGTGTGCTGCGTCACCCGGCGGTGGCCAGCAAGAGCTTCCTGATCACCATCGGCGACCGCACCATCACCGGCCTGGTCGCCCGCGACCAGATGGTCGGCCCCTGGCAGGTCCCGGTAGCCGACTGCGCCGTGACCGCCACCAGCTTCGACGTCCACACCGGCGAAGCCATGGCCATGGGCGAGCGCACCCCGCTGGCGCTGCTCGACGCGCCCGCTTCCGGTCGCATGGCGATCGGCGAGACCATCACCAACCTGGCCGCTGCGCGCATCGAGAAGCTCGGCGACATCAAGCTCTCCGCCAACTGGATGGCCGCCGCCGGCCACCCGGGCGAAGACGCGCGCCTCTATGAAACCGTCAAGGCGGTAGGCATGGAGTTGTGCCCGGAGCTGGGCATCACCATCCCGGTCGGCAAGGACTCCATGTCCATGAAGACCCGCTGGCAGGACGGCGGCGAAGACAAGAGCGTCACCGCGCCGCTGTCGCTGGTGATCACCGGCTTCGCCCCGGTGCAGGACATCCGCCGCACCCTGACCCCCCAGCTGCGCCTGGACAAGGGCCAGACCGACCTGATCCTCATCGACCTGGGTCGTGGCCAGAATCGCCTGGGCGGCTCCATCCTCGCCCAGACCCATGGCAAGCTCGGCCAGCAGGCTCCCGACGTCGACCAGGCCGAAGACCTCAAGGCCTTCTTCGCGGTGATCCAGGGCCTCAACCAGGATGGCCTGCTGCTGGCCTACCACGACCGTTCCGATGGTGGCCTCATCACCACCGTGGTGGAGATGGCCTTTGCCGGTCACTGCGGCCTGGCCCTGCGCCTGGACGCCCTGGCCGCCGACCGTGACGAACTGACCCGCGCGCTCTTCGCCGAAGAGCTGGGCGCCGTCATCCAGGTGCCCCAGGACTTCACCCACGAGGTGCTGGCCCAGTTCAGCGCTGCCGGTCTGGAAGATTGCGTGGCGGTGATCGGTAATCCGGTCAACGGTTACGAGATCAACATCCACTACCACGACGAGCACCTGTACCGGGCCGAGCGGCGCATGCTGCAGCGCGTCTGGAGCGAAACCAGCTTCCAGATCCAGCGCCTGCGCGACAACGCCGACTGCGCCCAGCAGGAATTCGATGCCCTGCTGGAAGAGGATCATCCGGGTCTGTCGGCCAAGCTGGCCTATGATCCCAACGAGGACATCTGCGCCCCCTACATCAAGAAGGGCGTGCGGCCCCAGGTCGCCATCCTGCGCGAGCAGGGCGTCAACGGTCAGGTGGAGATGGGCGCGGCCTTCGATCGCGCCGGCTTCGCCGCCATCGACGTGCACATGAGCGACATCCTCTCCGGTCGCATCGACCTGGCGGACTTCAAGGGCGTGGTCGCCTGTGGCGGCTTCTCCTATGGCGACGTGCTCGGCGCCGGCGGTGGCTGGGCCAAGTCCATCCTGTTCAACGCCCGCGCCCGTGACGGCTTCCAGCAGTTCTTCGAGCGCACCGACACCTTTACCCTCGGCGTGTGCAACGGCTGCCAGATGGTCGCCAATCTACGTGAGCTGGTGCCCGGCAGCGAATTCTGGCCGCGCTTCGTGCGCAACCGCTCCGAGCAGTTCGAGGCGCGGGTGGCCATGGTCCAGGTGCAGGATTCGCGCTCCCTGTTCCTCGCCGGGATGGCCGGGTCGCGGCTGCCCATCGCCATCGCCCACGGCGAAGGCTTCGCCGAGTACCCGAACCAGCAGGCGCTGGTTGCCGCCGATGTCTCCGGCACCGTGGCGCTGCGCTACGTGGACGGTCACAGCAAGGTCACCGAGGCCTATCCGGCCAACCCCAACGGTTCGCCGCTGGGCATCACCGGTCTGTCCAGCCAGGACGGTCGCGTGCTGTTGATGATGCCGCACCCCGAGCGCTGCTTCCGCGCCGTGCAGAACTCCTGGATCCCGGCCGACTGGCAGGGCGAGGACGGCGGCTGGATGCGCCTGTTCCGCAACGCGCGGGTCTGGGTGGACTGAGTCCACGGCTTGCGCCTGACGAAACCCGCGCCTCGGCGCGGGTTTCGTCTTTCTGGGAAGGGATTAAGCTGAAGGGACCGTCCAGCGTCTCCGGAGTCTTCGATGTTCAAGCTGTGTTTCTATGTCCCCGACTCGCACCTTGATGCCGTCAAGCAGGCGATCTTTGCTGTCGGCGGTGGCCGCATCGGGCTCTATGACAGTTGCTGCTGGCAGGTCCAGGGCCTCGGTCAGTTCCGCCCGTTGCCAGGCAGCCAACCGCACCTGGGCGAGCAGGGCAGTCTCGAACAGCTAACGGAATGGCGAGTGGAGCTGGTACTGGGCGATGAACAGGTCGCCCGCCAGGCCGTGGCGGCGCTCAAGGAGGTGCATCCCTATGAAACGCCGGCCTACGACGTGGTGCAGATGCTGGATTTCTAGCCGTCAGGGATAGCCGAGAACGGTCTTGATCCGTGCAAGCTCACGCTCGACCCAGCGTGGATCCACCGCGCCCCAATCGCGAATCTCGTAGCCGCCGGCGTTGTTGCGCGCGCCGTCGCCCTGCACGAACTGACAGTCTATATCCAGATCGGCCAGGGCCAGCAGGGTGTCCTGGGCCGTACGCCGCGGCATGCCGGTGGCGGCCATCAGCGCGGGTACGCTGGTGGCGGTGCCGCTGGCCACCAGCCAGGCCACATAGAGCCGGCGATAGAAGCTGGTCTTGGTCTTGCTCACGTCCATGTCATTGATCCTGCAGAGCTCAAGGCATCGATATTGGGATAGTGGAGGGAAGATCTAGGGCTCGCGGAGCGAGTCGCACAAAGGCGTGTTGTTCGTCAGGCCCGGATTACGCTCAGCTAGCGTCTCTCAAGGCGCCAAGCTGATCCAGTAGCCTGGGCAGGTCATCCCGGATGATGCTCCAGAGGATGTCGTCATCGATACCCAAGTAGCCATGGATCAGTCGATTGTGCGTCGCTATGACCTGTCGCCAGGAAATATCCGGGTTACCCTCGCGCACGACCGCTGGAATGCGCGTCGCCGCTTCGCCGATCAATTCGAGATTACGAAGCGTCGCATCATAGACCAGGGTATTGGTCGAGAAGGTGGTCCTGTCCAAACCTTCGCAATAGGTAACGGCTTTCTCGGCGAAGTCGATCATGTCTTCGATATAGAACGTTCAGAGGCGCTCATCAGACATGGATAGCGTCTCTTTCGATCAGCGGACGCAACTCGCGGCGCAATGCCTTTTCGGTCACCAGATCGACGGGGCGGCCCAACTGATCCTCAAGGTGGAATTGCACGCCGAAGTAACGCTCCGAGGTGGCTGGTCCGTCGAAGTCGACCAGGATATCGATGTCACTGTCGGCTTTGGCCATCCCTCGCGAAGCCGAACCGAACAGGGCGAGCGAGACCAGTCCGAAGCGCGCCGCCAGATAAGGTTTGCTGAGACGAAGCTTGGCCAGGATGACGTCGCGTTCCAGGGTCTTGTCCTCGACAGAGGGTGGTCAGTGCAGTCTGGCATGGATCAGCAGGGGCTTCCAACTCGGTACCAGCCTGCCGAAGCCGAAACAGCGGGGTGATTAATGGCGATCCTCACCACTACAGCCCTCGCAGCTCTGGTAACGGCTGATCGACATCCATAGATGAAAACGCCGCAGTCGTCTCCGACTGCGGCGTCTGCTTTACAGCGTCGCGATGCGCTGCCGCTGTTCCACCATCTTGGCCAGGGCCTGCTCGGCTTCGGCCAGTTTGGCGCGCTCCTTCTCCAGCACCTCGGCCGGGGCCTTGGCGACGAAGCCTTCGTTGGCCAGCTTGCCGCCGACGCGCTTGACCTCGCCCTCCAGGCGGCCGATCTCCTTGTCCAGGCGCGTAAGTTCCGCGTCCTTGTCGATCAGCCCGGCCATGGGTACCAGCACTTCCATCTCGCCCACCAGGGTGGTGGCGGACATCGGTGCTTCCTCGCCGGCGGCCAGGACGCGGACCGATTCCAGCTTGGCCAGCTTGTTCAGCAGCGGCTCGAAGTCGGCCAGGCGACGCTGGTCCTCGGCGCTGGTGTTGGCTACGATGATGTCGATGCGCTTGGCCATGGAGATTTTCATCTCGCCACGGATCTGCCGCACGCCCAGCATCAGCGCCTTGACCCACTCGATGTCGCCTTCGGCGGCAGCATCGATGCGCGCCTCGTTGGCCACCGGCCAGGGTTGCAGCATCAGGGTCTCGCCCTGGACACCGGCCGGCGCCTTGAGGCGCTGCCAGATTTCCTCGGTGATGAAGGGCATGAAGGGATGCGCCAGGCGCAGCACCACTTCCAGGACCCGCGCCAGGGTGCGGCGGGTGCCACGCTGACGCTCGATGGAGGCGTTCTCGTCCCACAGCACCGGCTTGACCAGTTCCAGGTACCAGGCGCAGTACTCGTCCCAGACGAATTCATAGAGGGCCTGGGTAGCCAGGTCGAAGCGGAAGGCGTCGAGCTGACGGGTCACCTCGGCCTCGGTGCGCTGCAGCTGGGAGATGATCCAGCGATCCACCGAGGAGAGCTCCACGGGTTCGTCGTTGACGCCGGTGTCCTGGCCTTCTACGTTCTCCATGACGAAGTTCGCCGCGTTCCACAGTTTGTTGCAGAAGTTGCGATAGCCCTCGACGCGACCCATGTCGAACTTTACGTCGCGGCCGGTGGTGGCCAGGGAGCAGAAGGTGAATCTCAGGGCGTCGGTGCCGTAGCTGGCGATGCCATCCGGGAATTCGGCGCGGGTCTGCTTGGCGATCTTCTCGGCCAGCTTAGGCTGCATCAGGCCACTGGTGCGCTTCTGCAGCAGGGTCTCCAGGTCGATGCCGTCGACGATGTCCAGCGGATCGAGCACGTTGCCCTTGGACTTGGACATCTTCTGGCCCTGGCCATCGCGGACCAGGCCGTGGACGTAGACGGTCTTGAAGGGGATCTGCCCGGTCAGGTGGGTGGACAGCATGATCATCCGGGCGACCCAGAAGAAGATGATGTCGAAGCCGGTGACCAGCACGTCGGTGGGATGGAAGGTCTTCAGCGCCTCGGTCTGCTCGGGCCAGCCCAGGGTGGAGAAGGTCCAGAGACCGGAGCTGAACCAGGTATCCAGGACGTCATCGTCCTGGCGCAGGGCGATGTCACCGAGGTCGTGCTTGGCGCGTACCTCGGCTTCGTCACGGCCGACATAGACGTTGCCGGCCTGGTCGTACCAGGCGGGAATGCGGTGGCCCCACCAGAGCTGGCGGCTGATGCACCAGTCCTGGATGTCGCGCATCCAGCTGAAGTACATGTTCTCGTACTGCTTGGGCACGAACTGCACCTCGCCGCTCTCGACCACGCCAATGGCCTTCTCGGCCAGGGGCTTGGTGGAGACGTACCACTGGTCGGTCAGCCAGGGCTCGATCACGGTGCCGGAACGGTCGCCCTTGGGCACCTTGAGGGCGTGGTCCTCGATCTTCTCCAGGCGGCCGGCGGCGTCCAGGTCGGCGACGATACGCTTGCGCGCCTCGAAGCGGTCCAGGCCGGCGTAGGCCTCGGGCAGGGTGGCGTCGAACATGCCGTTGACGCTGCCGTCCAGGTTGAACACCTGGGCACCGGGCAGGATGGCCGCGTCGGCATCGAAGACGTTGATCAGCGGCAGGTTGTGGCGCTTGCCGACTTCATAGTCGTTGAAATCGTGGGCCGGAGTGATCTTGACGCAGCCGGTGCCGAATTCGGGGTCGCAATAGTCGTCGCCGACGATGGGGATGCGGCGGCCCACCAGGGGCAGTTCGACGTACTGGCCGATCAGATCCTTGTAGCGTGGATCTTCCGGATGCACGGCCACGGCGGCATCGCCCAGCAGGGTCTCGGGGCGGGTGGTGGCGACCACCAGGTGATCCATGCCTTCGGCGGTGCGGGCGCCGTCCGCCAGGGGATAGCGCAGGTGCCAGAGGTGGCCCTTCTCGTCATGGCTTTCCACTTCCAGGTCGGAAATGGCGGTGTGCAGCTTGGTGTCCCAGTTGACCAGGCGCTTGCCGCGATAGATCAGGCCGTCCTCGTGCAGGCGTACGAAGGCTTCCTTGACCGCCTCGGAGAGGCCGTCGTCCATGGTGAAGCGTTCGCGCGACCAGTCCACCGAGGAGCCCAGGCGGCGGATCTGCCGGCTGATGTTGCCACCCGATTCGTTCTTCCATTCCCAGACCTTTTCCAGGAATTTTTCTCGGCCCAGGTCATGGCGCGACAGGCCCTCGGCACCGATGCGGCGCTCCACCAGCATCTGGGTGGCGATGCCGGCGTGGTCGGTGCCCGGCTGCCAGAGGGTGTTGCGACCCTGCATGCGGCGGAAGCGGATCAGGGCATCCATGATGGCGTTGTTGAAGCCATGGCCCATGTGCAGGCTGCCGGTCACGTTCGGCGGCGGGATCATGATGGTGTAGGGCTCGCCCGACCCCTGGGGCGCGAAGTAGCCCTGGCGTTCCCAGGTCTGGTACCAGGAGGTTTCGATGGCGTGCGGCTGGTAGGTCTTGTCCATGGAGGGGGCTTTTGTCGCTGGAAGAGGAAAGCCTCCGAGTATAGCGACTCCAGCCCGCCGACGGCAGGGCGCCTTGCCCGTCGGCTCAGGAGCGTTGCAGGAGTTCTTCCAGGCGTTGTGCCAGGCGGCGCTGCAGTTCGGCTTCCAGGCGCGGCAGCTGCTCGTCGAGCAGTTCCTGCAGGATGGCCGGTGCCTCCTGGCGCAGGCGGACGTGGGCCAGGTCTTCGCGCGGCGCGCTGGGCGTCACGTCTTCGATGGACTCCGGCACGATCTGGTCGAGCAGCGGCGGAATGGCCTTGAGCCGCTCGGCGCTGGGGGCGATGACATCGGACAGGATGGGGATACCGTCGGCGCTGCTCGGCTGGACCGTGTTACGGCTCTTGTCGAGCACCTGGCGGATGGCTTCGAGGTCTTGCAGGACGTGCGCGGGAGGCTTGGTGCTGGTCATGGATATCAGACACGCGACAACTGATGGTCCTGTAGAGCATAGCCAAGCTTGCGGTAGAAGCGAAAACCTTCGCGCATCGCCTGGCGCACGTCGGGGGCCTCGACGACCACCTCGGCGATCCGGGCGAAACCCGCATGGCAGGGCGGTGGGGCCAGGGTCAGGTTGATCAGCAGTTCGCCCGTCTGCTCGGCGGGCGTGGTCAGGCCGAGCACCACCGGACTGTCACTGGCGGTTTCCGCCAAGTCGTGGGGAATGAAGCTGTCGGGACGGAAGGCCCATAGCTGTTCGTCCAGGCGCTGACGCTGCTCGGTGTCGGCGCAATGCACATAGACCGGCATGCCCTGCTTCCAGGCCTTGTCCACCAGCCTGCAGGCAAAGGCCAGCCGCGCCGCGGGATCGGTGGAGGGCAGGACATAGAAATCGACACGGGTCATGGAGGATCACGCGGAGAAGAGGAAAACGGCAAGGCCGCGACGTAGGAGCGCCGCGGCCTTGGGTAGAGGCTTAAGCCTCGGCGGTGCGGTCGAGCAGATACTGCACCAGCAGCGGTACCGGGCGACCGGTGGCAGCCTTGTCCTTGCCGCCGCTGATCCAGGCCGTGCCGGCCACGTCCAGGTGGGCCCAGGGATAGGCCTTGGCATAGCGCGCCAGGAAGCAGCCCGCGGTGATGGTGCCCGCCTTGGGACCGCCGATGTTGGCCATGTCGGCGAAGGGGCTGTCCAGCTGCTCCTGGTACTCCTCGTGCAGCGGCAGTTGCCAGACACGGTCGTCGGCACGATCGCCGGCCTGCTTGACCTGGTCGATCAGGGCATCGTCGTTGCCCATCAGGCCGGAGACCAGCGAACCCAGTGCGGTGATGCAGGCGCCAGTCAGGGTGGCGATGTCGATCACGGCCTTGGGCTGGAAGCGCTCGGCATAGGTGAGGGTGTCGCACAGCACCAGCCGGCCTTCGGCGTCGGTGTTGAGGATCTCGATGGTCTGGCCGCTCATGCTGGTGACGATGTCACCCGGACGGGTGGCGGTACCGCTGGGCATGTTCTCGGCCAGGGCCAGCAGGCCCACCACGTTGATCGCCGGCTTGAGCTCCATGAGGGCGCGGAAGGTGCCCAGGACGCTGGCAGCGCCGCACATGTCATACTTCATCTCGTCCATGCCGGCGCTGGGCTTGATGCTGATGCCGCCGGTGTCGAAGGTGATGCCCTTGCCGACCAGGGTGTAGGGCTGGGCATTCTTGGACCCGCCCTTGTATTGCAGCACCACCAGGCGCGGCGGCTGGGCGCTGCCCTGGGCCACGGCGAGGAAGGAACCCATGCCCAATTCGCGCATCTTCTTCTCGTCGAGCACCTCGACGGAGAGGCCGGCGTCCTTGAACTGCTTGCCCAAGGCCTTGGCCTGATCGGCGACATAGACCGGATTGCAGACGTTTGGCGGCAGGTTGCCGAAGTCCTTGGCGTAGGCGGTACCGTGGGTGATCGCCAGGGCATGGGTCAGGGCACGCTCAGCCTCCGGCTGGGAGGCCTTGGTGGTGACCAGGGTCAGCTTCTTCAGCGGCCGCGACTCGGCCTTCTTGCTCTTGAAGCGGTCGAAGACGTAATCGCCATCGGCCAGGGTCTCGGCCAGCAGGCGCAGGCGGGCGTAGCCGTCGCGATTCTTGACCGGCACATCGCCCAGGGCGATGGCGGCGTCGCTGCCGCCCAGGCTCTTGAGCACGCCCAGGGCGCCACTGGCCAGCTTGCGGTACTGACGGTCGGAAAGGCCTTCGGTAGCGCCGCTACCCACCAGCAGCACGCGCTCGGCCTTGATACCGGAAAGATTGGTAAGCAGCAGGGTCTGGCCGGCCTTGCCGGCGATGTCACCGCGCTTGACCGCCGCGCTCAGGGCGCCGGAGGTGGCAGCGTCCACGGCGCTGGCCGCTGCGTCGAGCGCGCCGCCTTCACCGACGGCCACGACCAGCGTGGCGGTTTTCAGGGTTTCCGGACGAGCGTTTTTGACGACGAATTCCATTAGGAGAAGCTCCCCAAGACAAACACATGAGTTCGCAGGATATAATGCGGGGCTTTCGCCAGGACCTTTCCCGGCGATCGGCCTTCAACGGGTGGGCCTTGCGACGCCAGCCTTGCAACCGAGCTAGTGTGAGCGTTCGCGCCAGAGCCTGACAACCCTGGAGAATCCTGTTTGATCGTCTTCCGCTATCTGTCTCGAGAAGTTCTCACCACCCTCGGTGCGGTCAGTGCCGTGCTGCTGGTGATCATCATGAGCGGCCGTTTCATCAAGTACCTGGCCCAGGCGGCCCAGGGCCTGCTGGATCCGGGCGTGCTCCTGCTCATCATGGCCTACCGGATTCCCGGCTTCCTGCAGTTGATCCTGCCGCTGGGCCTGTTCCTCGGTTTCCTGCTGGCCTACGGCCGGCTGTACCTGGACAGCGAGATGACCGTGCTCACCGCCACCGGCCTGAGCCCGCGCCGCCTGCTGGCCTACAGCATGGCCCCCGCGGCGGTGGTCGCCCTGGTGGTCGCCTGGCTGAGCCTGTCGCTGGCGCCCCTGGGCGTGCAGAAGGTCACCAGCATCCTCAACCAGCAGGATGCCATGACCGAGTTCGATACCCTTGAGCCGGGACGCTTCCAATCCTTGAGGGACAACTCGCGGGTCACCTACACCGAGCGCCTGTCGGCGGATCGCAGCCAACTGGGCGGTGTCTTCATTTCCGAGCGCAACACCTCCGCTGCGGGCGGCAAGGACCGCGGCGTAGGCGTGCTGGTAGCCGATACCGGGCGTCAGGAAATCCATCCCGATGGCAGTCGCTACCTGATCCTGCAGAACGGCTTCCGCTACGACGGGGTGCCGGGCCAGGCCGACTACCGTGCGGTGCAGTACGACACCTATGGCGTCCTGCTGCCCAAGCCGGAGGTGAGCGAAGACATCAGCGAGCGTGACGCCGTCACCACCGGCGAACTCATGCGCAGCAACGAGCTGCAGTATCGCGGCGAGCTGCAATGGCGGCTGTCGCTGCCGATCCTGGTGTTCGTCGTGACCCTCATCGCCGTGCCCCTGTCCAAGGTCAATCCGCGCCAGGGCCGCTTCCTCAAGCTGTTGCCGGCGATCCTGCTGTACATGGCCTACCTGTCGCTGCTGATCGCCGCTCGTGGTGCCCTGGACAAGGGCCGCCTGCCGCCGGCCATCGGTCTGTGGGGCGTGCACCTGCTGTTCCTGGTGCTGGGCCTGCTGCTGGCCTTCTGGGAACCGCTCACGGCGCGTCTGCGCGGTCGCAAGCCGGAGGTAGCGGCATGAACAAGCTCGACTGGTACATAGGTCGCACCGTCTTCGTCAGCATCCTCGCGGTGCTGGGCGTGATCGTCGGTCTGGCCCTGCTGTTCGCCTTCATCGACCAGCTCGGCGACTTCGATGACAACTACGGCGTCGCCGAGGCCCTCAAGTTCGTCCTGCTCACCACGCCGCGGCGGGCCTACGAGATGCTGCCCATGGCTGCGCTCATCGGCTGCCTGATCGGCCTGGGCACCCTGGCCAGCAGCAGCGAACTGATCGTGATGCGCGCCGCCGGCGTTTCCCTGGGGCGCATCGTCTGGGCGGTGATGAAGCCGATGTTCGTGCTGCTCATCGCCGGCATCCTGGTCGGCGAGTACGTGGCGCCCTGGTCGGAGAACCTGGCCCAGAGCGGTCGCGCCCTGGCGCAAAGCGCCGGCAAGGCGCAGAGCTCGCGGCACGGCCTCTGGCATCGCCAGGGCCACGAGTACACCCACGTCAACGCCGTGCAACCCAATGGCCTGCTCCTGGGCGTGACCCGCTACGAATTCGACGACAATCGCCACCTGCTGCAATCCAGCTTCGCCCAGCGCGGTATCTATCGCGGCGATCACTGGGAGCTGGAAAACGTCAGCATCACCGACTTCGGCAATCGCCAGACCAGCGTCCGCCAGGAGCCCAAGGTGATCTGGAACGTCGAGCTGACCCCGCAGGTGCTCGACACCGTGATCATGGAGCCGGATGCGCTGTCGATCTCCGGACTGTGGTGGTACATCCACTACCTGGCCGATCAGGGCCTGAGCAACAAGAGCTACTGGCTGGCGTTCTGGTCGAAGATCTTCCAGCCGCTGGTGACCGCCGCCCTGGTGCTGATGGCAATTTCCTTCATCTTCGGCCCGCTGCGCTCGGTGACCCTGGGTCAGCGGATCTTCACCGGCGTAATCATCGGCTTCGCCCTGCGGATCTTCCAGGACCTGTTGGGGCCGTCCAGCCTGGTATTCGGCTTTTCGCCGCTGCTGGCCGTGCTGGCGCCGGCGCTGCTCTGCGCCGTGGCTGGGGTGCTGTTGCTGCGACGGGCCGGCTAGGGCTCGTCGGCGGCGTCGCTCAGGCGGCGCCCTTGCGTGCCACTGGCTGCAGCTGCAGCCAGCCGGCGTGCTCCTCGCAAAAGCTCAGGATCCGTTGCACGCGACGGATCTGGTCGCGATCACGGCATTCGCCCACCACGGTCCGCACTAGCAGATCGACGTTCTGCATGTGGATCAGTCGCAGATCCGGACTCATGTCGGCAAAGTCTTCCATCTCGCCCATGCGCGTCTCGCAACGTGAAAGCAGGCGCTCGATGAAGTCGGGGGAGAGGCGGGTCGGAGGCTGGGCTGTTTCCAGGTCCTTGACCGCCACCTGGGAAAGGGGGGAGAGCGTTTCCATGTGCAAGATCTCGCGTCCATATCGAAGTCTTACTATTGCACGCTTTGCCCTGCGGATTCAGCTGCCGATTGTCAGCTGGCTCAGCGGTCGTCCTCCAGGCTAGGGACGAGTACCCGCTTCTTTCGTCGCCACGTCCAGCAACATCGATCGCGCCTTGAGATATGACTGTTTGCGCTGCAGGTTGGCTGGATGATCGATGGTCAGCGTCGCCAGATAGGTCTGCCAGGCGGCCAGATAGGCCTTCTGCGCATTGCGCAGCAGCCGATCCTGGCCTGCAGGCAACTCACCGGTAGCCTTCTCCTCCTGAGCGGCAGCCTCGGCCTGACAGCGGCTCAGCCGCTGACGAAAGTCCGCCAGGCGCTCCTGCTCGCCTGCTAGGCGAGCGTTGTTGCCATGCAACACCAGCAATTCGCAGCCATAGAGCGCGCTGTGCAACCGGGCCTGCAGGGTCCAGCTGGGCGAGCGGCTCAGCTCAGTACCTGCGTCAGCTGGATTGGCTGGTTGCTGCACGGCGCAGCCGCCCAGGGGCAGCAGCAGGGCGAGTAACAGGGCAGGGGGGCGGTGCATGGTCTGATCTTGGCAAATCTCAGGCAAACGGCAGCCTACTGGTAACGTTGCCATTCCCGATACTTGTCCATCAGATAGTTGCCGACAGGCTGCCGCTTCTGGCAGTCCTCACCGCTCAGCGGACTCGGCTCGCAAAGCGGGCCGGCATCGCTGTAGTGACTGCAGCCGGACAGCAGTAGCGCAAGGCCAAGCAATATCCATTTCAAAAGGCATCCTTCCCTACGATGAAAGCGGGAGTGGGGTGATCAAGGACGTGCCCGATCAGTGGGAGTCGGCGCATTGGAAGGTACAGGAACCGCACTTTATGCAGTGCTGCGTACCTTCGGAATTCGTCCAATCTGTATCGCTTGGCCGTCTTGCTGCCCGGGTAACATACCCTTCCTGCCCTGGGTAATGGCCGTCATGCAACTGAGCGACATTCCATTCGGGACCACTGATTGGTCGAAAATCGAACCTGTAGTCCATGCGGGAACGACCGGCTTAGCGCTTTGGCGTACCTGCCAGTTTGGGGCAATACGAGTCCGCATGGTCGAGTACAGTGAGGGTTACCTTGCCGATCACTGGTGCAGCAAGGGACACATCCTGCTTTGCCTGGGGGGTCGGCTGGATACCGAGCTGGCCGATGGTCGCGTCTTCACCTTGACCGCCGGCATGAGTTACCAGGTGGCCGACAATGCAGAGGCTCACAGATCCTCGACCGCTACTGGGGCTAGGTTATTCGTCGTGGATTGAGGCTCGTATCGACGCCGCGACCAGGGCGCACCAGGCACAAAAAAACCGCCTCAAGGGGCGGTTTCTTCAGTTTCCATGCCTCTCAGAGGCGGCCTGGAAGGTACAACTTGGTGCCCCGGGGGAGACTCGAACTCCCACTCCTTTCGGAAACGGATTTTGAATCCGCCGCGTCTACCGGTTCCGCCACCGGGGCAATGGCGGCGGAGTATAGGGATGGTCGCAGGTCCGGTCAATCCAAAGTGCGTTGGTGAAAAAGGCCGCTTCCGGTAAGCTGTGCGGCCTTTCGAGATCTACCTGCCATGCACGTCGCCGACTTCCATTTCGACCTCCCCGAATCTCTCATCGCCCGTCATCCGCTGGCCGAGCGCCGCGGCAGTCGGTTGCTGGTGCTCGACGGTCCCACCGGTGAGCTGAATCATCGCCACTTCGGCGATCTGCTGGGCTATCTGCAGCCGGGCGACCTGATGGTGTTCAACGACACCCGGGTGATACCCGCGCGGCTGTTCGGCCAGAAGGCCAGTGGCGGCAAGCTGGAGATCCTGGTGGAGCGGGTGCTGGACGAGGAGCGGGTGCTGGCCCATGTGCGTTCCAGCAAGTCGCCCAAGCCGGGCAGCCGCATCCTCATCGACGGTGGCGCCGAGGCCGAGATGGTGGCGCGCCACGAGGCGCTGTTCGAACTGAAATTCGCCGAGCCCGTGCTGCCGCTGCTGGAGCGGGTCGGGCACATGCCGCTGCCGCCCTATATCGACCGGCCCGACGAGGCCGAGGATCGCGAGCGCTACCAGACCGTCTATGCGCGCAATGCCGGCGCCGTGGCCGCGCCCACCGCCGGACTGCACTTCGACGAGCCGCTGCTGGACGCCATCCGCGCCAAGGGCGTAGCGACCGCCTTCGTCACCCTGCACGTCGGCGCCGGCACCTTCCAGCCGGTGCGGGTCGAGCGCATCGAAGACCACCACATGCACCGCGAGTGGCTGCAGGTCGACCAGGCCGTCGTGGATGCCGTGGCCGCCTGCCGCGCCCGTGGCGGTCGGGTGATCGCGGTCGGTACCACCAGCGTGCGTTCGCTGGAAAGCGCCGCCCGCGATGGCCAGCTCAAGGCCTTCTCCGGCGAGACGGACATCTTTCTCTATCCCAGTCGCCCCTTCCATGTCGTCGATGCGCTGGTGACCAACTTCCACCTGCCCGAGTCGACCCTGCTGATGCTGGTGTCGGCCTTTGCCGGTTACCGCGAGACCATGGCCGCCTATGCGACGGCCGTGGCCGAGGGCTATCGCTTCTTCAGTTATGGCGACGCCATGTTCATCACCCGCAATCCCGGGGCCCAGGGCCCGGAGAGCTGATATGAGTTTCATGAATTTCGAATTGCTGGCCACCGAAGGCAAGGCCCGTCGCGGTCGCCTGACCTTTCCCCGTGGCGTGGTCGAGACCCCGGCCTTCATGCCGGTCGGTACCTACGGCACGGTCAAGGGCATGTTTCCCGACAGCGTCGCCGACATCGGTGCCCAGATCATCCTCGGCAACACCTTCCATCTCTGGCTGCGGCCCGGGACCGAGGTGATCCAGCGCCACGGCGACCTGCACGACTTCATGCAGTGGCAGGGGCCGATCCTCACCGATTCCGGCGGCTTCCAGGTGTTCAGCCTGGGCGCGCTGCGCAAGATCAAGGAGGAGGGCGTCTACTTCGCTTCGCCGGTGGACGGCGCCAAGGTGTTCATGGGGCCCGAGGAATCCATGGCCGTGCAGCGCGCCCTGGGCTCGGACATCGTGATGATCTTCGACGAATGCACCCCTTATCCGGCGGACTTCGACACCGCGCGCCGCTCCATGGAGCTGTCGCTGCGCTGGGCCAAGCGCTCCCGCGAAGCCCACGGCGACAACCCCTCGGCGCTGTTCGGCATCGTCCAGGGCGGCATGCACGAAGAGTTGCGCCTGAGATCCCTGGACGGGCTGGAGCAGATCGGCTTCGACGGCTACGCCATCGGCGGCCTGTCGGTAGGCGAGCCCAAGGAAGAGATGATTCGCGTGCTGGACTTCCTGCCGCCGCACCTGCCGGCGGACAAGCCGCGCTACCTGATGGGCGTGGGCAAGCCGGAAGACCTGGTGGAGGGCGTGCGCCGTGGCGTCGACATGTTCGACTGCGTGATGCCTACCCGCAACGCGCGCAACGGCCATCTGTTCATCGACACCGGTGTGCTCAAGCTGCGCAACGCCGTGCACCGTCACGACGAGACGCCGCTGGATCCCACCTGCGACTGTTACACCTGCAAACATTTCTCCCGTGCCTATCTGCACCATCTGGATAAATGCGGGGAAATGCTGGGGAGTATGCTGAATACGATCCACAACCTGCGGTACTACCAGCGCGTGATGGCCGGTTTGCGCCAGGCTATCCAAGAGGGTAAATTGGCCGACTTTGTGGACGCCTTCTATGCTCGGCGCGGCCTGCCTACGCCGCCGCTCGACAGCTGAAAGCTCCTGTCCGATCGTCAAGGCGAAACGGCGTTTGCGCGTCGTCCGCCGGCTTCGCGAATGGGGTCCTGAAGCGGTCGGACCGGCTGCGAGCGCCCCCCGGCATCTCTTCTTTTTCCGTCATCCAACTCTGCAAGGAGTAGTGCAATGAGTTTTCTGATTTCCACGGCCCAGGCCCAGGAAGCTGCCGCGCCGGCCGCCAACGCTGCACCGGGAGGTGAATACATTCAGTTCATCTTCCTGATCGGCTTCGTGGTGATCTTCTATTTCCTGATCTGGCGTCCCCAGGCCAAGCGCACCAAGGATCACAAGAACCTGATCGGCGGCCTGCAGAAGGGTGACGAAGTGGTGACCACCGGTGGCATCGCCGGTCGCATCAACAAGGTCACCGATGAGTTCGTGGTGCTGGAAGTGTCCGACAACGTCGAGCTGAAATTCCAGAAGGGCGCCATTGCCGCGACCCTGCCGAAGGGCACCCTGAAGGCCCTCTGAGTCTTCCTAAATCTAGCTAACACCGGGGCGCGCAAGGCGCCCCGCCTTTATCTCGGGCGGTGTCATGCTCAACAAATATCCCCTCTGGAAGTACCTGCTGATCCTGGCCGTACTGGTCGTGGGCGCCATCTATTCGGTTCCTAATCTGTACCCCGACGATCCGGCCGTGCAGGTCAGCGCTTCCAGCACCGAACGTACGGTGACGCCGGCCGAGGTGCAGCGTGTGAACGCCGCCCTGGCCGAGGCTCATCTGGCCGTGAAGTCCAGTGATCTCAATGCGAACGGCAGCCGGGTGCTGATCCGCCTGATGCGCGCCGACGATCAGCTGCCGGCCCAGGAAGTGGTCCGTCGTACCCTCGGCGACGACTTCGTGGTGGCGCTGAACCTGGCGCCCACCACCCCGCAGTGGTTGCGCAAGCTTGGCGCCAGCCCCATGAAACTGGGCCTGGACCTCTCCGGTGGGGTGCATTTCCTGCTGGCGGTGGACATGGACAAGGCCGTGGACGCGCGCCTGAAGGTCTATGACAACGAGGTCAAGACCCTGCTGCGCCGCGAGAAGGTGCGCTATCGCAGCATGCCCGAGCAGAACGGCGCCCTGCAGCTCGGCTTCACCGATGCCGCCGACCTGCAGCAGGCCCAGGGCCTGATCCGCAAGAACTACACCGATTTCGAGCTGACCACCGACACCCGGGGCGACCTGCAGGTGCTGCGCCTGCAGCTGACCGAGGCCAAGCTGCGCGAGATCCGCAACTATGCCGTCACCCAGAACCTGACCACGGTGCGCAACCGGGTCAACGAACTGGGCGTGGCCGAGCCGCTGGTACAGCGCCAGGGCGCCGACCGCATCGTGGTCGAGCTGCCGGGCGTGCAGGACACCGCCGAAGCCAAGCGCATCCTCGGCAAGACCGCCAACCTGGAATTCCGCCTGGCCGCCACCGCGGACACGCCGCGTGCTTCCACCGAGAGCTTCGAGTTCCGCGAGCCCGGTCGTCCCGCGGTACCCCTGGAGCGTAACGTCATCATCACCGGTGACCAGGTCACCGACGCCTCGGCCAGCTTCGACGAGAACGGCCGGCCCCAGGTCAACATCCGCCTGGATGGCCATGGTGGCGATCTGATCAACCGCGCTACCCGGAGCAACGTCGGCCGCAGCATGGCCGTGGTGTTCATCGAGCAGCGTCCGGTCACTCGCTACACCACCCAGACCGTCGATGGCGTGCAGAAGGAAGTGGCGGTGCCCGGCTTCGAAGAAGAGCGGCGCATCATCAGCCTGGCGACCATCCAGTCGGCTCTGGGCAACAGCTTCCGCATCACTGGCCTGAACGGCTCGGGCGAGGCGTCGGAACTGGCGCTGCTGCTGCGCGCCGGCGGCCTGGCCGCGCCCATGTACTTCGCCGAAGAACGCACCCTCGGCCCGAGCCTGGGCGCCGACAACATCGCCAAGGGCATCGATGCCTCGCTGTGGGGCATGGTCTTCGTCTCGCTGTTCCTGATCGCCATCTACCGCTTCTTCGGGGTGCTGGCGACCATCGCCCTGGGCTTCAACATGGTGTTGCTGATGGCCTTGATGTCCATCCTGCATGCCACCCTGACCTTGCCGGGTATCGCCGGTATCGTCTTGACCATGGGCCAGGCGGTGGACGCCAACGTACTGATCTTCTCGCGGATCCGTGAAGAGATCGCCAACCGCATGCCGATCCAGCGCGCCATCCATGAGGGCTTCAGTCGTGCCTTCACGGCGATCGTCGACTCCAACCTGACGACCCTGCTGGTGGGCGCCATCCTGTTCGCCATGGGCACCGGGCCGGTCAAGGGCTTCGCCGTGACCATGTCGCTGGGTATCTTCACCTCCCTGTTCACCGCCATCTTCGTGACCCGCGCCATGGTCAACCTGGTTTATGGCGGCCGGAACGTCAAGAAGCTGTGGATTTGAGGACGCGGCGATGAAAAAGACCATCAACTTCATGGGCGTACGCAATATCGCGTTCGCCATCACCGCGCTCCTGACCGTTCTGGCGTTGTTCAGCTGGTTCTACAAGGGGTTGAACTTCGGCCTGGATTTCACCGGCGGTACCCTGATCGAGCTGCGCTACGAGCAGCCGGCCGACCTTGGCAAGATCCGTCAGGAATTGCAGGGCGCAGGCTTCGGAGAGGCCGTGGTGCAAAGTTTCGGCGCCACCACCGACGTGCTGGTACGGATGCCGGGTGACGATCCCCAGCTGGGCCAGAAGGTGACCAGCGCACTGCAACAGGCGAGCACCGAGCGCTTTTCCCTGACCCGTACCGAGTTCGTCGGTCCGCAGGTGGGGGCGGAACTGCGTGACCAGGGTGGCCTGGGCATGCTGCTGGCCCTGGGCGGGGTGCTGCTCTACGTGGCCTTCCGCTTCCAGTGGAAGTTCGCGGTGGGCGCTATCATTTCGCTGGTTCACGACGTGGTGGTGACCCTGGGTCTGCTGTCGTTCTTCCAGATCACCTTCGATCTGACGGTGCTGGCGGCGGTCCTGGCCATCATCGGCTACTCGCTCAACGACACCATCGTGGTATTCGACCGGGTCCGGGAAAACTTCCGGGTGCTGCGCAAGGCCGACCTGATCGAGAACATCAACGTCTCGACCACCCAGACCCTGCTGCGGACCCTGGCGACCTCGATCTCGACCCTGCTGGCCGTGGCGGCGCTGCTGTTCTTTGGCGGTGACAACCTGTTCGGCTTCTCCCTGGCATTGTTCATCGGTGTGCTGGCCGGTACCTACTCGTCGATCTATATCGCCAACGTGGTGCTGATCTGGCTGGACCTGAAGAGTGAAGACTTAATTCCTCCGCAAGCCAAGGAACTAGACGACCGCCCCTGATGTCCCAGGCATGGCAAAGGGCCATGTGCCCGCTATGACAGTAGTCAGGAGGTTGTAGTGAACAAGTCGATGCTCGTAGGTACGGTTCTGGGAGCCATCGTCGCCACCGCAGGTGGCGCCGTGGCGTACAGCTTCGTCGACCGCGGGCCTCAGTACGCCGAGGTCGTTGCCGTCCAGCCGGTCAAGGAAACGGTCAAGACCCCGCGCGAGGTCTGCAAGGAGGTCGCGGTGACGCACCGCCGGCCGGTTCAGGACCAGCACCAGATCGCTGGTACCGCCGTAGGCGCGGTCGTCGGCGGTCTGCTGGGCAACCAGGTTGGTAACGGCAGCGGCAAGACCCTGGCCACCATCGCTGGCGCCGTTGGCGGTGGTTATGCCGGCAACAAGGGTCAGGAATACATGCAGAACCGCGACACCTACACCACCACCCAGACCCGCTGCAGCACGGTGACCGACAGCAGCGACAAGGTGGTCGGCTATGACGTCAAATACCTGCTGGACGGCAAGCTCGGCCAGGTCCGCATGGACCATGAGCCAGGCAAGCAACTGGAAGTGAAGAACGGCCAGGTGCTGGCCAGCCAGTGATCTGCGTTAGCGGCTGAGGCCTAGGGCTTCAGCCAAAAAAGCCCGCTACCAGGTGACTGGTAGCGGGCTTTTTGTTGGGACTTCACTGGGACGAGAGCGGAGCCTTCAGATCCGGCCAGGGCGAGGCGCCCTGGCCGTGGCCGTCACTCAGAGGGCGGGGCGGGGCGTTTCAGCTTTGGGCCGAAGCCACCGCCGGGCGGAGATCCACGCCGGCGCCTCGAAGAGACCGTTGATGCCGCGGGCTTCCAGCAGCTTGGCGATGGCCACCGGCACCAGGATGCCGAAGGCGCAGCCGGCGACGATGTGCAGCAGACCGTCGTTGATGTGCATGCCCTTGCTCAGGACGATGCGGGCGCCGCTGCCGCTCAGTACGTGCATCACATAGATGGGCATGGACAGCGCACCCAGGGTCAGCACCCACTGCAGCGGCCGCTGCGCCAACACCATGCAGGTGGCGCTGACGAAGACGATGCCGTTCAGCGCCAGGACCAGGGTGGCCAGGCCGCGATCGGTGTAGACCAGGCCCAGCAGCCCGTGGAACCAGTACTCCAGCACCACGAACAGCAGACCCGAGCCCAGCATCACCCGGCCGGCCTGTTCTTCGATGGCCTGCTTGAAGTTGTTGAACCAGACACCGAAGGCGAAAAACACGAAGTTCTGCGCGGTGAAGGTAAAGAAGAAGTCTTCCGGGCCGGCGTTCTGAAACAGATAGACGAGGGCGCCAAAGGCGAACACGGCAAAGAAGGCAAGCGGCTTGGCCCAGCGATAGGCGAGCATGGCCAGGCAGAACACCAGGAACAGCGCATAGAGGAACCAGAACTGCTGGCGTGGCTCCCAGACCGTCAGGACTTCGCTGAAGCTCACGCCGCCGTTGGTGTAGCGCGACATCAGCGCCTCGACCGAACCCTGCAGCAGTGACCAGACCAGGAAGGGATAGACGATGGTGTCGATCTTGTTCACCAGCAGGCCGCCGGTACCGCGCTTGACGAAGGAGCTGTAGAAGAAGAGGCCGGAGAGGAAGAAGAACAGCGGCATGTGGAAGCTGTAGATGACGCTGTCCACCAGGCCGTGGAATTGGGCGTCCTGGAGGATGCCCGCGTTGAGCAGGCCACGCACGACATGGCCATAGACGACCAGCACGATGCCAATGGCCTTGGCATAGTCGACCCAGAGATTGCGAGTGTTCATTGAATGATCCTTTTCAGAAGAGAACCTGTGCAGCTGGAGCCAAGCGCTGGGGCAAACGAAAGCGTGAGCGTTGCGACGCCGGGGCGCGCATCGCGACAGGTTCGGTCATGGTAGGACTCCCGAAGGAACGACGTCCGTAAGTAGCCGGTGACAGGATGGGGCTCCTTGCCCGCGTTCTGACCATGGCTATCTGCCATTGTTCATGGCTTGTTTCCGAGCAGGCGTGAACGGGGCGACACTTTCACCGCTCGGCAGGCAATTGTCCGACGAACTGTAACCGGATGTTTAGAGGGAATCTTTGACGAACTGCAGCTGCTTCTCCTTGAGCAGGGGCTCGTAGCGCGGCGAGGTATAGATCAGCAGGACCTGTTTCCTGCGTGCCGCCTGGGCGCTGAACTTGTAGACCACGGTGTCGTGATCGAAGGCCAGATAGGCCTGGGCGTCGTCGTCCTGGTTCAGGCGCTCGAAGGCGGCGGCCGACGACTGGGAGGAGGGTTTGCCATACTTTTGAGTGAGTCCTTCGGCGATCAGAAAGGACTGGGCCAGGGGCGTGACGATCGACAGGCGCAGGAAGCGGCCATCGATGAAGAAGGCGCCCGCCTCGACCTTTTCGCCAGCGAAGGCGAGGTCATTGCATTCGAAATACTCGACGCCGACTACGTCGATCTTGCGCGGCTGGAAGGTACAGAGCTTTTTCGCCAGAAAGGTTTTCTGGTCGGTGCCGAAGGCGATGCCCGCATAGCCATCCACGGCCTGGGCCAGTGCCGGGAACAGCACCAGCAGCGCCAACAGGGGCGCAAGGAGAGGCGACAGGTAGGACCTGACGGTCATGGTGATCTGGATTCCCTTCACGAAGGCCCTGGGGCCCACTCAACCCGACGGATGCTAGAAGCTCCGCCGGGGCTTTGCCACCGCTGTCGACGGCTTTTGTCGAGGGGTTCAGGGTTGGCGTCAGGCGATGCCGGGCGGAATCTGGTCCTTGCCGTAGTCCTTGAGCTTTTCCAGGTTCTCCGGCTTCTGGTGCTCGGGTACGTCGTCGCCTTCGGCGGGGGTGTCCTGGGGTTCCTGGTCTCGGGTGTCTTCGCTCATGGCAGCGCTCTCGGCAGGGGGTGTCCGACTTTGAGGGGGGCGCCTGGCCGGCGGTTCCGCAGGATCAGGCGTTGACGCCATCGGTGAGCCAACCTTCGCGCCGGGCCAGGCGCCAGGCGAGGAGGGCGGAAATCAGTCCGCGCAGGGCCATGAAGGTGAGAAAGGCCAGCCACAGACCGTGATTGCCCCAGCCGCGCAGCAGCCAGCCGAGTGGCAGGGCCAGGAGCAGGGCCAGCAGCATGGCATTGCGCATCTCCCGGGCGCGAGTGGCGCCGATGAAGAGGCCGTCCAGTAGATAGCTGGCCATGGCGATCAAGGGCAGGACGGCGAGATAGGGCAGATAGGCATGGGCCTCCTGGCGCACCGCGGAGATGTCGCTCTGCAGGGCGACGAAGAGGTCGCCACAGAGGGCGAAGGCCAGGGCGAAGCCGAGGCTGGCCAGCAGCGACCAGCCGCCGGCGATCACCAGCACCCGGCGCAGGGTGGCGCCTTCGTGCGCGCCCAGGGCATGGCCGGCCAGGGCCTCCACCGCATGGGCGAGGCCGTCGAGGGCGAAGGCGGTGACCAGCAGGCCGTTGAGCAGCAGGGCGTTGACCGCGACGGTGGTCTCGCCCAGCTGGGCGCCCTGGGCAGCGAACAGCAGGAACACCGCCTGCAGGGCCAGGGAGCGGATGAAGATGTCGCGATTGACCGCCAGCAGGGGGCGCCAGCTGACGAGGCGCTGCAGGGCCTGGCGGTCGATCCGGCCCGGCCACCGCCGCAGGCGGCGCACCACCAGCCAGAGGCCGAGCAGCATGCCGCTCCACTCCGCCAGGACCGAGGCCAGGGCGATGCCCTGCACCCCGCTGCCGAGGCCGAGCACGAAGCCGGTCACCAGCAGCAGATTCAGGGCATTGGTGGTGAGCAGCAGCACCAGCGGCGTGCGTGCATCCTGGGTACCGAGCAGCCAGCCGATCACGGCGTAGCTGAGCAGCGCCGCGGGCAGGCCGAGCAAACGCAGGTGCAGGAAGCGTGCGGCCAGTTCAGCGAAGGCGGGGTCCAGGCCGAGCCAGGCGAGCAGGGGGTCGAGCGCCAGGCTGGCCGCCAGCAGCAGGACCAGCGACAGGCCCAGCCCCAACAGGCCGGCTTGCAAGAGGATCTGGCGCAGGGCGGCGCCGTCGCGGCGCCCGCTGGCCTGGGCGGCGAAGCCGGTGGTGCCCATGCGCAGAAAACCAAGAATGCCGAGCAGGGCGGTATAGAAGGCGCCGCCCATGGCCACCGCGGCGAGCTGGCGGGCTTCCGGCAGATGGCCGGCGATGGCGCTATCGACCAGGGTCACCAGCGGTACGCTGAGATTGGACAGGATCATCGGCGCGGCCAGCGCCCAGACGCGCCGGTGCAGCAGGGGGTGGCGCCAGTCGGCAAGCAGGGTGGACATTGGGCTGATCGCAGCGGCGGCGGAGGACGCATTGTAAGCCAGCCGGCGCGGCCGGTCCTCCGCCTGAATGCCAGGCTGACGCTAGTCCAGCTGCCCGCCGCCCTCGCGCAGGTCCTCGCCAGTGGTCGCCGCGCAGGTCAGCGCCAGGCGCAGCCCGGCGACCAGGGTCTCCAGGGCCATGGACGGCGCCCCGGGCTGGGCGGCGGCCTGGGCCGGCAGATAGGGGATATGGATGAAGCCGCCGCGCACTCCGGTGCCCTGCAACCGATGCTGCAGGCCGTAGAAGACATGGTTGCAGACGAAGGTGCCTGCGGTCTGGGACACCGCCGCGGGAATGCCGGCGGCGCGCAGGGCATGGACCATGGCCTTGATCGGCAGGGTACTGAAGTAGGCGGCCGGACCGCCGTCCACCACTGGTTCGTCGATGGGCTGGCGCCCGGCGTTGTCAGGGATGCGGGCATCGTCGACATTGATGGCGATGCGTTCCAGCGACAGCTCGGCCCGCCCGCCAGCCTGGCCGACCGCTATCACCAGGGTGGGGCGATGGCGGTCGAGCAGGTCATCCAGCATCTTGAGCGCAGTGCCGAATTCGGTCGGCAGCTGAGCCACCACTACGGTCAGGTCGCCGAGGCGTTCTCCATCAAGCCGGCGCACGGCCTCCCAGGAGGGGTTGAGATCCTCGCCGCCAAAGGGGGCGAAGCCGGTGAGCAGCAGGGTCATGGGATACCTCACATCAGCAGATAGAGCAGCACCACGTTGCAGGCCAGCACCGCCAGTGCCGTGGGGACTTGGGCCTTGATCACGGCGTTCTTGTCATCGAGTTCCAGCAGGGCGGCCGGGACGATGTTGAAGTTGGCCGCCATGGGCGTCATCAGGGTGCCGCAGTAGCCGGAGAACATGCCGATGGCGGCCATCACCGCCGGATCGGCGTGGTAGACACCCACCAGCACCGGCACCCCGATGCCGCCGGTCATCACCGGGAAGGCGGCGAAGCCGTTGCCCATGATGACGGTGAAGGCGGCCATACCCACTACATAGACCACCACCGCCACCAGGCGCAGGTCGAGGGCCACGTAGGCGGTGGCCAGGTGCGCCACCGCCTTGCCGACGCCGGCATCGGTGAATACCAGACCGAGCATGGCCAGGGCCTGGGGCAGCACCAGCGACCAGCCCAGGGCATCGGTCAGGCGGCGCGACTCGCGCATCGCCTGGATCGGAGTGTCACGGGTCAGCCAGCAGGCCAGCGCCAGGGCCACCAGAGCGCCCAGGCCCAGGGAGACGAAGGTGACGTTCTTCGGGTCGAGCAGCGGCAGGCCGGCAATCTGCACGTCCTTGAGCAGCACGCTGCCGATCACCGTCACCACCGGAATGGCCAGGGCTGGAATGAACAGGCGATTGCCCAGCCGCCCGGCGCTGGCGCGCGTCTCCCGCTCGGGACGGCTCTCGTGGTGTCCGCTGCCCACCGCACCGCAGCCGGCCAGCACCGCCATCAGCAGCACGCCGGCGCCGACCCAGGCCGGTGGCAGGCGATCGCCGACCAGGAAGACCAGGCTGAACAGGCCCCAGAACAGGCCACTGGTCCAGCGCTTGGGGTGGTGGCGGTCGGCCAGGGTCATGACCGCGGTCAGGGCCAGGATGGCGCCGGCCAGCCAGAACAGGTATTGGATCGACAGGATCATGGCTGCACCTCCTTGGCCGCGGTCAGCTCGCGATAGAGCTGACGGTCGAAGCGGTGCAGGCGCAGGGCGTGGATGAAAAAGGCGCAGAGGGCCGTAGGAATGCCCCAGAGGGCGATGTGCAGGGGTTCGACATCGAGGCCGGCACCCAGCAGGAAGGTGTGCATCAGGGCGATGGCGCCAAAGGCGACGAAGATGTCTTCGCCAAAGAACAGCCCGACGTTGTCGGTGGCCGCGCAAAAGGCCAGCAGGCGCTGGCGCAGGGCTTCGGGCAGGCGGCCATGGCGTTTCTCCGCGGTGCCTTCGGCCATGGGCGCGAGTAGCGGCCGGACCATCTGCGGATGGCCGCCGAGGCTGGTCAGGCCCAGGGCGGCGGTGGTCTCGCGGACGAACAGGTAGAAGATCAGCAGGCGGCCGACGGTGGCGTTGCGAAAGCGGGCGATCCAGTTCTGCGCGTGCAGGCGCAGGCCGTGGCGTTCGAGCAGGCCGATCACCGCCAGGGGTAGCAGGATGATCAGCGGCAGGGCCCGCGCCTTGATGAAGCCGGTGCCGATGGCGGCGAGCAGCGCCTCGGGGCTGAACTGGGCGGCCAGGCCGGTGGCCACGGCGGCCAGGGCGACGACCAATAGCGGATTGAACCTCAGCACGAAGCCGACCACGATGACCAGCACGCCCAGCAGCGGCCAGAGGTTGACGGTGGTTTGCATAGGTGGATGTCTCCAGCGGATCCACCGCGCTCCGGGCAGACGGTGCGGCAGACGGTAGGAAGCCGCAGGCGGCTTCGGCTGATCCAGGCAGTGCCCGTGGCACGGCTCGTTATTGTTGTCGGACGTCATTTGGCGTGGCGCCGGCTGGCATCTTTTGCCGTCGGTGGAGCTGGCGTCCAGCAAATAAAACTGTTCGCCGCCGATAGGGAAAAGCGGGGCAGACAAGCCCGCTGGTGGGGGTAAAGTGACGGGATAGCCTTGTCGAGGTCCCCATGAATCTGCGCTTTCTCGATACCTTCGTCTGGGTCGCCCGCCTGGGCAGTTTCCGACTGACGGCAGAAAAGCTCTCCACCACCCAGGCCGCCATCTCCAGTCGCATCGCCGTGCTGGAAAGCGAACTGGGCGTACAACTGTTCCTGCGCGACTCCCGCGGCGTGAGTCTGACCGCCGAGGGGCATCGGGTGCTGGGCTACGCCGAGCGGATGCTGGCGACCCAGCGTGAGCTGCACGAGGCCCTGGGGCATGGCCAGACCCTGGAGGGCCGCCTGCGCATCGGCGTCATGGATACCGTGATCCACAGCTGGCTGGATCAGCTGATCGCCGCGGTTACCCAGAGCTATCCGGCCATCGAGCTGGAGCTGACCGCCGACACCGCGCTGAATCTGGCCGAGCAGCTGGCGCGGGGACAGCTCGACCTGATCTTCCAGACCGATCTATTGCGCGCTGAAGGCATTCGCAACCTGCACCTGGCCAGCTATCCGGTGCGCTGGCTGGTCGCCACCGACAGCCATCTGGCGCGGCCCTATGCCAATCTGGCCGAGCTGGCCGGCGAGCGGCTGATCACCTTTTCCCGCCATTCGCGGCCGCACCAGGACATCCTCGGCCTGCTGCAGCGCGAGGGCATCGCCGAACCGCGGGTCTGCTGCATCAATTCGGTGGCGGCCATCATCAAGCTGATGGGCGAGGGCTTCGGCATCGGCGCCCTGCCGCCGGCACTGGTGATAGAGGAGTTGGCCCGTGGCAGCCTGATGCCTGTGCCGCTGGCCGGACCGCCGCCCTTCGATGTCCAGGCCAGCTGGCACGGCGGTGCCGGCCTGGCGCTGAGCGAGGCGGTGGTGGCGTTGAGCCAGACGGTGGTGGCCGACTGGTGTACGCGCCTGGGTCCGGAGCGCGCCTTGCCGGTGCTGGTCTAGCCCGGGTGTTTCGACGCCTTCTTATCGCCAGCGCCTGGAATCTTTTGTTGGACAGCGGCGCCCCGTCTTTCCGACACTCGAAGCTCTTCCTCAGAGGATCCTGTCATGCCCGCTCGCCTGCTGCTCAATTGCGATTCCGGTGAAAGCTACGGTGCCTGGTCCATGGGCGACGATGCCCATGCCATTCCCCTGGTCGACCAGGCCAATCTGGCTTGCGGCTTCCATGCCGCCGATCCCCTGATCATGCAGCGCGCCGTGACCCTGGCGGTGGCCAATGGCGTGCAGATCGGTGCCCATCCGGCCTATCCCGACCTGGTGGGCTTCGGGCGCCGGCCCATGGCCTGCACCCCGGCCGAGGTGGAAGCCATGATCCTCTACCAGATCGGCGCCCTGGACGCCTTCTGCCGCGCCGCAGGCGTACGCGTCGAGTACGTGAAGCCCCATGGCGCCCTCTACAACGCCCTGGTCAAGGATGATGCCCTGCTGACCGCTGCGCTCTCCGCCTGCGCCCGTTATCGCCAGGGACTGCCGCTGATGGTGCTGGCCAAGGCCGACAACGCCCGCGAGCGTCGGCTGGCGGAAGCCGCTGGCGTACCACTGCTGCTGGAGGCCTTCGCCGACCGCGCCTATCTGGCCGACGGCTCCCTGGCGCCACGTGGCCAGGTTGGCGCTGTTCACCATGACCCCGAGCGCATCCTGGCCCAGGCCATCGCCATCGCCCGCGGTGAGGACTTCCCCGGTTTCGACGGCCAACCCATGCGGCTGCAGGCTGACAGCCTCTGCGTGCATGGCGACAATGCCGAGTCCCTGGCAGTGCTGCGTCGGCTGCGCGCGGCGCTGGACGCCCTATGATCACCTTCAAGCCCTTTGGC
This sequence comes from Pseudomonas sp. JBR1, assembly GCF_028198185.1. Classification (NCBI taxonomy): domain Bacteria; kingdom Pseudomonadati; phylum Pseudomonadota; class Gammaproteobacteria; order Pseudomonadales; family Pseudomonadaceae; genus Pseudomonas; species Pseudomonas sp. JBR1. Next base: position 4,604,822 of record NZ_CP116340.1, read on the forward strand.
GTCGCGGCGCTGCTGCTCGAACTGGCCGAGCACCCCGATACCGAACTGCCCTCGCGCATCGCGCGCCTGGGCGAGCGGATTCGCCAGCGTTTCGGCGCGGCGGTGACCGATCTGGTAGCGGGCTGGACCAGTCTGCTGGTGCACTACGATCCGCTGCAGCTGACCTTGGCCGAGGTACAGGCCGGCCTCGAACCCTTGCTGGCCGACTGGCCGGGCGCTGCGCAGGCGGGCGAGGGCGGGCGCCTGCACGAGGTGCCGACCTTCTATGCCGGCCCGGACCTCGCCGAGGTGGCCGAGCGCTGTGGCCTGAGCGAGGCCGAGGTCATTGCCCGGCACTGTGGTCGTGACTATCAGGTAGGCGCCATCGGCTTCATGCCTGGTTTCGCCTTTCTCGGCGAGCTGGACGAGCGCCTGGCCCTGCCCCGGCGCAGTACGCCCCGTACCACCGTACCCGCCGGCAGCCTGGCCATTGCCGAACGCCAGACCGCCGTCTATCCCCAGGCCTCGCCCGGGGGCTGGAATCTCATCGGCCGTTGCCTGTGGACCGTCTTCGATGCCCGGGCCGAGCCGCCGTGCCTCCTGGCGCCAGGAGACCGGGTGCGCTTCGTGCCGGTCGACGAAGCCGCCTTTCGTGCCCAGGGAGGTCAGCCATGAGCGGTCTCAAGGTCATCAAGCCCGGTCCCCTGACCCTGCTGCAGGATCTCGGACGCCAGGGCTGGCAGCACCTGGGCGTGGCCCCTTCAGGGCCCATGGACGGTCATGCCGCGCGTTGGGCCAATCGCCTGGTGGAAAATCCGATGACGGCGCCGCTGCTGGAGATCGCTCTGGGCGGTGCCGAATTCGAGATCGAGACCGACACCTGGCTGGCGCTGACCGGCGCGCCTTTGGAAGCCCGCCTGGAGGGTGAGCCCCTGCCGCCCTGGTCGTGTTTTCCAGTAAGAGCCGGCATGCGCCTGCGGCTGGGATTCGCCCAGGCCGGGCAGCGTGCCTACCTGGCTGCGGCCGGCGGAGGCTTTCAGGTGCCTGCGACCCTGGGCAGCATGGCCAGCAACAGACGCGAAGGCCTGGGCGGTCCGGATGGCAATGGCGCCGCGCTGGTGGCGGGGCAGCAACTGGCCTGCGCCGCCGTGACCGAACTGCATGCGCGCGGTTGTGGGCCGGCGGCGCGCTTCGTGCCGGACTATCGCGAGGTGCCAACGCTGAGGGTGATCTTTGGCGGTGACGCCGAGGCCTTCGGTCCGGCGGCGCAGCAGGCGCTCTGCGATCAACCGTGGCGGATCAGCCCGCAGTCCGACCGCATGGGCATTCGCCTGGCCGGACGCACGCCCCTGGCGCCACCACGCCGTCAGTGGTCGCTGGGGGTGGTGACCGGTGCCATCCAGGTGCCACCCGATGGCCAGCCCATCGTGCTCATGGCCGATCGCCAGACCATGGGCGGTTATCCACTGCTGGGCTTCATCCATCCCCTGGACCTTTCGCGCCTGGCCCAGTGCCCGGCCCACCACGAGGTGCGTTTCGCCCCGGTGGAACTGGCCGTCGCCCAGGACGAATGGCGCCGTTTTCTCGCGTTTTTCTCCGGTTGAAGGCGCAGCCGGTCACGGCCGAGGAATCTTGTCCGCTTCGATGAGTCGCACGCTCAGGGGCGACGCCGACTTCCCTTTCTCGGCGTCTGGCTTGAAACTTGCCTCACACGTCCCCCTGTGACGACCGACAAGAAGGAGCTGGAACCGGCGATGAAAACTCCCAAACGCATCGAGCCGCTGATCGAGGACGGCTTGGTCGATGAGGTGATACGGCCCCTGATGAGTGGCAAGGAGGCGGCGGTCTACGTGGTGCGCTGCGGCAGCCAGGTGCGCTGCGCCAAGGTCTACAAGGAGGCTGACAAGCGCAGCTTCCGTCAGGCCGCCGAATACCAGGAGGGGCGCAAGGTGCGTGGCAGCCGGGAAAATCGCGCCATGGCCAAGGGCTCCAAGTTCGGTCGCCGCGAGCGCGAGGACAATTGGCAGAACGCCGAGGTGACGGCGCTCTATCGCCTGGCCGATGCCGGGGTCCGGGTACCCAAGCCCCACGACTTCCTCGACGGCGTGCTGCTGATGGACCTGGTCACCGACGGTAATGGCGAGGCCGCGCCCCGTCTCAACGACGTGACCCTCACCGCCGAGGAAGCGCTGCGCTATCACGACCTGATGATTGGCCAGATCGTGCGCATGCTCTGCGCCGGGCTGGTCCATGGCGACCTTTCCGAATTCAACGTGCTGCTGGCCGAGGATGGCCCGGTGATCATCGACCTGCCCCAGGCGGTGGATGCCGCTGGCAACAACCACGCCTTCCGTCTTCTGGCGCGGGACGTGGAGAACATGGCGCTGTACTTCGGTCGCTTCGCCCCTGAGTTGCGCACCACCCGCTATGCGCCGGAGATGTGGGCCCTGTTCGAGAAGGGCGAGTTGTTCGCCAACACGCGCCTGACTGGCGAATTCGCCGAGCGTGAAGACCAGGCTGACGTCCATGCGGTGATGCGCGAGATCGAGGCGGCGCGGCGTGACGAAGAGCGCCGCCAGGCGGCGCGTCGCGAACAGGACGAGCCGAGCGTGCGCGAAGAGCCGCCACCGCCCTGGCTAAGCTGATCGTGAAGCAGAACGATTAGCGCTGCGATGAGACGAACGGCCCCAGTGGTCGGGCGATGAACGGCGCCTCCCAGGCGCCAGCGCGCTAAACTGGGCACTGAACAGCACAGGACTCTTTTCATGCAAGGCCATCCGGACGTCATCAACTACCTCAACCAGCTGCTGCGTGGCGAGCTGGCGGCGCGCGACCAGTACTTCATCCATTCGCGGATGTACGAAGACTGGGGCCTGATGCGGCTGTACGAGCGGATCGGCCACGAGATGGAAGAGGAAACCCAGCACGCCGATGCCCTGCTGCGCCGCATCCTCTTCCTCGAAGGCACGCCGGACATGCGTCCCAACGCCATCACCGTGGGCCAGACCGTGCCCGAGATGCTGCGTGCCGATCTTGCCCTGGAGTACGAGGTGCGCGAAGCCCTGGCCCAGGGCGTGGCCCTGTGCAACCAGCACAAGGACTTCGTCACCCGCGAGATCCTGGTCGTGCAGCTGGAAGACACCGAGGAAGATCATGCCTACTGGCTGGAACAGCAGCTGGGGCTGATCGACAAGATCGGTCTGCAGAACTATCTGCAGTCGCAGATGAAAGGCGGTACCACGCCCCACGGCGCCGGCCTGTAACACCGGCTGCCCGGCGCCACCCGGCGCTGATCAGGACCTGCTGGCGTCACCTTCTGGCGCCCGCGGCAGATAGAGCGAAATGCAGGTACCCACGCCCGTCGTGCTGTCTACCTGGATCTGCCCGCCCGATTGGTGCACGAAGCCGTGCACCATGGACAGCCCCAGTCCGGTGCCCTGGCCTGGCGGCTTGGTGGTGAAGAAGGGATCGAAGATCCGTTCCCGGATCTCCGGCGCGATGCCGGTACCGGTATCGCTTACCTTGACCCTCACGTAATCGCCTGCGGGCAGCCCTTCCGGGCGGTCAACGGCTGCCTCGGGCAGATTCGCCGTGGACAGCAGCAGCTGGCCGCCCTGGGGCATGGCGTCACGGGCGTTGATCGCCAGATTCAGCAGGGCGCTTTCCAGCTGCACCGCATCGATCACCGTGAGCCACAATGGCTCCGCGGGCTGTGCCTGGACCTCGATCGCCGGGCCGACGCTGCGGCGAATCAGTTCTTCCATGGCCAGCATCAGCTCGTTCACGTCGGTGGGCTTGGGTTCCAGCGTCTGCCGGCGGGAGAAGGCCAGCAGCCGCTGGGTCAGGGAGGCGGCGCGCGCAGCGTAGGCCTGGGCGCCGCCAAGCAGCCGGTCGAGCTGATCGGTGCGATTCTGCTGCAGGCGCCGCTCGATCAATTCCAGACTGCCGATGATGCCGGCCAGCAGATTGTTGAAGTCGTGGGCGATGCCGCCGGTCAACTGGCCGATGGCTTCCATCTTCTGCGCCTGGTGCAGGGCCTGCTGCGCCTGGGTCAATTCGGCGGTGCGTTCGACGACCCGCTGTTCGAGCGTTTCATTGGCGGTGCGTACCGCCTGGAACAGTTGAGCCTGCTCGATGGCGAGGGCGGCGCGGGCGGCCAGCGCGGCCATCAGCCGTTCGTGACGGAGGTTGAAGCGACCCGGTTCGGGATGCCCGAAGAAGAGTCCACCCAGCACCGTTCCGTTGCGGGCGACCACCGAGACGGCCAGGTAGCTGCGTACTGACAGGGGCCCGACCAGCAGGCCCTGATGCGGTTCGGAGCGGGACGGGTGCGAATCGCTGGCCACGTCGTCGACGCGAATCACGCCTTCGCCGCCCAAGGGCGGGGCGAACAGGGCGGTGGCATCCGGATCGCCCAGGTGTTCGAAAGCGACACGCTCGGCGCCAGACAGGGTGAGGCGCTGCAGATGCCCGCTGTTTTCCTCATGCTGCTGATTGAGGTAGGCGCCAAGGCGCGCCCCGGTCAGCTCGACCCCGGCATCGGTTACCGTCTGCACCAGATGCGCCAGATCCAGCTGGCTGGCCAGCTCCGTATCGATGCGCTTGAGGGCTTCCAGGGTACGGGTTTCTTCGCGCAACTCGGCTTCGGCCTGCTTGCGGTCGCTGATGTCGACGACGAATTCGAAGGCGCTGCCATCGGGCAGGCGCTTGGCCGCCACCAGGGCCCAGCCGACGGAGCCGTCACGCCGCCGGTAGCTGCGTTCGTCGGGCGGCAGCTGATCGCCAGCCTGGCTCAGGGTTGGCGCCGGCCAGCGGATATGCCCAGCCAGGAGGTCCTGACGAGCGTGACCGCTCATGCGCAGGAAGGCATCGTTGGCATCGATCAGATGGCCTTCGGCGTCGAAGCAGAGGGCACCCACCGTCTCGATTTCCAGGGCGGTGCGAAAGCGTCGCTCGCTGGCTTCGAGGGCGGCGCGGGCCAGATGGGCTTCGGTGACGTCCTGCCCCTGGCAGAAGATGCCGATCACCTGGCCGGCTTCGTCGGTCAGGGGCTCGTAGATGAAGTCGAGATAGAGGGTACGAACCGGCTCGCCTTCGGTCTCCAGGCGCATCGGCATATGTTCGGCGACGAAGCGGCGGCCACTCCGGTACACCTGTTCGAGCCACTCGAAGTAGCCCTGATTCTGCAATTCGGGAAAGACGTCGCGTACCCTGAGGCCTTCACAGGGACGGTCGTCGAACAACCGGCGGAAGGCGACATTGACGAAGTCGAAGACGTGATCCGGGCCGCGCACGATGGCGACGAAGCCAGGCGCCTGCTCGAACATCCGCCGCTGGCGTGCGGCGTCGGCGGCGCGGCGTCGTTCTTCGAGGATACGCTGGGTGGTCTCGTGCCCCTGGTTGAACAGCCCGGCGATCTCGCCGCCCTCGCCGCGGATGGGCGTGAAGCTGTAGTTCCAGTAGGTCTCGGTGACCACGCCCTGGCGCACCATCGGCAGCAGCTGATCGAAGACGGAAAAGCCCTGGCCGGTGGTCAGCACCTGCTCGAACTGAGGACCGACCACCGGCCAGATGTCCTGCCAGACCTCCTGGGCGGGACGCCCCAGGGCCCAGGGATGGCGCTCGGCGGGGATCGGTGACCAGGCGTCGTTGTAGAGCAGCAGCAGGTCAGGGCCCCAGTAGATGGCCGTGGGAAAGCTGGAGTTCAGACAGATACTGAGGGCGGATCGGAGGGACTGCGGCCACTGGGACGGCGGGCCCAGCGGCGAGTCCGACCAATCGTGGGTGCGCAACCGAGCGCCCATGTCACCGCCGCCGGCGAGAAAATCCAGTTCGTTCCAGTCGGCAATCTGCGCTGCCATCGGTTATGTCTCCCCAGCCACTTCTGCAGTTCCAGGCGTTCTGACCACAATCGCACCGGAACTGCAGGACCGCGACGAGTTTTTTTAGTTCGCGTCTGCCTTACAGCCGCGGCGTGTAGCGCTCGACGGCTTCCGGCAGGGCCCAGCCGGCAGCGAAGGCGAAGATCAGCAGGATCAGCGGCAGCAGCACCAGCCAGGTCCGGGTCGGGATCGGCTCCAGACGATTGCCGCCGGTCTTCTGCAGCAGGGCGAGACTCAGGCCGCAGAAGCCGCCGGCAAGCAGGGCGCCGGCGAGGACGTCGGTAGGCCAGTGTACCCCCAGATAGACGCGGCTGAGGGCGATGAGCACGGCTGGTAGCGCAGCGATCACCAGCCAGGCGAGGCGCCCGCGTGGGCCGTAGCGGCGCCCGACCAGGATGCCGAGGGTCAGGAAGAAGGCGAAGGAGGCCGAGCTGTGGCCGCTGGGCAGACTGTAGGTGGTGAGCGGCTCAGCGAGCACGTCCGGCCGGGCGCGGGCCAGCAGATTCTTCAGCTGGCCATTGGCGAGGGCGGTACCCAGGGTGGTACCCACGGCGAACAGCAGCGGACGCCACTGGCGGAAGCCGGCCAGCACCAGGGTGAGCACTGCCGCGACGATCAGCTGGGTGCGAAAGTCGCCCATGCGGGTGACGACCACGGCGACCAGGTTGAGCCAGTTCTCGCGATGCGCCTGGACCAGCGCCATCAGGCCTTCGTCGAAGGCGCGCAGATGATGCCAGCCAAACAGCAGCGCCAGCAGGCCGGCCAGGCAGAGGGCGCCACTGAGCAGGGTGGTGCCGGCCCGCTCGCGCCAGGCGCCATGGGCGATGACGCTCGCCAGCAGGACGATCCCGCCCGCCACGACGCCCGCCTGATACCAGAACCCCTCGGGTAGCGGCAGGCGCAAGGCTGCCCCGGCTACCCAGCCTGGTCCCAGTGCGGCGATCGACCAGCCAGCCGCTGCCACCAGGCTGACGGCGGCGAACTTCACCAAGGGCATGTCGAGCATCCCGGCGATCAGCGGCAGCAGCGGGCGCAAGGGGCCGATGAAGCGGCCAACCAGCAGACTGGCCACGCCGTACTTGTGGATGAAGTCCTCCGCGCGGCTGATCCATTCGGGATGGGTGCGCAGGCCCGGCAGGCGGCGAATGCGCTCGTGGAAATGGCGGCCGAGGAAATACGACACGGCATCGCCGAGGATGCCACCCAGGAAGCCGAGCAGAAGGGTATCGAGGAGGTTCATGGCGCCGTTGCCGGCGGCGATGGAAATGGCGAACAGCACCACCGTGCCAGGCACCACCAGACCGGCCAGGGCCAGGCATTCGAGAAAGGCTACGACGAAGATGGCAACGCCGAGCCACTCATTGTGATGGGTGATCCACTGGGTGAGGCCGGCGAACAGTTCCGTCATCGAAAGGCTTCCTGGGGGCTAAGGGCTGCGTCCTCAGACCCGTAGGAAAAGCCTTTGGTTGCCTCAAGGACGCGGATCGAGACGTAACGCCTCGGGGCCCGGGGATTGTAAATCGCGCTCGGGAATTTCCCAGACCAATAACTGTGGCGGGGTTTGTCGGAAGGCGGGGCTGGCAAAGTAGTCCCGCGCCGCACCGGCGAAGTGGCCGCCGTCCTTGGCGAAGCGCCCGACGCTGGCGCCCAGGGCCTGCTCCAGGAAGGGCAGGAAGTTGGAGTTGCGCGAGAAGGAGGTACCGATCACCGCGACATTGGGCAGGTCGCCATCGCCGAAGAGGTCGTCGCTGGCACTGGCGGGCGCGCGGCTGTCGACCTGGGTATGGCTCGGCTGCTCGGGGGTGGGTTGCAGGCGCGGAGGCAGCCAGTCCAGGCCGGCCAGGCGGACCAGGTCGCCGGGGCGGGTCGTTGGCGGCAGCGCCGTGCGGCTGAACTCCCGCGCCGGGGTGGCCTGGAAGGGCAAGGCCTGGAGGTAGGCAGCCAGGGCGCGGGCTGCGGCCTCGGCACCGGTTTCGTTCCAGTGGGTGTCGGTACGCAGGAAGGCATTACTGCCCAGGGGGGCGAGCACCGCAGTGAGGTCGAGCACCGGCACCCGCGCCGCGCTGAGCATCCGCGTCCAGTCGGCGATGCGACTGGCGAAGGCGGCTGGCCGGCGCAGCCCGCAGAGCTGATCGGCGGCGATGCGGCTCTTGTCCGGAACCACCGCGACCAGCAGCTGGATGTGCCGGGCGGCCAGCTGTTGCCGCAACTCGATCACCGTCTGAGCGCGGGCCCGGGCATTGGCGGCAGCCTGGCGCGGGACGTCGAGCTCCTCGGCGAGAAATAGCCAGTCGGGACAGCCCTGGCGTACCCGCGGACCGGTATCGCCAAGCAGCAACCAGCTGGCGCCCCGTTCCAGGCGGGCGGCGGCTTCCGGCAGCGGTGCCTTGGCCAGCTCCTTGGCGATGTGGTGGGTGATCTCACCTTCGAGCAGGGCATGCCGATCCACCTGCTCCGGCCAGAGCGAGAGCCGGTCGGTCAGCAGCGCCCAGGCGCAGGAGCCGAGGCCGACCGCCAGGAACAGGGCGAAGACGCCTCCGGCCAGGGGCGCCAGGCGCGTGCTGGCGGCACTGGGCGGCTGCGGGGCGGGCGAGGGCGGCAGGGCGGGAGCGCTCATGACGGCGGCCTCAGAACTGGAAATAGAGGAAGGGCACGGCTTCGCGGCTGGCGATCAGCGCAAAGCAGAGCAGGAAGCCGGCTATCGGCCAAAGGGCACCGACACCCCGCAGCAGGGCGCTGCCGGGCAGACGCGCCTCGATGCGCGCCTGCCACAGCGGGGCGAGGATGCAGGCCACCCCCAGGGCGGCGGCCAGGCCGTGCACGGGTCTCAGGGTCACGGCCAGGGCATCGCCCAGGACGAAGCCGTGCAGGCCGAACTGGCCAGCGTACATGGACAGCGCCGTGGCGAAGTCCGGCGCGCGGAACAGCGTCCAGGCCAGGGCCACGAACAGCAGGGTCAGGCCATGGGCCAGGGCACGCGGCAGCGGGCGGCCACCGAGTTCGTCCCAGAGTCGGTCCAGGCACAGCGCCAGGCCGTGCAGCATGCCCCAGAGCAGGTAGTTCCAGCTGTCGCCGCCATGCCAGAGGCCGGCGATGGCCATGGTCAGGAAGAGATTGCGGTAGGTGCGCCAGCGGCCGTCGCGGTTGCCACCCAGGGAGATATAGAGGTAGTCGCGCAGCCAGCTGGACAGCGACAGGTGCCAGCGCCGCCAGAAGTCCTGGATGCTGCGGGCGAGATAGGGCCGGTTGAAGTTTTCCGGGAAGTGGAAGCCCAGCATCAGGCCCAGGCCGATGGCCATGGCGCTGTAGCCGGCGAAGTCGAAGAACAGTTGCAGCGAATAGGCCAGGCAGCCGATCCAGGCGTCAGCGAAGGACGGCTGGTCGAGGTGGAAGGCCACGTCCACCAGCGGCGACAGGGTGTCGGCCACCAGCACCTTCATGCACAGGCCGATCATGAAACGGCGCGCGCCGAGGGCGAAATTCTCGCGATTGAACCAGCGCTGGTTGAGTTCGCGACGGACCCAGTCGTAGCGGATGATCGGCCCGGCGATGGAGTGGCCGAACATGGAGATGTAGGTGGCGTAGTTGACGAAGCTGCGCTCCACCGGCACCACGTGGCGATGGACATCTACCAGGTAGGAAATCGCCTGCAGCACGATGAAGGACAGTCCGGCCGGCAGGGCCACCTTCTGCCAGTCCAGTGGCAGGGCGCCGGTCGTCACCAGCACCTGACTCCAGGTGGCGGCGACGATGTTGGCGTACTTGTACCAGCAGAGCACCGCCAGGTTGATCACGATCAGCCCGGCAAGCAGCCGCAGCCGCGTCTTCGAGCCTTCGCGCGCGCGATCCACCAGCAACCCGCCGACCCAGGCCAGCAACGCCAGGGCCATGTGCAGCAGCAGGAACAGCGGGCTCAGCCAGCCGTAGAACAGCCAGCTGCCCACCAGCAGCACCCCGTTGCGCCCGCCGGGCCGCGCCAGGGCGTAGACCAGCAGGAACAGCGGCAGGAAGAGAGTGAGGAATTCCAGCGAGGCGAAGACCATCGAGGGGCTGTCCTTAGTGGGCGATAGCGTCCTGGGTGGCGAGCAGACGCGGACCCGCGGCGCCGGGGAGCAGCAGCACGCTATAGCGCTCGCCGGCCTTGAGTTCGCCCAGATCCAGCGGCGCGCCTTGCGGCTGACCGGCGCAGGTCAGTTGCACCTTGAGCGCCACGGCGTTGAGGCTGCGGCGCTGCAGGGTGCCGTCGGTGACGTCCTTGAAGATCTCGGCGTTGCGCCCCGCGGCCTGCAGCCCAGGTGCTGCGCACTGCGGATCCAGGCTGTAGAAGGCCAGGGAAGCCTTGAGGGCATTGAAATCGTCGGCTTGCTCGCGCACCAGGCGCTGCACCAGCGGCGTGCCGGGCAGGACCACCAGGGTGGCGAATTCACCGGCCGCCACGGTCAGCTCCAGCGGAGCCTTGGCCGCGCCCTGGACCAGTTCGCCCTTGATGGCCTTGGTCGCGGGCACCGTCAGGTAGTCGGAGACCGGCTTGGCGGCCTCCAGCTGCAGGCGCGCGGCGGAGCCGGAGGCCTGCAGCGCCAGGGGCTCGCTGCCGGCATTGACGAATCTCAGGAAGGCCGAGTCCTCGCTGGGTCCGGTGGGGTAGAGGGAGACTTCCGCCTGGGCGACTCCAGTCGCCAGCAGGCCGAGCAGCAGGGCCTTCACTGGGCGGCTCCCTTGAGCTTGTCGGCGGGCAGCTTGTTCAGGGCGTCGACGATCGCCGAGCTCCAGGACTTGTAGCCCTGGCCGGTGAGGTGCTGGCCGTCGATGGTGGCCCACTGACCGGGCTTGGCGAAGCTCAGGGAGTCGATGTAGCTGCAGGGCGCGACGTTGTTGGCGAGGAAGCCGGACATCAGCTTGACCCGGTCGAAGGTCTTGCCGTACTTGCCGCCCTCGGTGCCCCAGGTCGGGCCGACCCAGGCGCAATGGGTCTTGGTCGCGGCGATGGCCTTGGTCAGGCTGGTGGTCTGCTGCCAGACCCAGGTCTTGGGAAAGCTGGGATTGGTGTAGCTGGCCATGGTGTCGCCCATGACGATCAGCACCAGGTCGGGCTTGTCGGCGGCGATGAGTTCGTTGATCGGCTGGGTGGCGGCCTTGCCGCCGAGCACCACGGCCTTGTCGCCGTTACGCCTCTCGGCGCCGCCACAGGTGCCGGGGGTGACCTTGAGCCAGTCGCCGGCGTTGCTCCCGCAGATACCCAGGGTATGCACCTTGGCGCCTTGCTGCACCAGGCTGTCCTGCAGCGCGCCGATCAGGTAGTCGGGGGTGGCCAGGTGGCTGTCGCCGATCATGAGAATGGTAAGGCCGGTAAGGAGGCTGGCTGCCATGGGAGCTCCGTGAATCAGTTGTCGTAAGGGGAACGATAGGGACTGACCGGCAGGGCGAGTGCGCGGTCCTGGGGTTCCAGCGCATAGCGCAGATAGACGGCGCCATTGAGCTGTTGGAAATCGCGGCCGTTGTCGACGCCGAGGTTGCCGCCGACGAACAGCTGGCGCCCGAGCTGGTACTCGGTGGCGCCATGAAGGCTGTAGCCGAGACTGGTCTTGCTCTGGCCGCCATAGGCCGCCGGGGCGCCGAGCGCCTGGCTCGCCGCGGCCTGCAGCCGGGCGTCGGTCGGATAGAAATCGGCGCCGTCCTGCACGATGCGCTGCACGCCCACCGCGCCACGTAGCTGCCAGGTCCAGCGGTCGGTGCGCTGCGACCAGGTCAGGGGCACGCCCAGGGCGTAGAAGCGCTGGGGGCTGAAGTAGCCGCCATGGCCATAGGTGAAGAAGGCCTGGTTGTTGTCATAGGCGATGCCCGTGAGGGACAGACCCAGCGTCAGGCGGCTGTCTTCGCTGTTGATCAGATAGCGGTACAGCCCGGCACCCAGTTCGCCGCGGCTGTTGTCGGCGACATGATTGCCCAGCAGCCGGTACCAGGAGGCATAGGCATAGGCACCGAACTGGCTGTCGTCGTAGCCGAGCTGGCCGCGTACGCCATTGGCGGTCACGCCGCCCCATTGCTGGCCGGTACGGGCGTCCTCGCTGCCGGCGAAGGATGTCAGGCTGTCGATCACCGCCCGGCGCGAGGCCGAGAGGGTATAGCGGCTGTTATCGGTCAGCGGCCGGTCCAGGCTCACCCCACCCACTGGCGTTGAATAGCGAAAGCCCAGAGGCGTGGTGCCGGCGTCGGCCTTGAGGCCGAGCTGCGGATCGCTGTAGGCCACCGCGAGGCCTACGCCGCTGTCGCTCTGGCTGCCCGGTGAACCCTCGGGCGCAGCCTGGGTGGCGGCCGGACCGCCCCCGAAGCGACTGCGGGCATCGCGGCCGACGCTACCGGCGTTCAGGCTGACCGGGGTCACCCGCACGGCCAGGCGCACGTCGCCCAGCGGGAAGTCGATCTCCAGTGGCGCTTCCACGTCGGTGAGCTTGCCGAGGCCGCGCTCGTTGTCGTTGCTGCGCACGGTCAGGCCCTGGGTGATCCGCGCGCTGCGCGTCTGCAGCAGGTCGTCGAGGGCGCGTTCGGCGGCGCTGTCGCGCGGGGCCTCGGCTACGTCCGCTGGCGGGGCGGTCTTGGCCGCCGCCAGCAACTGGTCGGCGGTCGGCGGAATGGCCTGGCTGGCGAGCGTGGCGCTACCGCGTCGTGGACCGAAGGGATTGGCGGGTGCATCCGCCAGGGGGCGTGCGGTTTCGGCATCCCGGCGCTGCACGGCAACCACCTGACGCAGCAGCTCGGTGGCCCGGCCTTCCCGGCCCAGCTGGCGATAGAGGCGGGCGGCATCGGTCAGCACCGCCACGTCGTCGGCGCCCAGGGCGACAGCGCGATCCAGGGCGCGATCGGCAAAGGCGGTGTCTCGTGCGCGCACGGCGGCATCGGCCGCGCCCAGTTGCAGGCGGGGATTGTCGGGCGCGCGGCGCAGCAGCGGTTCATAGAGCCGTAGCGCCTTGTCGGCGTCGCCATTGGCGAGGTAGAGCCGCGCCAGGGCGGTGTTGACCAGATCGTCGTCCGGGCGCTGGGCAAGGGCCGGCGCCAGGGTGTCGTAGGCGGTCACCAGATCGCCACGCTCGCGCAGCTGGTCGGCCTGACGCACCCGGTAGCGATAGAGCAGGTCTTCATAGCCCTGGCGCTGCGTCGCGCTCAGGCGCTGCCCCTGAAGGTCATGCAGCAGGGCGTTGACCTCGTCGTCGGCGCCACTGCGCAGCAGCACCTCGCCATATTGCAGGCGCAAGGTGGGATCGGGCGTGTGCTCGCGGGCCAGGACATCGCGCAGCAGGCGCAGACCGCGCTCGACGTCGCCTGCTTCGGCATAGGCCGCCGCCAGGCCGCCCAGGGCCGCGGCGCGTTCGCCGGCCTGCGGTTCCAGGGCCGCCAGCTGGCGGCGCGCGGCCTGCTGCTGGCCGCGGCGGGCCAGGTCGCGGGCGGCGCTGACCTTGGCGTCGAAGTCGAGATCGGCGGCCAGGCCGTTCATGGCCGGGCTGCGCTGGGCCGACGGGATGCGACCGAGCAGCTCGCGCGCCGCCGCGGGATCGTTCTGCTCCAGGGCGAACAGGGCGCGTACATAGAGCGCCTCCGGGCGCTGGGGATCCTTGGCCAGGCCGCTGTCCAGGGTCTGGCGGGCGGCCTGGGCCTGGCCCTGACGCAGCTGCAGACGGGCCAGGGCGAGCAAGGTCCAGACATCGTCCGGATCGGCACGCCGGGCGATCTCCAGGGCGCGCCGGGCGCCCTGGAGATCGCCACGGCCTTCGGCCAGTTTGGCTTCCTGCAGGGCCTGGGTGGCCTTGAGCCGATCCAGGTTGCCGAGCTTGGCGCGCTCGGCTGGCGTCAGGGTGTCGAGCAGGCGCAGGGCCTCGGCGGGACGATCGCTTTCGGCGAGCAGGTCGATCAGGCCACGACGGGCTTCGAGATTGCGCGGATCTTGCTGCAGGATTCGCCGATAACCGGCCTCGGCGGCATCCAGTTGGCCGGTCTGGGCCTGCAGCCCGGCCAGGGCCAGCGGTGCCTCCGGACGCTTGGCATCCAGCCGCAGCGCCTGCTCCACCCGGGCGCGGGCGGTAGTGAAGTCGTTGGCTTGCTGGGCCTTGCGAGCCTGGGCGAGCAGGGCCCAGTAGCGCACCTCCGCCAAGGGCGCCTGCCAGCGCGCACCGCCCGGTTGGCGGCTGGCGCGGCTCAAGAGATCCTCGGCGTCGCTGAAGCGCTCCTGGCGCTGGCGGACGATACCCAGTCCGCCCAGGGCGTTGGCATCGTTAGGGGCCGTCTTGAGGCGTGCCTGGAAGGCGCTTTCGGCCTCGCCCAGCTCATTGCGGCGCAAGGCTTCGATGCCGCGCGCCAGTTGCGGATCAAGGCCGCCGCTACGGCTCAGGGCACGGCCCTTGTCCAGCTGGGCGCGCAACTCGGCGTCATCCGGATGCTGGCGCAGGTAGGCCTCGAACAGCGGTGTCTCGGCCGGACCGGGCGGACCGCTCCAGACCAGCGCCTGACGCCAGTATTCGGCGGCCTCGCCACCGATGTCCTTGCGCGAACTGAGATCGGCCAGGGCCTGGATGCCGCGACTGCGACTGGCCGGGAAGCGCGCCAGGTGCTTGGCCTGGATCAGCATCAATGCCGGATCCTGGGGCCGCAGCTTGCGCAGGCGTTCGATACCCGGACCGGCTTCCTGCCACCCATTGGGGGTATAGGCGAGGATATCGTAGTACTCCCGCGCCAGATCGCCCTGGGGCGGCCGACCGGCGAACAGCTGGCGATAGAGCGCCAGTGCCTGTACGGGCTTGTCTTCGCTGACGAGCTGGCGGGCATCCACCAGGCGCTGGGGATTGTCGCCACTGGCCAGGGCGATGTCCTGCTCCAGTTGCAAGGCCTGCTGGGGCAGGGGTTTGAGCGCCTGCAGGCGACGCAGATAGGCCTGGGCCGCTGGCAGACGCGCAGCCTGTACCTCGATCAGCCCCAGGCCGTACAGCGCCTCGGGCTGCTGCGCATCCAGTTCGAGCAGCTTGTTCCAGGTCTCCTGGGCACGAGGCGCGTTCTTGCGCGCCTGCCAGAAATGCCCCTGCTCGATGAGCAGGTCTTCGGGCGTGCTGGCCGCCAGGGCCAGCGGCGGCGTCAGGAGACCGGTCAGCAGGGTGGCCAGCAGCGGTGCACGGATCATGGTCTAGCGCTCCAGTCGCTGGCGAGCGCGGGCGCGCAACGCCGTGTAGACCAGGCCGGCGAGCAGGGCGACGCCCATGGCGCTCAGCAGCAGCATCAGCAGCGGGTGGCGAGCCAGTTGCCAGCGTGCGTAGAGCAGTGGCCCCAGGCTGCCGACATGATAGGTCTCATCGGCCACCAGGCTCTCCACCTGCTCGCCACGCACCGTGGCCAGGCTGCCCTGCAGTGCCTGGGCATAGTCTTCCCGGGTGGTGAGGGCGCGGCTGATGTCGGCCAGGCCTTCGGGGCGGGTGGCGACCAGGGCCACCACGCTGCGGCCGCTCTTTAGCGGTGACTCGAAACCGGCCACATAGGCGCCGGCGGTGCCACCGCTGGTGCTCAGCGCCGCACGACTGCGCTGCAGGCTGGCCTCGTTGTCGGAGCTGAACCACTGCCGCACCCGGAACGCCAGGTCCGAGACCTCGAAGCGCTGGGTGTTGCCGGCGAAGCCGACCGGGAGATGGGTCGCCCAACGTTGCAGCAGTGGCTGGTCGGCGCTGCCGGCGATCAGCAGCAGGTCCTTGTCGGCGAGCCCCTCGACCTCACTGGCGCGGGCCACGGTGACCGCCGTGGCGGGATAGCCGGTGGAACTGCCGAAGCGGCCGAGCACGTTCAGGTAGGTGTCGATTTCCGCCGCGCTAGGGGTGTCGGGCAGGATCACCGCGGTTTCGCTCAGATCGGCCAGGCGGGTGAAGGGAAAGCCGCTGTCCTTGAACACGCCCAGGTTGGGCAGGGCGATGAAGTGCCGATAGCCGGACAGGTCCAGGGTGGAATCCGGTTCCAGGGTGCCGCGCATGTTGTCGATGATGACGTCGCGGCATTCACCCTGTTTGAGATAGTCGTACATGAAGCGGAATTGCAGGCGCGCCTGCAGGGCTTCGCCATCCAGCGGCAACCGCACCTCGGCTTCGCGGGGCAACTCCTCGTCCTTGATCAGACCCAGCAGGCCCTGGCTCAGGTGCTCCTGGGACGGCAGGGGAATGGACTGCACGAAACGGTCGTTGAAGCTCACCAGCAGCGAGGAATTGGTCGCTACCGGCTGAGGGGTGTAACGGTATTTGAGGTGCAGCGGCAGGCCCTGGTTGCGCCAGAGGAACAGGTCCGGCGGCAGCCTCAACGGCACGGACACGGTACCCGGAGCGTAGCCGGAGACGGCGAGCTCCTTGGGCGTCGCCAGCTCGCCCAGGCGCACCGGACGATCGCTGGGCAGCCAGTTGGGGGCATCGTAGGGCTTGCGCGGCTGCAGCATCTGCAGGGTGTCGATGGTCATGCTCTGGCCGGCGAGGGTCTGATGACCGAGCGCCACGGCGGCGGCCGCGCGTTTGAGTTCGTTGGCGTCGCGTCCCGAGATGACCAGCAGTTGGCCCTGGGGATCGAAGGGATTGACCAGGATATCGACCCGCGCTGCCGCCGGTGCCGGCAGGCTCAGGCCCAGGGTCTTGGCGCGTTCCTCGCTGGTGACCAGCACCACGGCATTGCCCTTGGCTGGCAGGGCGGTCTGGCTGCTGGGAAAGCGCGCGCCGCGATAGCTGGCCAGGGCACTGAACCAGGACGACAGGGTACCGGCGGCTTCCAGGGTGCCATTGTCGGCCGCGCCGGCGATGACGAAGGGCAGCTCCAGCTGGCGGGCATCGCGGCGATCGAAGAACGGCTGCGGCAGGCGTGCCAGGTCCGGTGCCAGGTCTAGATGGCTGACCTGGATATCCAGGCGGCTGCCGTTGCTCACCTTGGCCCAGAGACTGGAATGCAGCGGATCTTCGCACTGCATGGTGTAGTGGCCGATCAGCTGGATGCTCAGCCGATTGAATTCGGTGATCAGTCGCGGCGGGATGTCCACCACCCGGGTCTGGGGCGTGCCGGCGGTTTCCTTGGGCAAGGGAATGCTGGCCGCGACCTCGTCGTTGACCAGCACATTGAGCTGGGACAACTCCGGCAACAGCGCCGGGGAATAGGTGTAGTTCAGCGTCACCTTGGCGGCGCTGACGATCTCGTCGGCGCGGACGTCGAAGCTGACCCCGTCGCGGCTGTCGATGCCGCGCAGGTTGAAGGGATAGACCGCGCCGAGCTGCTTGAAGCTGTTGTCGTAGCCGGTGCCGGCCACCGCTACCGGGGGAGCGGTCTGGGCCAGGGCAAGGGTGGGCGCGCCGGCCAGGGCGACAAGCAGGAGCGGGGCGAAGCGGAGCGACGCGGTCATGGGCGATCCAGGGGAGCGGTAGAAGGGGATGTCTTGCGCCAGGAACGGCTGCTCACCCGCCAGAGGTTGCGGTTGAGGTCGGCGACGCCGCGCAGGCCGATCAGGCTGACCTCGCGTAGCGAGCCCAGCAGGGAATCCGGACGGTGATTGCCCCAGGCCTCGGCCCAGAGGTCGGCCCGGGAAAAGGTCATGCGTACCAGTTCGCGCTGTTCGGTGACGCTGAGGTCGCCGAAGCGAGTGCCCACGGCACCGGCGCGGCTGAAGGCCACGGTGGCGGGAAAGCGTCGGCTGCGGCCATTGCGACTGAGCTCGACCTGGACCGCACAGCCCTCGGGCAGCTGGACACCCTCGGGCAGCTTCAGCCCCAGGCCGCTCTGGGAAAAGTCCAGGGTGCTGCAGTCCAGGCGGCTGCCATCGGCGAGGATGAGTCCGGCCGGCAAGGTGGCGGCCACGCGGGGTTCGGCGCGCACCTGACGTGTCTCGCTCGCCACGGCTACCGCGGCACTGGCGATCACCAGGTTGTAGAGGGTCCAGGCCAGGTTGATGGCAACGGTGGTCATTGCCTCGGGATCACCCAGGAACAGCCGGCCAATGCCCACCCCCAGGCCGAGCAGATTGAGCGCCAGCAGCGCGATGTAGGGGCGCGCCAGCTCCCAGTCGAAGTAATCGCGGGCGATGATGCCGCCCTTGTCGGTCACGTTGAACTTGCCCAGTCGCGGGTTGATCAGCGCCAGCAGCGTGGGCCGCAGGATGTACCAGGCCAGCACCGTCTCGTAGACCTCGTTCCAGAAGGAATGGCGGAATTCGCCCTGGATCCGCGAGTTGGTCAGGTTCGAGTGCAGTACGTGGGGCAGCACGTAGCAGGTGATCAGCAACGCCGAGGCGTGGAAGATCTGCGCACTGAACAGCAGATAGGCCAGGGGCGCGGTGAGGAACACCAGGCGTGGCAGGCCGTAGAAGAAGTGCAGCATGGCGTTGAGGTAGCAGAGCCGCTGCCCGAGGGCGAGGCCCTTGCCGAGCAGCGGATTGTCCGTACGAAAGATCTGCGCCATGCCGCGGGCCCAGCGGATGCGCTGGGCGATGTGCCGCGACAGACTCTCGGTAGCGAGACCGGCGGCCTGGGGAATGCCCAGGTAGGCCGTGTTGTAGCCCAGGCGATTGAGTTTCAGCGCGGTGTGAGCGTCCTCGGTCACCGTCTCGGTGGCCACCCCGCCGACCTCTTCCAGCATGGTGCGCCGGATCACCGCGCAGGAGCCGCAGAAGAAGGTGGCGTTCCACAGGTCGTTGCCATCCTGCACCAGGCCGTAGAACAGCTCGCCCTCGTTGGGCACGGTGCGAAAGGTCTTGAGATTCTTCTCGAAGGGATCGGGGGAAAAGAAGAAGTGCGGGGTCTGCAGCATGGCCAGCTTGGGGTCCCTGAGGAACCAGCCCAGGCAGACCTGCAGGAAGGAGCGCGTCGGTACGTGATCGGCATCGAAGATGGCGACGTACTCGCCATCGGTCACCTTGAGCGCTTCGTTGAGGTTCCCGGCCTTGGCGTGCTCGTTGTTTTCCCGCACCAGATAGGAGACGCCCGCCGTGGCGCAGAAGAGGCGAAAGTCCTCGCGCCGGCCGTCGTCGAGCACGTGGACCCTGAGCTTGTCGCGCGGCCAGTCGATGGCCTGGGCAGCCAGGATCGACAGCTTCACGATGCTCAGGGCTTCGTTGTAGGTGGGGATGAAGACGTCCACGGTTGGCCAGGTGAGCGGATCCTCCGGCAGCGGGACCGGCGTGCGGCGCAGCGGCCAGATGGTTTGCAAATAACCGAACACCAGCACGGCCAGGGCATAGAGTTCGGCAGCCACCAGGCCATAGCCGAGCAGCATCTCCAGCGGCGTCTCGAAACCAAGGGTGCTGGTCAGGCGCCAGTAGAGGTAGCGCAATGAGGCCAGCAGCGACAGCGTGACCAGCATGATCACCGGCAATCGTCCGGGGAGGCGGCGCAGCAATAGCGCCGCGAGGAAGCAGCCGCCAGCGAACAGCGCCTGCTCTTCCAGGGCCAGGGGCACACTTACCAGCAGGGCGCCCAGCAGCGCCGCCGTGATCCAGGCGATCAGCTGCAGCCAGAGCGGCGCCGAGAACGTCGAGTGGGTTGCCGACGCGCGGCGCTGCCGTTGGCGCTGGCGAACCTGTTCCAGGTGGTCGAGAAAGCTCATGCCTAGGAACGCGCGTAGTGCTGGACGGCCAGGCGGATGTCGCCAAGCAGTTCATGGCCCAGCCCGGCGAGACAGCTCGACCAGGCGTCCTTGACCGTTGCCAGGCCCTGACCCAGGGCCAGGGCCTGCTCCAGGTCAGGGCTCTCGGGCAGCACGCCCAGCAGCCGCTCACCCCAGGACTGGGCGACGATGGCGGCGATGTCCTGGCTCAACGGGCGCGCGGGATCGACCCGGTTGAGCAGGTGCAGCGGACTCGCCTGGCCAGCACCGTGCTGCCATTGCCGTTCGAGCCGGGGCAGGCTGGCATAGCCGGCGGCATCCGCGGTCGTCACCCCCAGTACCTGGGTGGCCAGGGCCAGCGCCTGACGACTCAGGGGGGTGGCGCCCGTGGGGCAGTCGAGGATCACCAGGGTATCGGCGGAGACGCTCAGCGCCTGCAGGCGCCGCGCCAGCCACAGGGGATCGCTCGCCAGGGTCCGTTCCAGCGCGCGCAGCTCGATGTCATCGGGGGCGCCGAAGGGGACCAGCCGCAGCCGTTCATCCACCGCCAGGCACAGCGACAGCGGCGCGCCGACCGAGCCCGTGGTGGAGGAGGCTTCCGGCAGCAGCAGCGACGACAGCACGTTCTGGGTGTCCAGCTCCACCAGCAGCACCTGCTGGCCGTCGCGACTCAGCGCCTGGGCCAGGCCTGCGGCGATGACCGTCTTGCCAGTTCCGCCCCGCGCCGACATCAGCGCCAGGACTGGACCGGCCAGCGGTGGCGGCGTCCGGCTCAGGGCCTGGTCCAGCGCAGCGACCGCCTGGCTGGCCTGGCGGCTGCTGTGCAGTTGCGCCAATTCCTGCGCCAGCGGAGGCAGCGTGCTGGGTTCGGCTTCTACCAGGGGCGCTGGAGCCGCAAGGGTCTCCTCGACCGGCGTACTTGGTTCCGGCTGTCGCGCTGGGGCTACCGGCGACGTCTCGGCGTGATGCTCGATGTCCGGCGCCTCGAATTCGTGGTAACGCTGCGGATCTCCACCGAAGGAGCGGAACAGATTGGCGACATCCAGAGAGCGGCCCATGGCGAATCCCGTTGGGTCGAAAGAAGGGTTTCAGGTTGTTGGCGTCAATTTAATGGCTAAAGGCCACTAGGCGACAAATTTTGTGAATACTGTCACGGGCACTCCGTGACGTACCAACAAAATTTTCTTGTTCGGATACTGCAACGGGACGACCGGATCAGCGACCGATGCGGTGGTCGTGTTGCGCTCATGTTTGGATGAGGCGCAGAGGTCGTCAACGGCAGGCGGCAAGGCATGCGGACGAAAGGTTGCCGCTGGGGACGGGGCGGTCGAAGTGGCGACGAGCGTGAGGATGAACGGTCGTTTGCAGAGGGTTCGATCAGCTAGAAAAAGGCCCGCATGCGCGGGCCTTTTTCCTCATTCCTCGTTACGTGACCGGTAGGGCTGCGGACGCGAGAGTTGCGGCCGGCCCTCCTGTTCCTCGAAGAAGTAGCGCAGATAGAGGTTGCCGTTGACGTCGCGCTCGTCCTGGGCGTTGTCCAGGCCCAGGCGACCGCCCAGGGCGAACTGCCCGCTAAGGCGGTATTCGCCGTTGGCCGAAAGGCTGTAGGCCACGCCGGTCTTGCTCTTGCTGCCATACTGGCCTTCGCCAGCGGCTTCAGCGGCCGCTTGCAGGGCGGCGTCGTCGGGATAGCGATCCGCAGCGTCCTGGCGGATGGTCTGCACGCCCAGCATGCCCTGCACCTGGTAGGCCCAGAGGTCGCCGCGCTGCGCCCAGACCAGGGGCACGCCGATGGCGAAGTAGCGCTGCGGGCTGAAGTAGCCGCCATGGCCGTAGGTCAGGTGGTTCTGGTTGTTGTCGTAGCCGATCGCCGTGGCGGAGAGGCCGACGGTGAAGAGGCTGTCCGGTCCGTTGCGCAGGTAGTAGTAGACGCCCGTGCCGATCTCGAAGCGGTCGTTGTTCTTGACGTCATGGCCGGTCAGGCGATGGGCCGCGCCGTAGATGTAGGAACCGTAGCGCCCGTCATCGTAGCGCAGGCGGGCCAGGCCGCCATTGGCGGTGACGCCACCCCATTCCTGGCCGGTGCGCGGATCGCGGATGCCGCCGTAGGAGGTCAGGGAGTCGGTCACCGAGCGACGCGACACGCTCAGGGCATAGAGCAGGTTTTCGCTCAGGCTGCTCAGCGGCCGCTCCAGGGTCGCGCCACCCACGACGGTGCTGTATCTCAGACCCACCGGCGAGACGCCGATGTCGCCCTTGAGGCCGCGACCGGCGTCTTCCACGGCAATGGACGCCGCCACGCCGTTTTCCTTCTGGCTGCCGTCACTGCTGCTGTCGTTGATCCGCGTCGGGGTGACGCGTACCGCCATGCGCTGGTCGCCGGCCGGAAAGGAGATCTCCAGGGGGGCGCTGACGGTGGTCTGGCGCGAGCTGCCACTGGGGTCGTAGCTGCGCACGTTCAGGCCCTGGGTGATGCGGATGCTGCGCTCACGCTGCAGCTGGCCAAGGATCTGCTCGGTGGCCAGGCTGCTCGACAGGCTGCTGGTGGGCACCACGGACAGGTCGTTGAAGGGGTTATTGGTCGCCTTCTGCGCCTGCAGCGGATCGCTCCAGGCGTAGTCGGCACTGCCACCGCTGCCGCCCACAGCGGCAGGAACGGCCGCCAGGGCGTCATCGCTGCGACTCTGGCCGGGCAGGGTGGCGAAGGGGTTGTCGCTGGCACCGGCAGCGCGGGCCGCGGATTCGCGATCCTTGCGCTCCACCTGGACCACCTGCTCCAGCAGGCTGGTGGCGGTACCGGCCATGCCGATGTCGCGATAGAGCAGGGCGGCACGGCGTAGCACCTGGGGATCGCTCTGGCCCAACTTGACCGCCTGGTCCAGATATTGGCGCGCGGTGACGCTGTCCTGGGACTTGGCGGCGATCTCGGCCGCCCCCAGATAGAGTTCGGGGTCCTTGGGCTGGTCGCTGAGCACGTCGCGATAGAGCTGGCGGGCCTTCTGGGTGTCGCCACTGGCCAGGTACATGCGCGCCAGGGCAGCCTGGGCGGCCTTGTCGTCGGGACGGGCCTTGAGCGCCGGCGCCAGGGTGTCGTAGGCCGCGGCCAGCTTGCCCTGATCGGTGAGGCGGTCGGCCTGGCGAATGCGATAGCGCGCGAGGAGGTCGTCGTACTGCTGCTTCTCGCCGCTGTCGAGCACCACGCCTTGCAGGTCGCGCAGGACATTGCCCACGGTCTGGTCCTGATTCATCTGCAACTGGATGCTGGCGTAGTGCAGCTGCATGCCAGGCGCCGGCCGGGTATCGCCGGAGATCAGCGGCTTGAGCAATTCCAGGCCGTGCTCGGGATCGCCCGCGGTAGCAAAGGCCTCGGCCAGATCGCCGATCAGATCCGGGTTGCGCCCGGCGCGGGTTTCCAGGCGCTGCATCAGGCTGCGCGCTTCTTCGCGGCGCCCCTGCTTGGCCAGGGCCACGGTCTCGGCCAGTTGTTCGTTGAAGGTGATGCGCGCGGCCAGGGCGTTCATGTCCGGCGAACGCTGCGCCTGGGGGATGCGCATCAGGGTTTGCATGGCGCGCGGGTATTCGCCCAGTTCGTTGGACAGCAGGGCGCTGGCATAGAGCACCTCGGGACGCTGGGCGCCATCCTTGACCAGGCTGTCGACCAGGTCGCGAGCGGCGCGCGGCCGGCCCTGGCGCACCTCCAGACGGGCCTGGGCCAGGCGCAGCCAGGGATCCTCCGGAGCCTCCTTGCGGGCCTGTTCGAGCAGCCGCGAGGCGCCCTGCAGATCACCCCGCGCCTCGGCGGCTTCGGCTTCCTGCATGGCCTGGCCGGCGCGCAGGCGATCCAGGCCCTTGATCGGGCTCTTGGCGCTCGGCTGCAGACTCTTGGTCAGTTGCAGGGCTTCTTCGGTACGGCCCAGCTCGTTGAGTGCGGCGATGCGCCCGTAGTAGGCGTCGACGTTGGCCGGCTCACGCATCAGCACCTGGCGGTAGGTGGCCTCGGCCAGCTCCCATTGGCGCTTCTGGCTCTGGATGCCGGCCAGGAACAGTTGCGCCTCGACGGCTTCGGGGCGCAGGCGAATGGCTTCGACGCTGAGATCCCGTGCCTGATCCAGCTCGCGCTTGTTCTCGGCCGCGTGGGCACGTTCCAGCAGATGGTGATAGCGCGCCTCGTCCAGCGCCGGCTGCCAGGTCTTGCCGCCTTTCTGCACGGCCTGGGTCAGCAACTGCTCGGCATCGGTATAGCGCTGCTGCGCCAGACGGGCACTGCCCAGCTTACCGAGGGCATCCGGATCCTGAGGCGTCTTCTTGAGCTGGGCTTCCAGCGCCTGGACGACAGCTGCGGTCGGTGCGGCATCGGTAGCGGCGGCCCAGGTCGCATCGGCATGGATCAACAGGGCGAGCAGGCCGAGGGGCAAGGTAAGGTGCTTGGGCATGGTTCTTTCCGTGAAGGCTGGTAGGCATCGCTGCAGCACCCGGTCGCGGCTGGCGCAGAGCTGGAACGGATTCGGCTATCGGGTTCTGTACGAAAAGGGCTGCGCTCGGTGATGCTTGGTTGAAAAACGCCTCGGAATGCTCATTTACCACGCGTAAATTTCGCTTCCTCGGCGCTTTTCCCTTCGCCTGACCTTCGCTCGACGACTTTTCGTCCAGAACCTAGGGAATAGCTGAACGCAAGCTGAACGGCAAATATAGCGGCGGATGATTCCCGACAGGCCGTGGCGAGTCAACCAAATCGAGCAACCGGATGCCATCGCCAGGCCCCTCGGCGCTGGCCGCGCGAGACCTGGCGACGCTATACTCTGCGGCTTTCCTACCGTCTTTCGCAGGCCGCCGACCATGACCGAGTCCGTCTCCGCCTACATGACCCGTCTTGGCCAGGCTGCCCGTGCCGCGTCGCGGGTCGCCGCCCGGGCGAGCACCGCCCAGAAGAATCGCGCGCTGCTCGCTGCTGCCGCGGCCCTCGACGCTTGCCGCGCCGAGTTAACCGCTGCCAACGAGCAGGATCTGAGCGCGGCACGGGCCAACGGCCTGGAGCCGGCCATGCTGGATCGCCTGGCACTCACGCCCCAGCGCATCGACGACATGATCGAAGGCCTGCGTCAGGTCGCGACCCTGCCCGATCCCATTGGCGAAATCCGCGACATGAGATACGTGCCCTCGGGCATCCAGCTAGGCAAGATGCGCGTGCCGCTAGGTGTCATCGGCATCATCTACGAGTCGCGGCCCAACGTGACCATCGACGCGGCCAGCCTCTGCCTCAAGTCCGGCAACGCCACCATCCTGCGTGGTGGTTCCGAAGCCATTCATTCCAACCAGGCCATCGCTGCCTACATCCAGGCCGGTCTGGCCGAGGCCGATCTCCCTGCGGAGCTGGTCCAAGTGGTGGAAACCACCGACCGCGCCGCCGTAGGCGCGCTGATCACCATGCCCGAGTATGTGGACGTCATCGTGCCGCGCGGTGGCAAAAGCCTGATCGAGCGGATCAGTCGCGATGCCCGGGTGCCAGTGATCAAGCATCTGGATGGCATCTGCCATGTCTACATCGATCGCGCCGCCGATCTGGACAAGGCCATCCGCATCGCCGACAACGCCAAGACCCAGCGCTATGCCCCCTGCAACACCATGGAGACGCTGCTGGTTCATGCCGCCATCGCCGAGCAGGTGCTGCCCCCCCTGGCCGCCATCTACCGCGACAAGCATGTGGAGCTGCGCGGTTGCGAGCGGACCCGCGCGCTGCTCGGCACCGAGGTGCTGGCCGCGAGCGAAGAAGACTGGCGTACCGAATACAACGCGCCGATTCTGTCCATCCGGGTGGTGGACGGCCTCGACGCGGCCATCGAGCACATCAATGCCTATGGCTCGCAGCACACCGATGCCATCGTGACCGAAAACTTCAGCGACGCCCGGCGTTTCCTTACCGAGGTCGATTCGGCGTCGGTGATGGTCAACGCGTCTACCCGCTTCGCCGACGGCTTCGAATACGGCCTGGGCGCCGAGATCGGCATCTCCACCGACAAGCTGCACGCCCGCGGGCCGGTGGGCCTGGAAGGGCTGACCAGCGAGAAGTACGTGGTCTTCGGCGATGGCCACGTCCGTAGCTGATGAGCAGTCTGCCCAACCGCATCGGCCTGTTCGGCGGTACCTTCGATCCCGTGCACATCGGCCATCTGCGCGCTGCGCTGGAGGTGGCCGAGGCCCTGGCGCTGGACGAGCTGCGGCTGATTCCCAGCGCCCGGCCGCCCCATCGCGAGGCACCCAGCGTCTCCGCCGAGGATCGCCTGGCGATGGTGCGACTGGCGGTGGCCGACGTCGCGACCCTGGTGGTCGATGACCGGGAACTGCGCCGAACGCGCCACTCCTATACCATAGAGACCCTGGAAAGCCTGCGCGCCGAACTCGGCGATGAAGTGCAGCTGTTACTGATGCTGGGTTGGGACGCCTTTTGTGGCCTGCCAGGCTGGCATCGCTGGCGCGAGTTGCTGGAGCTGTGCCACATCCTGGTCCTGCAACGGCCCGACGCCGACAGCGAGCCCTGTCAGGAATTGCGCGATTTCCTGGCGGCGCGCAGTCAGCCCGATCCCCAGGCCCTGAAAGGGCCGGGCGGGCAGATCACCTTTATCTGGCAGAACCCGCTCGCGGTGTCCGCTACCCAGATTCGCGGCCTCTTGGCCACCGGGAAGTCGATCCGCTTCCTGGTGCCCGATGCCGTGCTTGACTACATCCGGACGCACGGTCTCTATCCGGCGTCCTCCGAACCGAGGTAAGAGCTACACCATGCAAAGCGAACAACTCGTCCAGGTGGCCATCGCCGCCCTGGAAGATATGAAGGCCCAGGACATCGTTTCCCTGGACGTGCGCGAAAAGACCAGCGTGACCGACATCATGGTCATCGCCAGCGGCACCTCCAGCCGCCACGTGAAGTCGCTGGCCGACAACGTGCTGGAAAAGGTCAAGCAGCAGGGCGTGCGCCCGCTGGGCAGCGAAGGCCTGGAAGGCGGCGAATGGGCGCTGCTGGACCTGGGTGACGTGGTCGTCCACGTGATGCTGCCGACCACCCGCGAGTTCTATGACCTCGAGCGCCTCTGGCGCGGGGCCGAGCAGAGCCGCGCCGCTCACGGCGAATAAGCCGGTGCGCCTGCGTCTCATCGCCGTCGGCTCGCGCATGCCGCGCTGGGTCGAGGAGGGCTGGCACGAGTACGTCAAGCGTCTGCCACCGGAACTGCCGCTGGAGCTCGTCGAGATCCCGCTGCAGACCCGTGGCAAGAACGCCGACGTCGCCCGGCTGATCCGCCAGGAGGGTGAGGCCATGCTGGCCAAGGTGCAGCCGGGCGAGCGCGTGGTGACCCTGGAGGTCACCGGCAAGCCCTGGAGCACCGAGCAACTGGCTGAAACACTCCAGCAGTGGCGCCTGGAAGCCCGCACCGTCAATCTCATGGTTGGCGGCCCCGAGGGCCTCGCCCCCGAGGTGCAGGCGCGCAGTGAGCAGCGCTGGTCGCTCTCGCCGCTGACCCTGCCGCATCCGCTGGTGCGCATCCTCGTCGGTGAACAGCTCTACCGTGCCTGGACCGTACTGGCCGGCCATCCGTATCACAAGTAGTCCGTACCTGCGATGTCGCAACCCATACGCCTCAAGGACCACGAGAAAGACGCCCAGCTCGTCCGCGCCCGCGTGATGGTCGGTGCGGCACTCTTTCTCGTGCTCGCCTGCGTACTGGTGGCGCGCATGTACTACCTGCAGGTCATCCAGTACCAGTACCACTCGACCCTCTCGGAAAACAACCGGGTCCACGTTCAGCCGATTCCGCCTACCCGTGGGCTGATCTATGACCGCAACGGCATCATCGTTGCCGACAACCGCCCCAGCTTCAGCCTGACCATCACCCGAGAGCGGGCTGACAACTGGCGGGAGACCCTCGATACCCTGGTTCAGGTCCTGGGCCTGACCGAGGAAGATCGCGAGCTGTTCGAGAAGCGCATGAAACAGGGCCGGCGGCCCTTCGAACCGGTGCCGGTGCTATTCGAGCTGACCGAGGAGCAGATCGCCAAGATCGCCGTCAACCAGTTCCGTCTACCTGGGGTCGAGGTGACGGCGCAGCTGGTGCGCCACTATCCCATGGGCGAGCACTTCGCTCATTCCGTGGGCTACGTCGGCCGGATCAACGAGCAGGAGCTCAAGCGCCTGGATCCGGTCAACTACAGCGGCACCCATCATATCGGCAAGACCGGCGTGGAGCGCTTCTACGAACCCGAGCTGCATGGCGAGGTGGGTTACGAGGAAGTGGAAACCAACGCCCGCGGCCGGGTGTTGCGGGTGCTCAATCGCACCGACCCCAAGCCGGGCAAGGACATCGTCCTGACCATCGATTCCCGCCTGCAGGCCGCCGCCGAAGCCGCCCTGGGCGGGCGCCGCGGTGCCATCGTCGCCATTCAGCCCAAGACCGGCGAGGTGCTGGCCATGGTCAGCCAGCCGAGCTACGACCCCAACCCCTTCGTTACCGGGATCAGCTTCAAGGAATATTCCGAGCTGCGCGATTCCATCGATCGCCCGCTCTACAACCGCGTGCTGCGCGGGCTCTATCCGCCGGGCTCGACCATCAAGCCGGCGGTGGCCATCGCCGGTCTCGACAGCGGCGCCACCACGCCCCAGGCGCGGATTTTCGATCCGGGCTACTACGAGCTGCCCAACTACGATCACAAGTACCGCAACTGGAACCACGGCGGCGAAGGCTACGTGGATCTGGACATGGCCCTGATGAGATCCAACGACACCTATTTCTACGATCTGGCCCACAAGATCGGCATCGACCGGCTCGCCGAGTACATGGGCAAGTTCGGGCTCGGGCAAAAGGTCGCCCTGGACATGTTCGAGGAGTCCCCGGGCCTGATGCCTTCGCGCCAGTGGAAGCGCGCTACCCGTCGGCAGGCCTGGTTCCCGGGTGAGACGCTGATTCTCGGTATTGGCCAGGGCTACATGCAGACCACGCCGCTGCAGCTGGCCCAGGTCACCACCCTGATCGCCAACCACGGCAAGTGGATCCGTCCGCACCTGGCCAGAACACTGGACGGCCAGCCGCCGGTGGACACCAATCCCATGCCCGATATCCAGCTCAAGGACGACAGCTACTGGGATCGCGCAGTCCACGGCATGGAGATGGTGGTGCAGAATCCCCGCGGCACCGCGCACAAGATCAATGTCGGTGCCCAATACCGCATCGCCGGCAAGAGTGGTACCGCCCAGGTGGTCGCCATTCGCCAGAACGAGAGGTACAACTCGGCGGCGCTCAAGGAGCGGCACCGTGACCACGCCCTGTTCGTGGCCTTCGCCCCGGCGGACAATCCGCAGATCGCCGTGGCGGTGATGGTCGAGAACGGCGAGTCGGGTAGTGGCGTAGCCGCCCCGGTGGTGCGCCAGGTCCTCGACGCCTGGCTGCTCGATGACCAGGGCCATCTCAAGGCGGAATACGCCAAGCCCAGTACCGCTGCAGCCACTGCCGCCGCGACCAAGGTGCAGCCATGAGTCTTGCCCCCAACTTTGATCGCACCATCCCCGAAGGGGACGTGATGAAGCGGCGCGCCACCCTGCTGCAGCGCCTGCATATCGACGGTCCCCTGTTGATCCTGCTGCTGATGCTGGGCGCGACGGGCCTGTTCGTCCTCTACTCCGCAGGCGGTCGCAGCCTCGACTTGCTGTTCAAGCAGGCCAGCTCCTTTGGTCTCGGCCTGGTGGCCATGGCCATCGTCGCCCAGCTGGAGCCGCGTTTCATGGCGCGCTGGGTGCCGCTGGGCTACGTGATTGGCGTGGCCCTGCTGGTGGTGGTGGACGTCATGGGCCACAACGCCATGGGCGCCACTCGCTGGATCAACATTCCCGGGGTGATCCGCTTCCAGCCGTCGGAATTCATGAAGCTGCTGATGCCCATGATGATGGCCTGGTACCTGTCCAAGCGCAGCCTGCCACCGAACTTCAAGCACAGCCTGATCAGCCTGTCGCTGGTGGTGGTGCCCTTCGTGCTGATCCTCGACCAGCCCGACCTCGGTACCGCCATGCTGGTGCTGGCCTCGGGTGGCTTCGTGCTGTTCGTTGGCGGCCTGCAATGGCGCTGGCTGATCGGTGCGGTGAGCGCCGCGGTCCCCCTGGCGGTGGCCATGTGGTTCTTCGTCCTGCACGACTACCAGAAGCGCCGGATCCTGACCTTCCTCGATCCGGAAATGGATCCGCTGGGGGCCGGCTGGAACATCATCCAGTCCAAGGCCGCCATCGGCTCGGGTGGGGTGTTCGGCAAGGGCTGGCTGCTGGGTACCCAGTCTCATCTGGATTTTTTGCCGGAAAGTCACACGGACTTTATCATTGCCGTGCTCGGTGAAGAGTTCGGCATGGTGGGCGTCTGCCTGCTGCTGGTGCTCTATCTGCTGCTCATCGGTCGCGGGCTGACCATCACGGTGCAGGCCCAGACGTTGTTCGGCAAGTTGCTCGCCGGCGGCGTGACCATGACCTTTTTCGTCTATGTCTTCGTCAACATCGGCATGGTCAGCGGGCTCTTGCCCGTGGTGGGCGTACCGCTGCCTTTCATCAGTTATGGCGGCACCTCGGTGGTTACCTTGTTCACCGGGTTCGGAGTTTTGATGTCGATCCACACGCACCGCAAGTGGATCGCCCAGGTTTAACACGCAACACAGAGGGTTAGATGCCGACAATGGGATGGATGCATCGCTGCCTGCAGAGCCTGGGGCTCGCGGCGGCGATGGGCGTGACGACCGGTGTCGTCGCGGGTGACTACGACACGGCACCGCTGACGCGCGACTTCATCGCCGAGATGAGTCAGAGTTACGGCTTCGCCCCGGAACAGCTGCAGGCGCTGTTCGGCGAGGTCGAGCGCAAGCAGGCCATTCTCGACGCCATCTCGCGACCGGCCGAGCGGGTCAAGCCCTGGAGCGAATACCGGCCCATCTTCATCACCGACCGTCGCATCGCTCAGGGCGTCGAGTTCTGGAAGGCCCACGAAGAGGCGCTGGCCCGTGCCGAGCGCGAGTACGACGTACCGGCCCAGTTCATCGTCGCCATTATCGGCGTGGAAACCTTCTATGGGCGCAACACCGGTAACTACCGGGTGCTGGATGCGCTCTCGACGCTGGCCTTCGATTATCCGCCGCGTGCACCTTTCTTCCGCAGCCAGCTGCGGGAATTCCTGTTGCTCGCCCGCGAACAGCAGGTCGATCCCCTCAGTCTCACCGGCTCCTATGCCGGTGCCATGGGGCTGCCGCAATTCATGCCGGGCAGCTTCCGCGCCTATGCGGTGGATTTCGACGGCGACGGCCACATCAACATCTGGTCCGACCCCACCGATGCCATCGGCAGCGTGGCCAACTACTTCAAGCGCCACGGCTGGTCCGGCCGCGGGCCTACTGCCATCCGTGCCCAGGTCAGCGGTGACCGGGTGGAGGAGGGCGTGGTGGCCGGGATCGAGCCGGTCAAGAGCGTCGCCGAGTTGCGCGCCCTGGGCTGGAACGCCCAAGACCCTGCCCTGCGTGACGATTTGCGTGTAACCTCGTTCCGCCTCGACGGAGACAAGGGACCGGAGTACTGGATGGGCCTGCCCAATTTCTACGCCATTACCCGATACAACCGCAGCGTCATGTACGCCATGGCGGTGACCGATCTGGCGACCGCCATTGCCGAGCGCCATGCCGCGGAGGGTGCCAAGCCGTGATGCGTCTGACTGCCATGGCGCGCCTGGCCGGCTGCCTGGGCCTCGGCCTGCTGCTGGTGAGCTGCTCCAGCCAGGCGCCCAAGTCGACCAGCAAGGGCGTCGCGGGGCCGGGTGGCTACCTGCGTCCGCACCGTGACGGCGCACCCTGGTGGGACGTGGACGTCAGCCGCATTCCCGATGCCGTGCCCATGCCCTACAACGGGCCGCTGAAGAACAACCCCTACACCGTGTTGGGCAAGACCTACTTCCCGCTGACCGACTCGCGCAACTACCGCGCGACCGGTACGGCTTCCTGGTATGGCACCAAGTTCCACGGCCAGGCCACCGCCAACGGCGAGACCTACGACCTCTATGGCATGACCGCTGCGCACAAGACCCTGCCGCTGCCCAGCTATGTACGGGTCACCAACCTGGACAATGGCCGCAGCGTCATCCTGCGCGTCAACGACCGCGGTCCCTTCTACTCCGACCGGGTCATCGATCTGTCCTTTGCCGCCGCCAAGAAGCTCGGCTATGCCGAGATCGGTACCGCGCGGGTCAGCGTCGAGGGTATCGATCCGCAGCAGTACTGGGCCCAGCGCGGTCAGGCGGTGCCCATGGTGCTGGCGCAACCGCGCCAGGCGCCGGTGGCCCAGAAAACTACCGAGACGCAGACCTTCGGCGCCATCGAGACCTATACGCCACCGGTCAACCAGCACGCCGAGCCGGTGACCCCGGCCATCGTCGACGCAAAAAAAAACGTTTCTGTCCCAGCCGCTGGGCTCTATCTGCAGGTGGCGGCCTTCGCCAATCCGGACGCTGCGGAACTGCTCAAGGACAAGCTCAGCGACCTGACCGGTGCCCCGGTGTTCATCAGTTCGACGGTGCGCAACCAGCAGACCTTGCATCGGGTCCGTCTCGGACCGGTCCAGCCGGCTGAGGTCGCCCAGCTCCAGAACAGCGTACGCGTGGCCCGGCTGGGTCAGGCGTCTCTCGTGCAACCGGATTGAAGCAAGGATGCTTCATGACGCCCAGTCGCCGACCCCTGCCTTCGTTATCCGCCCCGTGCGGATCGAGGTGGGCCTGGTGTCCTGGGTCCGCTGCTCCTGCCATACCCCAACCTTTCAGAGATTCGGATGACAATCGCAAAAATCGCTCGACGCCTGCTCCTCCTAGTAACGATCGCCTGTGTCCCGGCCGTCTGGGCGGCCGAGACAATGGTCCCGGCAGCGCCCCAGCTGGCCGCCAAGGCCTGGATTCTCATGGATGCCAACAGCGGCGCCGTGCTCACCGAATCCAATTCCGACCAGCGCCTGCCGCCGGCCAGCCTGACCAAGCTGATGACCGCCTATATCGCCACCCTGGAAATCGACCGGGGGCGCATCAAGGAATCCGACATGGTCACCGTCAGCGAGCACGCCTGGCGTACCGGCGGTTCGCGGATGTTCATCAAGGTCGGTACCCAGGTGTCGGTCGGTGACCTGCTGCACGGCATCATCATCCAGTCCGGCAACGACGCCAGCGTCGCCCTGGCCGAGCACATCGCCGGCAGTGAAGATGCCTTCGCGGACATGATGAATACCACCGCGCAGAAGCTGGGCATGCAGAATACCCACTTCATGGACGCGACCGGTCTGCCGGACCCGAACCACTATTCCTCGGCCCATGACATGGCCATCCTGGCGCGCGCCATCATCAATGCCGATGCCCAGCACTACGCCATCTACTCCCAGAAGGAATTCTTCTGGAACAACATCAAGCAGCCCAACCGCAACCTGCTGCTGTGGCGCGACAAGACCGTCGACGGCCTGAAGACCGGCCACACCGACGAAGCCGGCTACTGCCTGGTGGCTTCGGCCGTACGCGACGGCATGCGTCTGGTCGCCGTGGTGTTCGGCACCAACAGCGAACAGGCCCGCGCCGCCGAGACCCAGAAGCTGCTGACCTACGGCTTCCGCTTCTTCGAGACCCAGTCCTTCTACAAGAAGGGCACCGAGCTGGCCAAGGCGCCGGTCTGGAAGGGCGACGCCCGCGAGGTCCAGGCCGGTCTGGCCAATGACCTGACCATGACCCTGCCGCGCGGCCAGGCCAAGAAGCTGCATGCCGAGATGGTGCTCAATCCGCAGCTGACCGCTCCCATCGCCCAGGGCCAGGTGATCGGCAAGGTCGAGGTGAAGCTGGATGACAAGGTGGTGCACACCGCCGACCTGGTCGCCTTGCAGCCGGTCGAGGAGGGTGGCCTCTTCCGTCGCCTGTGGGATAGCATTCGCCTGTTCTTCTACGGATTGTTCAACTGATCCGTTGTTCTGGAAAGGCCCGCGCTCGCGGGCCTTTCGCCCCCTGCCGACAGCGGTCGGCCTGGAAGTCCGCATGACCGAAGACGTACAACCCCCCAAGATCGAATTTCCCTGCCCGCGTTATCCCATCAAGGTGATCGGTGATGCCGCTGCCGATTTCGCCGAGCTGGTGCTTGATATTGTCCAGCGCCATGCGCCGGATCTCGACCGTGGCACCCTGGTGACCCGCGATAGCCGCAATGGTCGCTTCCTGTCGGTGCAGGTACTGATCACCGCTACCGGCGTAGATCAGCTGCAGGCCATTCACCAGGATCTGCGCGCCACCGGCCGCGTACACATGGTGATCTGATGACCATTCCCGCCCCGGTAAGCCTGGGCGTGCGCCGCTGGGGCCTGCGGCCCTACGAGGCGACCCTGGAGGCCATGCGCCGCTTCACCGATGAGCGCAGCGCCCAGACGGTCGATGAACTCTGGCTGCTCCAGCACCCCGCGGTCTTCACCCAAGGTCAGGCCGGCAAGCCCGAGCATCTGCTCGCCGTGGGCGACATTCCGGTGGTGCAGGTCGATCGTGGCGGCCAGGTCACGTACCATGGTCCCGGTCAGCTCATCGCCTATGTGCTGCTGGATGTTCGCCGCAAGGGCCTGGGCGTGAGAGAATTGGTCAGCGCCATGGAAGACAGCCTGATCGCGCTGCTCGCCGATTGGGGTGTGCAGGCCGAGGCCCGGGCCGATGCGCCGGGTGTCTATGTGGACGGCGCCAAGATCGCCTCGCTGGGGCTGCGCATCCGTAATGGGCGTTCCTTCCACGGACTGGCGCTCAACGTTGACATGGATCTGGCGCCCTTCCGCCGGATCAACCCCTGCGGTTATGCCGGCCTGGCCATGACCCAGCTCCGCGATCTGGTGACCGGGCCACTAGCTTTCGACGACGTCCGCGAGTCTCTGGTCCGTCACCTGAGTCTGCGCCTGGGCTACCCCGAACCGATCACCCTGGAATCGGATTGACATGACCACTACAGTACAAGACAGCGTCCAGACCCTTACCCCGCCCGCCCGCCCCAACAAGGTGGAAGCTGGCGTCAAGCTGCGCGGTGCCGAGAAGGTCGCACGCATCCCGGTAAAGATCATTCCTACCGAGGAGCTGCCGCGTAAGCCGGACTGGATCCGCGTGCGCATCCCGGTTACCCCCGAGGTCGAGCGCATCAAGCAACTGCTGCGCAAGCACAAGTTGCACAGCGTCTGCGAAGAGGCCTCTTGCCCAAACCTGGGCGAGTGCTTCTCCGGCGGCACCGCCACCTTCATGATCATGGGTGACATCTGCACCCGTCGCTGCCCCTTCTGTGACGTCGGCCACGGCCGGCCGAAGCCGCTGGACGTGGACGAGCCGAAGAACCTGGCGGTGGCCATCGCCGATCTGGGCCTCAAGTACGTGGTGATCACCTCGGTGGACCGCGACGACCTGCGTGACGGCGGTGCCCAGCACTTCGTCGACTGCCTGCGCGAGATCCGCAAGCTCACGCCCGGCATCCAGCTGGAGACCCTGGTGCCCGACTACCGCGGCCGCATGGACGTCGCCCTGGCGATCACCGAGCAGGAGCCGCCGGATGTCTTCAACCACAACCTGGAGACCGTCCCGCGCCTGTACAAGGCCGCGCGCCCCGGTTCGGACTTCGAGTGGTCGCTCGACCTGCTGCAGAACTTCAAGAAGCGCGTGCCCCACGTGCCGACCAAGTCCGGCCTGATGCTGGGCCTGGGCGAGACCGACGAGGAAGTCATCGAGGTCATGCAGCGCATGCGCGAGCACGAGATCGACATGCTGACCCTCGGCCAGTACCTGCAGCCCTCGCGCAACCACCTGCCGGTGCAGCGCTTCGTCCACCCGGATACCTTCGCCTGGTTTGCCGAGGAAGGCGCCAGGATGGGCTTCAAGAACGTCGCTTCCGGTCCGCTGGTGCGCTCGTCCTACCACGCCGACCAGCAGGCGCACGGCGCCAAGAAGATCAGCTGATCCTCGCGTCGTAATAGAGAAGGGCAGCCACTGGCTGCCCTTTTTCATGCTGGCTGCGCAGCCAATCCCTCACCGACCCGCTTTTAGCGTCCTCTCCCTGAGGGAGAGGGTTGGGGTGAGGGCGCGCGCCATCAGCCGCGCAGCACGCCGTCCACCAGCGCCTTGGCTTCTTCCTGGATGCGGCCCAGGTGGGCTTCGCCCTCGAAGCTTTCCGCGTAGATCTTGTAGACGTCTTCGGTGCCCGAGGGGCGGGCGGCGAACCAGCCGTTCTCGGTGACCACCTTGAGGCCGCCGATGGCGGCGCCGTTGCCGGGAGCCTCGGTGAGGATCGCGGTGATTGGCTGGCCGGCCAGCTCCTTGGCCGTCACCTGGGCCGCGGACAGCTTGCCGAGGCGGGCCTTCTGCTCACGGTCGGCGGCGGCGTCGATGCGCTGGTAGACCGGCGCGCCGACGCGCTCGGTCAGGGCCTGGTAGCGCTCGCCCGGGTCCTTGCCAGTCACGGCGGTGATTTCCGCCGCCAGCAGGCCGAGGATGAGGCCGTCCTTGTCGGTGGACCAGGCGCCGCCAGCCTTGCGCAGGAAGGACGCGCCAGCGGATTCCTCGCCACCAAAGCCCAGGCTGCCGTCCAGCAGGCCGTCGACGAACCACTTGAAGCCTACCGGCACTTCCACCACCTGGCGGCCGATGCCCTGGGCCACCCGGTCGATCATCGAGGAAGACACCAGGGTCTTGCCGATGCCGGCCTGCTGGCTCCACTGGGGTCTATGGGTGAACAGGTACTCGATGGCCACCGCCAGGTAATGGTTGGGGTTGAGCAGGCCCACCGAGCGGGCGACGATGCCGTGGCGGTCATGGTCGGTGTCGCAGGCGAAGGAGACGTCGAATCTGTCCTTGTTCTCGATCAGGCCGGCCATGGCATGGGGCGAGCTGCAGTCCATGCGGATCTTGCCGTCCCAGTCCAGGCGCATGAAGCGGAAGGTCTGATCGACACGGGTCGACAGCACTTCCAGCGGCAGGCCATAGCGCTCGGCGATGCGCGGCCAGTAGTGCACCCCGGCGCCGCCGAGGGGGTCGACGCCAAAGGTCAGGCCGGAGCCACGGATGGCGTCCAGGTCGATGACCTGGCCCAGCCCGCTGACATAGCTGTCGAGGAAGTCGAATCTCTGGGTAGTGGCAGCCTTGAGCGCCTGGCGATAATCCATGCGCTGGACACCTTCCAGACCGTTCGCCAGCAGGGCATTGGCACGGTCCTGAATCCATTTGGTGACGTTGGTGTCGGCCGGACCGCCATTGGTGGGGTTGTACTTGAAGCCGCCATCGGCCGGCGGGTTGTGCGACGGGGTGATGACGATGCCGTCGGCCAGGCCCGAGGTACGGCCGGCGTTGTATTCGAGGATGGCATTGGACAGCGCCGGGGTGGGCGTATACCCCGGCTCACCGTTGGTCTCGGCGCAGCCCGCGTCGATACGGACGTCCACGCCGTTGGCGGCTAGGACTTCCAGGGCGGAGATGAAGGCCGGCTCGGACAGCGCATGGGTGTCCATGCCCATGAACAGCGGACCGTCGACGCCCTGTGCCTTGCGGTACTCGCAGATGGCCTGGGTGATGGCGAGGATGTGCCACTCGTTGAAGCTGCACTTGAGCGAGGAGCCGCGGTGCCCGGAGGTGCCAAAGGCCACCTGCTGACCTGGATCGCTGGGCTCGGGGCGATCGCTGTAGTAGCGCGCCACCAGGCGCGGCAGATGGGTCAGGGTGTTCTCGTCGGGAAGGCGTCCTGCGTTGGGAGCGAGCGTCATGAAAGCGTCCTGTATACGTCGGAAAGAGGCAGCGGTCGGGCATATGGCCTGGTCTGAACGGTAACCGCGGCTAGGTGGTTTTCAGCCAAGCCCATAGACCGTGGCACCGGCCGAAGGTGCAGCCTACACCGGCTGACCCGCATGGCACTGTGACGCGCTCAGCCAAGATAGCCCAAGCGCAGCAGATAATGCAGGACGGCGTAAGCACCCAACAGCAGCAAACCACCAAAGAACAGACGACGGAACAGGTGTTCGTCCAGGCATAGGCGCACGCGCTGGCCCAGCCACATGCCTGCCAGGGCCGGTAGCAGCAGGAGGCTGGAGCCGCCCAGGCGTTCCACGGCCAGCGCGTCCTGCCACCAAAGGCCCATCAACAGCGCCAGGGTGGCCACGGTGAAGGTCAGCCCCAGGGCTTCGACCAGCCGCTCCTTGTCCAGGGCCAGGCTTTGCAGATAGGGCACCGCCGGCAGTACGAAGACGCCGGTCATGCCGGTGATCAGGCCGGTGACGAAGCCTACCAGCGGAGCGATCTTGCCTTCATGGCGACCCGGGGTGGGCGGGCGCCAACCCGTCCAGCCGATCACGCCATAGGCGACCAGTACCGCGCCTAGCCCGGCGGCGAGTCCGGCGCCGTCGCCGCGGGTCAGCAGCGGGATGCTGAGCAGGGTGCCTGGCACCAGTGCCAGTTGCAGCGGCAGCAGGCGCCTGAAGCTCTGCCAGGGGGCCGGACCGGCGCAGAATTGCCAGACATTGGTAAGCAAGGAGGGGATCAACAGCAGGGCAGCGGCTTCGGTCGGGGTCATCAGCAGCGCCAGCAGACTCATGGCGACGGTGGGCAGGCCCAGGCCGAGCAGTCCCTTGGTCAGCCCTGCCAGCAGAAAGATCAGGGTGCAGAGCAGCAGGGTCATGGTCGTCTCCGTGGGTGGAGGCGTTACCATGCTGCCCAGGACCGTGGGTGAGAAGCCGGGATTGGCGAAGGCTGCCTATGGTCGCGACAGAGGCTTCCTCGCCATGCGCTACGACCTGCTAGATCTCCGTCTCTTCGCCAATGTCGTCGCGGCGCGCAGCATCACCCTGGGCGCCGAGCGCACCCACCTGGCGTTGCCCTCGGCCAGCGCTCGTATCAAGGGCCTCGAAGAAAGCCTAGGTACGCCGCTGTTGATACGTCACGCTCGCGGTGTACGACCCACGCCCGCCGGCCTGACCCTGGAGCGCCATGCCCGGGCGATCCTGCAGCGGTTGGACGAGATGACCCAGGATCTCGTCGGCGCGGTGGCGGACAGCCGTACGCAGGTGCGGCTGCTGGGAAATGGCACGGCGGTGATGGAGCACCTCGATGAGCCGTTGGCGAAGTTCCTTCAGGCGCAGCCCACGGTGGATGTGGAGGTCGAGGAGCTTTCCAGCCCACGCATCGTGCTGGCGCTACGCGAAGGCCGCGCTGACCTGGGAATTTTCGTCGCGGCACCGGGTTTGGAAGATCTGCAGGTCCGGCCCTTCAGGACGGACCCGCTGATGCTGGTCGCCGCTCCAGGTAGCCTCCCCTTCAGGGAAGGGGAGGCGGTCGACTTCGCGCGACTACTCGAGCAGCCCTTCGTAGGCCTGTCCCGTGGCAATGCCTTGCAGCTCCATGTGGAGGCCCAGGCAGCGCAATGGGGCCGGGAGCTGGCGATCCGTATCCGGGTGCCGAGTCCGGCCCAGGCCTGTGCGCTGGTCGCGCTCGGTCTAGGCGTGACTATCCTGCCGGCCGCGAGCCTGACGCGGGTGGCGAGGGGATCGGCGCTGATCAGTCATCCGCTGAGCGATGCCTGGGCGCGCCGCGAGCTGGTGGCGGGCTGTCGGGATTTCGCCGAGCTGTCGTCGGCAGCGGCAGCCTTGCTGGAGACGTTGGTGCAGGGGCAAAGCGACAAGGCCGAAGACTGATGATCGACGACCCGACCTCGGTTGAGGTGCGGGTCGTCGCCAGGCTCTAGCCGCGCAATTTTTCCAGCAGCTGATGATTGGGATAGCCGTCTGCGGGCCAGCCCTGGGACTGCTGATAGGCGCGGATGGCCTTGCGGGTGTTGGCGCCGATAATGCCATCGGCGCTGCCCGGGTCCAGGCCGAGCGCGGCCAGGCGCTGCTGCAGTTCGACACGCTCGCTGCGGCTCAGCGGCAGGTCGTCGGTGGGCCAGCTGCCAGCGATCTGGCCGGCGTCGCGATAGCGCTCCGAGAGCAGCGCCACGCCCAGGGCGTAGGAGCTGGAGTTGTTGTACCTGAGGATGGTGCGGAAGTTGTTGAACACCAGGAAGGCCGGGCCGCGATGGCCGGCGGGCAGCAGCAGCGAGGCGCTGTCGCTCGGCAGGGCCGCCGGTTGCGGCAGGCCGAGGCCCTGGACGCCCAGGGCGTTCCACTCGGCCAGGGTCTTGCGCACGCCCATGTCGGCCAGGCTGTAGTCGAAGTTGGTGGGCACCCGCACCTCGTAGCCCCAGGGCTTGCCATCCTGCCAGCCGGAGGCCTTGAGGTAGTTGGCGGTGGAGGCCAGGGCGTCGGCAGTGGAGCCCCAGATGTCGCGGCGACCGTCGCCGTCGAAGTCCACCGCGTACTGGTCGTAGGTGGTGGGAATGAACTGAGTCTGGCCCATGGCGCCCGCCCAGGAGCCGATCATGCGGTCGGCGGTGACGTCTCCGTGCTGCAGGATGCCGAGGGCGGCGATGAGCTGGTCCTGGGCGAAGTCCGGGCGGCGACCTTCGTAGGCGAGGGTCGCCAGGGAGCGGATGACGCCCTTGTTGCCCATGTTGTTGCCGTAGTTGCTCTCCATGCCCCAGAAGGCCACCAGACGCGCGGGCTCGATGCCGTAGCGGGCTTCCAGGGAGGCAAGCAACCCTGCTTGTTGAATGAGCAGGCTCTTGCCATTGCGCACGCGCAGCGGCGAGACGGCGGATTCCAGGTATTCCCAGACCGGCTTGGTGAATTCGGGCTGGCTGCGATCGGCGGCGATCACCGCCGGATCGGGCTCGACGCCGGCAAAGGCCTGGTCGAAGGTCGCTGCCGAGACGCCACGGCCCAGCGCCAGGGTGCGGAAACGGCTACGCCACTGCTCGAAGCTCTCGTCCGGCTGGGGCATGGCCTCGGCCGCGTTGGCGGAGGCGTTCGCCGCAGGGGCGGGACTGGGTGAGGTCGGAGAGGAGGACGCCGTGGTGGGCGCCGTCTGAGTCTGGGCGCAGGCGGCCAGGGCGGCGGTCAGCAGGGTGACCAGGGTTCCGGCGAGGAGGCCGCCGGTCTTGAATCCGCGGGTTTTCCCGAATTGCATCTGTCTCCACCGGACGTCTAGGCAGGAAGCCTCACCTTAGCACGGCCCGGGTCCTGGCGTCTGGGCCTAGCTTTCAGGCGGCCAGAAAGACCGAAGCCTTCTCGTCTTGCAACGAGAAGGCTTCGCGGCGGTAGCTGCCTTTGCCCTTGGCGGGTCGCTCCTGGCGTGAGCGAAAACAGGGATCGCTGACGAGGACCTTGGCCTTGTTGGGGCCGCGGCTGTATTTCTTGGCCATGCGTGCGTACTCCGAAGGAGGAATGTCACCCCTTGATGGGGGCATGCCAGTCTATTGCAAGGGCCGGGGATTACAAGGAGCGGCTATGGCGAGGGCTTGGTCAGCGTCAGCCGCTTGCCAGCAAGCATCAGGGCGAGGCTGGCGAGGGTCAGCCAGACATCGCCAGGTGCCTGTCCCTTGATCTGTTCGTCGGCGACCTGGGCGTCCCGCAGCAGGGCTTCCAGACGACGTGCGCCCTGGCGCTGCAGGGCCCGACTGACCAGGGGACGGCGCTTGTCCCACACCGGCGGCTTCACCTGGGTGAAGGCGCGCTCCAGGGGCGTGCCGCTTTCCTGCAGGTAGGCCAGGTTGGCCAGCAGGCGTAGTTCGCGGGCCAGGGCCCAGAGCACCACGGCCGCTTCCACGCCTTCACCGCGCAGGCCTTCGAGGATGCGCACTGCATGCTCGGCATCACCGGCCAGGGCAGCGTCGAGCAGGCCGAAGACGTCGTAGCGGGCGCTGTCGGCCACCGTGGCGCGTACCGTCTCGGCGTCCACCTGGGAGCCCTCGGTGAGCAGGCGGAGCTTTTCGATTTCCTGGGCAGCGGCCAGCAGGTTGCCTTCCACCCGCTCGGCGATCAGCTCGACGGCTTCAGGGGTAGCGGCCAGGCCCAGACGCGACAGACGCTGGTTGATCCACTGCGGCAACTGCGCCAGTTCCACCGGCCAGATCTGCACGAATTGCGCCTGCTCGTGCTCCAGCAGGGCCTTGGCCCACTTGGTCTTCTGGGCCGCGGCATCGAGCCGCGGCAGACTGATCAGCAGCAGGGTGTCTTCGGCGGGGCGGGCCAGGTAGTCGAGCAGGGCGGCGGAGCCCTTGTCGCCGGGCTTGCCGGTGGGCAGGCGCAATTCGAGGATGCGTTTCTGGGCGAACAGCGAAAGGCTGGCGCCGGCCTCGTAGAGACGGCCCCAGTCGAACCCGGCATCGACGTCGAAGACCTCGCGTTCGTCGAAACCCTGGGCGCGGGCCGCGCCACGAATGGCGTCGCTGGCTTCCTGGCAGAGCAGGGGCTCATCGCCGCTGACGGCATAGACGGCGGCCAGCGAGCCCTGGAGCTGCTTGCCCAGCTGGTTGGCGTTGAGTTTCATGGTGAACCGGGATGGCAAACCGGAGCCTTGCGGCTCCGGGTGCGGCGCTTAGCGCGCAGGGGTGGGGATTTCGATGGGCGACTGCTGCGGCGGGGCGGACTCGCGGGCGCGGCGGTCGGCTTCGGCCTTGGCGGCGGCGCGGGCGTCGGCGTCGCGTTGCAGCTTGTCCAGACGCTCGGGCGTCAGGGCCTGCAGGCGAGCGGCCAGCTGCTGCACCAGTTCGCGGCGCATCTCGCGGCGCAGCTGGTCCTTCTGCTGTTCGGAACCGACGATGTTGTTCTGGTCGGTCACGTAATAGCGCTGGGTTTCCAGGTAGTCGCTGACCAGCACCGCCTGGTTCTTGCCGACGATGGTGTAGGGCTGACGGGTAGTCAGCTCCACTTCGGCACTGCGGGCGCCGCTGGTGTAGCTGGCCGTGCGCTCGCTCTGGGCTTCGCCACCCAGATCCAGGGTGTAGGGCGCACCCGAGGTGATCCGGACATGGGCGTCTTCGAGCATGTCGCGCACGTCCTTGACGGTCTGGCCGTAGGCGTCGCGCGCCGTCAGGTTCAGCTCGTTCACGGTCAGGCGCGTTTCACCGGTGCCGCGCAGCTGGAAGCCGCAGGCCGTGAGCAAGGTCGCCAGGCCGACTACCGCAAGGCCGGGGAGAATCCGTTTCTTCATCTGTTGTCTGCTCCGTTCGCGTGTCTTAGTTGGCGACGATGTTGACCAGTTTACCCGGGACCACGACGACCTTGCGGATGGTCAGGCCCTCGGTGAAGCGCGCCACGTTCTCGTTGGCGCGGGCGGCGGCCTCGATGGCCTCGCGGCTGGCGTCGGCCGGTACTTCGATCTGGCCGCGCAGCTTGCCGTTCACCTGGATGACGATCTGCAGGCTGTCCTGCACCAGGGCGCTTTCGTCCACCTGCGGCCAGCGGGCATCGATGACCGCGTCGCTGTGGCCCAGCTGCTGCCAGAGACCGTGGGCGATGTGCGGGGTGATGGGCGCCAGCAGCAGGGTGACGGCCTCCAGGCCTTCCTGCAGCAGACGGCGATCGGTATCGCTGTCCTGGGCGGCCTTTTCCAGCACGTTCATCAGGGTCATGACCGCGGCGATGGCGGTGTTGAACTTGTGATGCTGACCGATATCCTGGCTGGCCTGGCGGATGGCCAGGTGGATGGCACGGCGTACGTCCTTCTGGGCGGGCGACAGCTCGCCGAGGGCGCCGGCGCTCGGCAGCCCCTGGCCCACATGGGCCTGGGCCAGACGCCAGACACGACGCAGGAAACGGCTGGCGCCTTCGACGCCGGAGTCGGACCATTCCAGGCTCATGTCCGGCGGCGAGGCGAACATCATGAACAGGCGGCAGGTGTCGGCGCCGTACTGGTCGATCATCGCCTGAGGGTCGACGCCGTTGTTCTTCGACTTGGACATCTTCTCGACGCCGCCGATTTCCACCGGCTGGCCATCGCTCTTCAGGCGCGCGCCGATCACCTTGGCCTTGGCATCGCGCTCCACCTCGACATCGGCCGGGTTGAACCAGTCCTTGCTGCCGTTGGGATTGGTGCGGTAGTAGGTCTCGGCCACCACCATGCCT
Source organism: Pseudomonas sp. JBR1 (assembly GCF_028198185.1). Taxonomy (NCBI): domain Bacteria; kingdom Pseudomonadati; phylum Pseudomonadota; class Gammaproteobacteria; order Pseudomonadales; family Pseudomonadaceae; genus Pseudomonas; species Pseudomonas sp. JBR1. Next base: position 4,648,289 of record NZ_CP116340.1, read on the forward strand.
TGGGTCAGCAGGTTCTCGAAGGGCTCGTCGGAATCGATCAGGCCCTGGTCACGCATCAGCTTGTGGAAGAAGCGCGAGTAGAGCAGGTGCAGGATGGCGTGCTCGATGCCGCCGATGTACTGGTCGACCGGCAGCCAGTAGTTGGCTTCTTCCTTGTCCAGCATGCCGCCGGTGAAATTGGGCGAAGCATAGCGGGCGAAGTACCAGGAGCTTTCGACGAAGGTATCCATGGTGTCGGTTTCGCGGCGGGCCGGCTGGCCGTTGCGCGGATCGACGGTCTCGTAGAACTCGGGCATGCGCGCCAGGGGCGAGCCGGCGCCATCGGGTACCACGTCTTCGGGCAGCACCACCGGCAGCAGATCGGCGGGCACCGGGATGTCGACGCCGTCGTCACCGTGGATGATGGGGATCGGGCAGCCCCAGTAGCGCTGGCGGCTGATGCCCCAGTCGCGCAGGCGGAACTGGGTGCGCGGCTGACCCAGGCCCTTGGCCTGCAGATCGGCGCCGATGGCGTCGAAGGCGGCGTCGTAGGCGAGGTTGTCATAGGCGCCGGAATTGATCAGGAAGCCTTCCTTGCTGCCGTACCAGTCCTTCCATTGCACCGGGTCGAACTGGTAGCGCTCGTATTCCGCCGGGCTGTAGTCGTCCGGATTGGCCAGCACACGGGTGGCCTCTTCGGTATCCACCACCTGGACGATGGGCAGCTGGTACTTGTTGGCGAATTCGAAGTCACGTTCGTCGTGACCGGGAACGGCCATGACCGCACCGTCGCCGTAGTGCATCAGCACATAGTTGGCGACCCAGACCGGCAGGCGGGCATCGGTCAGCGGATGACGGACGAACAGGCCGGTATCCAGGCCTTTCTTCTCCTGAGTGGCGATGTCGGCCTCGGCGACGCCGCCGCGCTTGCACTCGTCGATGAAGTCCTGCAGCTGGGCATTGCCCTGGGCGGCCTGGGTGGCCAGCGGGTGTTCGGCGGCCACGGCGACATAGGTGGCGCCGAGCAGGGTGTCGGGGCGGGTGGTGAAGACCTTCAGGGTGCCTTCGGCGCCGATGCTCTCCTGGTCATAGGGGAACTGCACCTCCATGCCGCGGGACTTGCCGATCCAGTTGCGCTGCATGGTCTTGACCTGCTCGGGCCAGCCGGGCAGGCCATCGAGGGAGGTCAGCAGCTCTTCCGCATAGTCGGTGATGCGGAAGTAGTACATGGGGATCTCGCGCTTCTCGATCAGCGCACCACTGCGCCAGCCGCGGCCGTCGATGACCTGCTCGTTGGCCAGTACGGTCTGGTCCACCGGGTCCCAGTTCACCGTACCGTTCTTGCGGTAGATGATGCCCTTCTCGAACAGCTGGGTGAACAGCCACTGCTCCCAGCGATAGTAGTCGGGCTTGCAGGTGGTGACCTCACGGGACCAGTCGATCGCCAGACCCAGGCTCTGCAGCTGGGACTTCATGTAGGCGATGTTCTCGTAGGTCCACTTGGCCGGGGCCACGCCGTTCTTCATGGCGGCGTTTTCGGCGGGCATGCCGAAGGCGTCCCAACCCATGGGCTGCAGGACGTTCTTGCCCAGCATCCGCTGGTAGCGGGCAATGACGTCGCCGATGGTGTAGTTGCGCACGTGCCCCATGTGCAGCTTGCCGCTGGGGTAGGGGAACATCGACAGGCAGTAGAACTTCTCCTGGCCCGGGCGCATGGTGGCCTTGAAGGACAGATTCTGGTCCCAGAAGGACTGGGCGGCGGCTTCTATTTCGCGGGGCTGATAGTGTTCTTGCATGGGCGTGTCGAGGGCTGCAGAGGCGTTTGATCGAGCCGCCAAGCATACATGACCCCCCGAGCGCGGGGAAATGTCCCGGTCCGCCGCTTGTTTCGCATTCCGGGGGAGGCAGGGTCCAGAGGGCCGTACTAGGCTATTCGAACGCCTGTTCAATTATCCGGGAGGATGATCGCCATCATGGGAAAGTTTCGACGCGAGTCCGAAAAGCTGCCCGTCGACGTACGCCTGCAACGCCGCCTGGCCCTGGCGCTGGATGAGGCCGCCACCCAGGAGCGCCTCTACGACAGCGCTGACGGGGAAATAGAGGTGCAGGGCCTGAGTCCGGCCGAGTATGCCCTGATCAGGCGCTGGCTGGAACGTCACCAGGCGACGGAGGCGGCCATGGCCTGCTGCCTGGGCTGCGGACGGGTACAGCCGGTGGGATCCTTCTGCAGTCACTGCCAGGGACGCCAGGTCCTGGTCGAGAGTCCTTCTGCTCGGGTTCGCGCTCCCCTACACTGAGCGCCGCCGCGACCTGGAGGTCGCCACCGACCGGAGGGACCATGGGTCTGCGTTATTTCTTCAAGCAACTGCTGCTGCCACCGGGCGGCCTGCTGTTGCTCCTGCTCTGTGGCTGGTGGCTGCGTCGTCGTCATCCGCGACTGGGGCTGGCCTGCTTCCTTTGCGGTCTGCTAGGCCTCTGGGCCAGTACCCTGCCGGCCATGGTGGAGTTCGGCGGTCGTCTGCTGGAACGCGATGCCGCCCTGCCCGAAGCCCGCTGGGCGGGCCTGGCGCAACAGGCGGATGCCATCGTGGTACTTGGCGCTGGCCGCGAGGTGGACGATCCCGGCTGGGGAGGCGATGCCGCCAGTCACCTGGCGGTGGAGCGACTGCGCTATGCGGCGCGCCTGGCCAAGGCCAGTGGCCTGCCGGTACTGATCACCGGTGGTTCGCCCCATGATCGCCCGCTGAGCGAGGCGGCGCTGATGATCGAGGTGATGGAGCGCGACCTGGGGGTTCCGGTGCGCTGGCAGGAAGGGGCCAGCCGTACCACCTGGGAGAACGCCACCCTGAGCGCGCCGCTGCTGCGCGAGGCCGGGGTCAAGCGGGTGGTGCTGGTGACCCAGGCCTACCACATGGCCCGTTCGCGCTGGTGCTTCGAGCGCCAGGGCTTCCAGGTGGTCGCCGCGCCCATGGGCTTCATCGGCATCCCCAACGGCCGGCCCTTTGGTGGCTGGTTGCCGGAAGCCAAGGCGGTCGAGCAGACCGCCCAGTTGCTCAACGAGACTGCCGGGCTCTTGCTCTATCCGCTCGCCTATCGCTGAGTCACCACCAGCGGTGCTTCTTCCGGACGATCCTGCCGCCGCAACAGCAGGCCCCACAGCAGCACCAGGACGGAAAAGATCGCCAGCGGCCAGAGGCGGTAATGCAGGTAGGGCGTCAGGCCATCCATGGGCACCACGGTGCCCTGCAGCACGCCGACCTGGAAGGCCGGGATCTGCCGGCTGATACGCCCGAAGGGATCGACCAGGGCGGTGATGCCGTCGTTGGTGACCCGTACCAGCCAGCGACCGGTTTCCAGGGCACGCATCTGCGCCATCTGCAGGTGCTGTTGCGGACCGATGGACTTGCCGAACCAGGTGTCGTTGCTGATAGTGAGCAGCAACTGGCTCTGGGCGGCCAGGTCGGCGACGAACTCCGGATAGACCACCTCGTAGCAGATGTAGGGCGCCACCCGATAACCCTTCACCAGCAACGGCTCCTGATGCTCGGGGCCGCGGACGAAGTCGGACATGGGCAGATCGAAGAAGCCGATCAGGCCCCGCAGGTATTCCTGCAGCGGCACGTATTCGCCAAAGGGCACCAGTTTCTGCTTGTAGTAGGTGCCCGAGCCGTTGCCGACCGCGGTGATGCTGTTGAAGTAGCGCGAATCGCCATCGGCATCGCGTTCGCGGGCGGGGAGGCCGGTGACCAGGGCCCCGCCATGGGCGGCCACTTGCGCCCCTTCGGCGGCGAGGAAGTCGCCGACGTATTCACGCAGCACGGGAATGGCGTTTTCCGGCCAGACCACCAGGTCGGCATCGGTCTGCTCGGCGGTATGGTCGCGATAGAGCGCCAGGGTGGCCCGTGCATGGTCCGGATTCCACTTGAGTTCCTGGGCGATGTTGCCCTGGACCCCGGCGACCTTGAGCGGAGCACCGGCCGGTTGCGTCCACACCTGGCCCTTGAAGACATCGCCCGCGACCCAGGGCAGGGTCACCAGCACCAGGGCCGCGACCAGGGCCACCGGCCGCAGGATCAGCCGTGGGGCATTGACCAGCAGGGCCGCAGTAAAGGCCAGCACGGCCGAGATCAGCCAGACGCCGCCCAGGGGCGCCAGGCCCTGCAGAGGGCCGCTGAGCTGGCTGTAGCCGAGCAGCAGCCAGGGAAAGCCGGTCAGTGCCCAGCTGCGGAACAGCTCCAGGGCGAACCACAGGCCGGCGAAGGTGAGGGCATCGCCCAGGGGTGCCTGGTTGCGTCTCAGGCACAGCGCCCAGAGCCAGGCCGGCAGCGCGAAGAACAGCGCGATGCCGGCGCAGAAGCCCACGGTAAGCAGTAGCGCCAGGGGTACGGAGGCGGCGCCGTAGTCGTGGATGCTGACGTAGATCCAGCTGGTGCCGGCGAGGAAGGCGCCGAAGCCATAGCACCAGCCGCGCAGCAGGGCACGCCAGGCGGTGAGGCCCTTGAGGCCCAGGTAGAAAAGACCGGCCGACAGCAGGGCCAGTGGCCAGATATTGAAAGGGGCCAACGCCAGGGGCGTGAGGGCGCCAGCGAAGAGCGCCAGAAGGTTGCCCTTCCAGCCAGGTTGAGAGATCCAGCGCATCGAAAATCCTTGGTCCGATCGAGGCTGCGCAAGCTTACTCGCCAGCGCGAGTCAGTGCCAAAGGCGCTTGAGGGAGAGCGAGCCAGGTCGCAGTTGGGGAGGGGGTGGTAAAGGCTATCGCGGCCATGGCGATCCGTCGGTTGGGCTAGGACGACTCTATCGTCGAAGCCCAACAGTCGTGCAGTCGAGGCAAGGCCTGCTGGGCTTCGCTGCGCTCAACCCAACCTACGGCGGTCCGTAGGAGGGCGTGCGATGCGGGTTGCCTAGGCAGAGACCGGCCTTCACCCCAACCCTCTCCCGGAGGGAGAGGGGGCAAACGCGGCTAGCGGTTGACCGGGGTGACCCGCAGCAGGTGGATGCGGCGGCCGTCGGCGTTGAGGACGCGGAAGCGGAAGTCGTCGATCACCGTTTCCTCGTTGCGCTTGGGCAGGTGACCCAGGCGATTCATCACCAGGCCGCCGGCGGTGTCGGCGTCGGTGTCGGCGAAGCGAGTCTCCAGGGTCTCGTTGAGCGTCTCGATGGGCGTGAGCGCCTTGACCACGAAGTCGCCATTGGGCAGCGACTTGATGAAGCTCTCTTCCTCCACGTCGTGCTCGTCCTCGATCTCGCCGACGATCTGCTCCAACACGTCCTCGATGGTCACCAGGCCGGCGACGCCGCCGTATTCGTCCACCACGATGGCCATGTGGCTGTGGGTGGAGCGGAATTCGCGCAGGAGCACGTTGAGGCGCTTGGACTCGGGCACGAAGGTGGCCGGGCGCAGCACCGCCTTGAGGTCGAAGGGGAGCTCGTGGTCCAGCAGCAGCAGGGGCAGCAGGTCCTTGGCCAGCAGCAGGCCGAGGACGTCGTCAGGGCCGTCGCCGATCACCGGATAGCGGGAGTGGGCGGCCTCGATCACCGCCGGCAGGAATTCCGCCGGGGTCTGGTGGGCACGGATGCTGATGATCTGGGAGCGCGGCACCATGATGTCGCGCACCTGCAGGTCGGCTACCGAAATGGCGCCCTCGACGATGGACAGCGCCTCGCTGTCGAGCACCTTGTTCTCGTGCGCTTCACGCAGCAGTTCCAGCAGCTCCTGGCGGCTCTTGGGTTCATGGGCAAAGGCCTGGACGATGCGTTCCAGCCAGGAACGATGCCCATTGCCTGATCGATCTTCGTTCATGTGTGTGTCATTCACCGTAGGGATCGGGATAGCCCAGTTCAGCGAGCAATTGGCGTTCCAGGTCTTCCATCTCCTCGGCTTCGTCATCTTCCAGATGATCGTAGCCCAGCAGGTGCAGGCAGCCGTGGATGACCAGGTGCGCCCAGTGCGCCTTGACGGGCTTGCCTTGCTCGGCGGCTTCGCGGGCCACCACGGGGGCGCAGATCACCAGATCGCCGAGCAGGGGAATATCGAGGAATTCGTCCGGCACGTCGGCCGGAAAGGACAGCACGTTGGTGGCGTAGTCCTTGTGCCGCCAGGTGCGGTTGAGCTCGCGGCCCTCGTCTTCGTCCACCAGGCGAATGGTGAGCTCCGAATCGCCCTGGCGGGCGCGCAGGGCCAGTTCACACCAGTGGCGTAAGTCCGGCTCCTCGGGAAGATCGGCCGCCTCGCTGGCGACCTGGACGTCCAGCTCAATCGCCATGGCGATCCTCACCGTTGCCGCGCGGCTTGTCCTGCAGCGCTTCGAAGCGGTCATAGGCCTCGACGATGCGCTGCACCAGCGGATGGCGCACCACGTCCTTGGACTCGAAATGGGTGAAGCCGATGCCGGGCACGTCACGCAGGACCTCGATGACATGCTTGAGGCCCGACTTGGTACCACGCGGCAGGTCGACCTGGGTCACGTCACCGGTAATCACCGCGGTGGAGCCAAAACCGATCCGGGTGAGGAACATCTTCATCTGCTCGAGGGTGGTGTTCTGGCTTTCGTCGAGAATGATGAAGCTGTTGTTGAGGGTCCGGCCACGCATGTAGGCCAGCGGCGCGACCTCGATGACCTGCCGCTCGATGAGCTTGGCCACCTGCTCGAAGCCGAGCATCTCGTAGAGGGCGTCGTACAGGGGTCTCAGATAGGGGTCGATCTTCTGCGCCAGATCGCCGGGCAGGAAGCCGAGCTTCTCGCCGGCTTCCACCGCCGGGCGTACCAGCAGGATGCGGCGGATCTGCTCGCGCTCCAGGGCGTCCACGGCGCAGGCCACGGCCAGGTAGGTCTTGCCGGTACCGGCCGGGCCTATGCCGAAGTTGATGTCGTGATCGAGGATCGACTTGACGTAGCGCTGCTGGTTGGCGCCACGCGGACGGATCATGCCCTTCTTGGTGCGCAGGGCCACGCTGGTGTCGCCGCCGCTACGGTGCTCTTCCTGCAAGGCTTCCAGGCCGGACTCCTGCAGATAGAGGTGCACCAGTTCCGGCGCCACCGCCGTGCCACTGGCGGTCTCGCGATAGAGGCGCTGCAGGAGGTTCTGGGCCGCGCGGGTGCGCTCGGGATCGCCGACCAGTTCGAACTGGTTGCCGCGGTTGCGGATCTCGATGCCAAGACGCCGTTCGATCTGGCGCAGATTCTCATCGAGCTGGCCGCACAGGTTGGCGAAACGGTCGGCGTCGAAGGGTTCGAGGGTGAAATGCTGGAGCGTCTGGGGGGTATTCAAGGTGTGCTGGGAGACCCTTTGGATTGGCTTTACGAAAACTTGACGTAGCGTGAGAGTAACCTGCGTCGCGCCCTTGGCAAAGGGCGCGTGCGACCATCCATCAGGCCAGGGCGGCGGCGACGGTCGGGCGGGCGCCGTTGGCGACCGGAGCGAGCAGGGTGCCACGCAGCGAGTGCGGCAGGGCTTCGTCGATGTGCACCTGGACGAACTGGCCGATCAGGCTGGCGTCGCTGCAGCGGAAGTTGACGATGCGGTTATTCTCGGTACGGCCCTGCAGCATGCCGGGATCGCGCTTGGAGAAGTCGCTGACCAGGATGGTCTGGACGCTGCCAGCCATGCGCCGGCTGATCTCGAAACCCTGCTGGTGGATACGCGTCTGCAGGATCTGCAAGCGCTGCTTCTTGAGCTCGTCCGAGGTGTCGTCGACCAGGTCGGCCGCCGGAGTGCCAGGACGCGCGCTGTAGATGAAGGAGAAGGAAAAGTCGAAACCGACGTCCTCGATCAGCTTCATGGTCTGCTCGAAATCCTTCTCGGTCTCGCCGGGAAAGCCGACGATGAAGTCCGAGCTGATGCAGATGTCGGGCACCGCCGCCTTGAGCTTGCGGATGCGCGACTTGTATTCCAGCGCCGTGTGGTTGCGCTTCATGGCGGCCAGGATGCGATCCGAACCGGCCTGCACCGGCAGGTGGACGAATTTCACCAGTTCCGGGATCTCGGCGTGGGCCTGGATCAGGGCGTCGGAGAACTCCAGCGGGTGCGAGGTGGTGTAGCGGATGCGGTCGATGCCGTCGACCGCCGCCACCACATATAGCAGCTCGGCGAAGTCGGCGATGCGGCCGTCGCCGGTGGCGCCGCGATAGCCGTTGACGTTCTGGCCCAGCAGGGTCACTTCTCGTACCCCGTGCTCGGCGAGGTGGATGATCTCGGCCAGGACGTCGTCCAGCGGCCGGCTGACCTCTTCACCACGGGTATAGGGCACCACACAGAAGGTGCAGTACTTGCTGCAGCCTTCCATGATGGAGACGAAGGCGCTGGGGCCGTCGATGCGCGGCTCGGGCAGGCGGTCGAACTTCTCGATCTCGGGGAAGGAGATGTCCACCTGAGGTGCCCGGGTGGTGCGCGCGGCGTCGATCATTTCCGGCAGCCGGTGCAGGGTCTGGGGACCGAAGACCACGTCGACATAGGGCGCGCGGTCGCGAATGGCAGCGCCTTCCTGACTGGCCACGCAGCCGCCGACGCCGATCACCAGGTCGGGATTTTCCAGCTTGAGTTCGCGCCAGCGACCGAGCTGGGAGAACACCTTCTCCTGCGCCTTCTCGCGGATCGAGCAGGTGTTGAGCAGGATGACATCGGCCTCGGCCGGATTCTGGGTGACTTCCAGCGGCTCCCGTTCGCCGAGCAGGTCGACCATGCGCGACGAATCGTATTCGTTCATCTGGCAGCCATGGGTTTCGATATAGAGCTTCTTGGACATGCGCGGCAGGGAGTCGGTGGCGAGTGGACCGCGCATTATAATGATGGCCTTCCGCACGGGGAAGAGCCGCCCGGAAGGCAGCCGGCCTAGCCCTGGGCGCTGCCCTCCGGTAGTCGGGCGATGACCTTGATCTCGAAGCGAAAGCCGGCCAGCCAGGTGACGCCGACCGCGGTCACCGTGGGGTAGGGCGCCGTGCCCCAGTGCTCCAGCAGCACCGGCCAGATCCGTTCGAAGCTGGCCTCGGCATCGACCATGAACAGGGTGACGTCCACTACGTCGGCGAAGGACGCGCCAGCGGCGGCAAGAATGGCGTCGAGGTTGGCGAAGGCCAGGCGGACCTGGTCTTCCAGCTCCGGCTCAGGCGAGCCATCGGCACGGCTGCCGACCTGGCCCGAGACGAAGAGAAAGCCGTTGGAACGGATGGCCGGCGAATAGCGGTGCTGTTCGTAGAGGGCGTGGCGCTGGGCGGGAAAGACGACGTCACGGGTCATGGTGGTGCTCCGGTAGGGATCGATAAGGCCACCTTAGGCGCCGGCCCGCCAAGAGATAAACCAGGCCTGGCGGTCAGCATTGTTTGTACAATCCAAACAATCCTCTTTCCAGGAATCGGCATGGACCTGTTCGCTGCGATGCAGACCTTCGTGCGGGTGGTGGAAGCCGGCAGCTTCACCCGCGCGGCCGAGACCCTGGGCAGCAGCCGGACCCGCGTCACCCAGCAGGTGCAGCAGCTGGAAGCACGCTTGCAGGTGCGCCTGCTCAATCGGACCACCCGGCAGGTGCAGGTCACCGCCGATGGCGCAGCCTATTACCAGCGCTGTCTAGGCGTGCTGGCCGCGGTGGATGACGCCGAGACAGGCCTGTCGGTCGCCACCCGCACGCCCCGGGGTCGCTTGCGGGTGGATGTGCCCAGCCCTCTGGCGCGCCTGATCCTGATCCCGGCGCTGCCGGAATTCTTCGAGCGTTATCCGGACATCCAGCTGGACCTGGGCGTCAGCGATCGCCAGGTGGATCTGATTGGCGACAACGTCGATTGCGTGATCCGTGGCGGGCGCATCCGCGAGCAGTATCTGGTGGCTCGCCCGCTGGGCGCGCTGCGGCTGGGTTGCTATGCCGCGCCGGCCTACCTCGCGACGCATGGTGTACCGGATCATCCCGCGGTGCTGGCCGAGGCGCCGCATCGGGTGGTGCGATTTCTCTGGGGGACGGGCACGGGCTTTCCCTATGCCCTGCAACGCGGCGCCGAGCGCCTGGAGTTGCAGGGGCGCCACAGTCTGGAGGTAGACGACGGCAATGCCTGCCTGGCGGCGGGGCAGGCGGGGCTGGGGGTGGTCTGTCTGCCGCACTACCTGGCAGCGGAAGCGGTGTCCCGCGGCGAGCTGAGGACCCTGTTCGAAGACTGGCAGGTAGCACCCCTGCCGCTTTATCTGGCCTTTGCCCCCAATCGCCATGTCAGCGCCAAGATGCGGGTGTTCATCGACTGGGTCAGTACCGTGGTGGCGCAGCGGGCACGGTTGGAAACCCCTGCTGATGGCTGACCGCCATGCTATGCTCGCAGCCCTCTTTTTCCGTTGAAATTCGCGTCCGCCATGAGCTCATCCCCGAACAAGCCGGCCATCTACAAGGTCATCTTCGTCAACCAGGGTCAGGTCTTCGAGATCTATGCCAAGCAGATCTTCCAGAGCGATCTCTGGGGCTTCCTGGAAATCGAGGAGCTGGTGTTCGGCGAGCGCACCCAGGTGGTGGTGGATCCGAGCGAGGAAAAGCTCAAGGCCCAGTTCGAAGGCGTGGTGCGCAGCTTCGTGCCGATGCATTCGATCATCCGCATCGACGAGGTGGAGCGTCTGGGTCAGCCCAAGATCAGCGAAGCCAAGGGTGGCACCAACGTCATGCCGTTCCCCATGCCGATGCCCGACAAAAGCTAGGTATGGCCAAGTAGGTTCGCGCTGGCGAGCAGTAGGGCCGGCGCCGGACCGCTAGTTCTGCGGCGGCTGGAAGGGATTGAGATTGCCCGCGGTCTGCATGTCCTGCAGATAGTCGCGAAAGATCTGCCCCAGTACCTGGGTGGCCATCTCCAGCTCGTCACGACGCATCTGGGCGCTGACCAGGTCGGCGGTATCCATGGCTTCGTCGTTGCCATTGATGGCGGCCATCTTCAGGACGATATAGGCCTGGATATTGTTGGGCGGAACGCCCTCGCCGCGAAAGAACATGTTGCCGAGTCGATTCTGCGCATCGGCGTTGCCCTTGAGCGACGCCTGCTCGAACCACAGCCGCGCCTGGTTGAGATCCTTGGGCGTCTGCTTGCCTTCGTAATAGAAGTCGCCGAGTTCGTACTGCGCCTGGGCGTCGCCGTCATGGGCGATCTGCTGGCAGCGGGCGATCGCCTGTGCCAGGGCTTCGTTGGCCAGATTCAGGTTGCAACGGCTGGTGCTGGGGACGAGCAGCGAATTACCACCGGCCAGGGCGACCAGGGGCATCAGGATTAGGGCTGCGCACAGGGTACGGCCAGCGCGGTGCATGAAGCGCCTCCACGAGCGAGGCAGGTTCAAAGAACCCGGTCGGCGAAACGCGCCGACGTCTCATTATGGGTCAAGCCGACGCACGCTTTCAAAACCTTTACGCGTAATGGCGGAACTTTTTTATCTGTGACGCCGGCCTCTCAACTAGGTGTGAGGCCGGCGCGGCAGAGAGGTTCCTCAACCGAGACGGATGGTACCTAGTCGTTGAAGGTGGCGAAGGCGCGCTCGGCGGCGTCCAGGGTGATGCGCAGCTCCTCGTCGCCATGGGCGATGGACGTGAAGCCGGCTTCGAAGGCACTGGGCGCCAGGTAGACGCCGCCGTCCAGCATTAGGTGGAAGAAGCGCTTGAACCTCTCGCTGTCGCTGGCCATGACGTCGCTGAAGGTGACGATGTCTTCGGCGCCGCTGAAGTAGAGACCGAACATGCCGCCCGCCTGGGTGGTGACGAAGGGCACACCGGCGGCATCGGCGCGATCCTGCAGGCCCTGCAGCATGCGTGTGGTGTAGTCGCTCAGCTCGGCGTGGAAACCGGGCCGGCGGATCAGTTGCAGGGTGGTGAGCCCCGCGGCCATGGCCAGCGGATTGCCCGACAGGGTGCCGGCCTGGTAGACCGGACCGAGCGGGGCGATCTTTTCCATGATCTCGCGCTTGCCGCCAAAGCAGCCCACCGGCATGCCGCCGCCGACGATCTTGCCAAAGGTGGTGAGGTCCGGACGGATGCCGTAATGCGCCTGGGCGCCGCCCAGGGCGACGCGGAAACCGGTCATGACCTCATCGAAGATCAGCACTACGCCGTAGCGATCGCAGAGGCTGCGCAGCCCTTCCAGGAAGCCCGGCGCCGGCGGCACGCAGTTCATGTTGCCGGCCACCGGCTCGACGATGATGCAGGCGATCTGGTCGCCGACCCGGGACAGGGTTTCTTCGACTTCGGCCAGGTCGTTGTAGGCCAGGGTCAGGGTGTGCTGGGCGAAGGCCGCCGGGACGCCGGGGGAACTGGGTACGCCCAGGGTCAGGGCGCCGGAGCCGGCCTTGACCAAGAGGCTGTCGGAATGGCCGTGGTAGCAGCCTTCGAACTTGATGATGGTGTCGCGCCCGGTGTAGCCGCGCGCCAGGCGGATGGCGCTCATGGTGGCCTCGGTACCGGAGCTGACCATGCGCACCATTTCCATGGAGGGGACGATCTCGCAGATGAGATCGGCCATAGTGGTTTCCAGGGCGGTCGGGGCGCCGTAGGAAAGGCCATGTTCCAGTTGACGACGCACGGCGTCGAGCACGTCCGGGTGGCTATGACCAAGGATCATCGGACCCCAGGAGCCGACGTAGTCGACATAGCGCTTGTCATCCTCGTCGACGATGTAGGCGCCCTGGGCGTGCTTGAAGAACAGCGGCGTGCCGCCGACGCTCTTGAAGGCGCGGACGGGCGAGTTGACGCCGCCGGGGATGTGGCGCTGGGCTTGGTCGAAGAGTTGTGCGGAACGGGACATGGAGGTCTCCTCAAAGGGGATCAGGCCGCGAACAACCGAGCGAAGGCGCGCGCACGGCGCTCCACTTCGCCCGCGCTGGCGGCGGAAAACAGGGTATGGACGACGGCGAGCAGGTCGACGCCGTGGGTGAGCAGGCGCGGGGCGTTGTCCAGGGTGACGCCGCCGATGGCGCAGAGCGGCAGGCTGAAACGGCTGCGTGCCTGGTCAAGCACGTCGAGAGGGGCTGGTGGGGCATCCGGCTTGGTGCTGGAGGCGAAGAAGCGCCCGAAGGCCAGGTAGCTGGCCCCCGCTACGGCCGCGACTTCGGCCAGTTCCAGGCTGGCGTGGCAGGTGCCGCCGAGTATGGCGTCAGCGCCCAGGTCGGCACGGGCTGCGGCAAGGGAGCCGTCTTCCTGGCCCAGGTGCAGGCCGACGCCCAGCTGGCGGGCCAAGGGCAGGTCGTCATTGATGATCAGCTGGGCGTCATGCTGCCGGCAGAGTTCGGCGAGGGCTGCGGCTTCGTCCTGGCGACGGCTGGCGTCTTGCGACTTGTCGCGGTACTGCACCAGGCGGGCACCGCCCTGCAAGGCGGCCTCGACATAGGGCAACAGGCGACCCTCGGCGAGGAGGGCGTTGTCGGTGATGGCATAGAGGCCGCGCAGGGTGCTCATGAGCAGAAGTCCAGTGGCAGGCGACGTGGCACGTACTGGCCGCGGCCAGGGCGCTCGGCGTCCCTCAGGGTACGCCAGGTGTAGTCCAGGGCGCTGCGCACGGCGCTGGGCAGGGCTTCGCCCAGGGCCAGGCGCCCGGCCAGGGTGCTGGCCAGGGTGCAGCCGGAGCCATGGTAGCTACCAGGCAGGCGCTGGCAGACGTGGGTCTCGCAGTTACCGGCGCGGTCATAGAGACGGTTGTGCACCTCGTGTTCTTCGCCATGACCGCCGGTGATCAGCAGATGGGCACATAAAGGCAGCAGGCGCTCGGCGCATTGCTCCGGGGTGCCCTCGGGCAACTCGGCGAGGATGCGCGCCTCCGGCAGGTTGGGTGTGGCGATGGTGGCACGGGGCAGCAGGCGCTCGCGGATGGCGTAGCCGACTTCGTCCTTGCCCAGGGCGCCGCCACCACCGGCGCGCAGCACCGGATCGCAGACCAGGGGCACGCCAGGCAGGGATTCCATGATCTCCAGCACCGTCTCGACCATTTCCACCGAACCGAGCATGCCCAGCTTGACCGCCGCCACCGGCAGGTCGGCGATGATCGCTCGGGCCTGGGCCAGTACCCACTCGCGATCCAGCACCCGGAAGTCCAGCACGTCGACGGTGTCCTGCACGGTCAGCGCGGTGACCGCCGGAGCGGCGTGGCAGCCCTGGGCGATCAGGGCTTCGATGTCGGCCTGCAGCCCGGCGCCACCACTCGGATCGTGGCCGGACAGGCAGAGGACGACGGGACGTTGGGGTTCGAGGGTCATGGACGTCAGCCTAGCAAAGGGAAAAGGGGCGCAGCGGCCGGGTGCCGCAGGGAGTGGCACCCTACAACGACCTCGCGCCCTGCGCCACCCGTTGACATGGGACCCGGATCGGGACGAAGGAACTCCGCTGCCCCTTGGGTAGCCGATATACTGCACCTTTGCTCGGGACAGGCGGTTTTATGGCGTTGTGGCGGTTGTTGCGTGATTTCTTCCTGCGCCAACGGCGTGCCTACGGGACCGCCATCTTCTGTCTGCTGGGCGTTGGCCTGCTCAACCTGACGCTACCCTGGTGGATCGGCAAGGCCATCGACGCCCTGCGCGCGGGCGAACTCGACCAGAGCGGGCTGCTCTGGCGCGTCGCCCTGATCGTGGCGGTCGGCTGCGGCCTCTATGTACTGAGGTACCAGTGGCGGGTGCGGCTGTTCGGCACTTCCTACCAGGTCGGGGTGGAGCTGCGTGACACCTTCTTTGCCAAGCTGGCGCGACTGGACCCCGGTTTCTTCCAGTCCAGCCGCACGGGCGATCTGCTGGCCCGCGCCACCCAGGACATCGACGCCGTGGAGACCGCCGCTGGCGAAGGGGTGCTGGCCAGCTTCGACGGCATGATGACCCTGCTGCTGGTACTGCTGGCCATGTTCATCGGCATCGATGCGCCCCTGGCCGCCCTGGCGCTCCTACCCTTTCCCTTCATGGCCTGGGGCTTCTATCGCGTGGCGCAGCGGGTGCAGCAGCGCTTCGGCCTGGCGCTGGCGGGCTTTTCCGCCCTCAACGACCGTACCCAGGAGGCCCTGAGCGGCCTGCGCATGCTGCGCCAGCATGCCCTGATCGAAGCCGAGCTGGACGATTTCGACGCCCGCGCCCGCAGCGTCGCCAAGGCCGACTACCAGGTACAACGCACCGAGGCGCGCTACGAGCCGATCATCTTCGTCGCCCTGAGTCTCGCCACCCTGCTGACCCTGGTCATGGGAAGCTGGCGCTATCTCGACGGCCATATCACCCTGGGCCAACTGACCAGTTTCAGCCTCTATCTGGTGCAGTTGATCTGGCCGATGTTCGCCATCGGCTGGTGCCTCAATCTGTTGCAGCGTGGCGAAGCCGGGGCGCGGCGCCTGGAAGAGGTGTTCGCGGTCACCGAGCGCATCCGCGACGAGGGCACCCAGACGCCGCCGGACCAGGCGGACCTGTCGGTCTACATTCCGGCCTTCACCTATCCCCAGGCGCGCCAGCCAGCGCTACGGGACGTGGTCATCGACCTGCCCGCGGGCGATACCCTGGGTATCGTCGGCGCCACCGGCAGCGGCAAGAGCACCTTGCTCCGCCTGCTGCTGCGCCAGTTTCCGCTGGAGCAGGGCTGTATCCGCCTGGGCGGGGTGCCGCTGGAAGACTATCGGCTGGCCGACCTGCGTGCACAGTTCGCCTATGTACCCCAGGATCCCTTCCTGTTCGCCCGCACCCTGGGCGAGAACGTTGCCCTCAGCCGCCCGGATGCCACGGCTGGGGAAATCCGCGAAGCCCTGGACGCCGCCGCCTTCGGCACCGACCTGGCGGCGCTGCCGCAAGGGCTGGATACCCCGGTGGGTGAGCGGGGCCTGACCCTCTCGGGTGGCCAGCGCCAGCGCGTGGCGCTGGCCCGGGCGCTGCTCTCGCCAGCGCCCATCCTGCTGCTGGACGACACCCTCTCGGCGGTGGATACCGCCACCGAGGCCCGGCTGCTGCGTACCCTGGCGGGGCTGCAAGGCCGGACCACCCTGATCGTCAGCCACCGCCTCTCGGCCGTGCAGCATGCCGACGAAATCATCGTCCTCGACCAGGGCAGCCTGGTGGAGCGGGGCCGCCATGGCGAGCTGCTCGCCGCCAGCGGGCTCTATGCCCGACTCTGGAATCTGCAGCAGGCGGAGGAGGCCAGCCAATGACCAGGACCCGCGTGCTTTCCCTGCTGCTCAAGCCGGTACTCGCCAATCCGCGCAAACTGGCCGGCACCCTGGCGATCCTGGTCGTGGCGACGCTGTTCGACGTGCTGGGTCCCTGGCTGACCAAGCACTACCTCGACAACTACCTGGTGCCCCACGACCTGCGCCTCTGGCCGCTGGTGGGCCTGGTCGCCGCCTATGTGGTTTCCCAGGGGCTGGCCGCCTATGGCCGTTACCTGCAATCGCTACGCTTCGCCGAGATCGCCATGGACGTGGTGCTCCTGCAGCGGCGGCGACTGTTCCGCCATGTGCTGAGCCTGCCGCAGAGCTTTCATGATCGCACCGCCACCGGCGAGCTGGTGGCGCGAGTCACCAATGACACCGATGCCTTGCGCGAACTCTATGTGGCCTTTCTCGGCAACATGGTCGGCAACATCGTGCTGCTGATCGGCATCCTGGTGGCCATGGCGCTCTTGGACGTTCGCCTGATGGCCATCGCCGTGCTGCTGATTCCGGCCGCGGTGCTGATCGTCTGGGCCTACCAGCGATACAGCGGCGCGGCGGCCATGGAGGTGCGGATGCTACGCGCCGAGCAGAGCGCCCGGCTGGGCGAGGCCATCGGCGGCATGGGTCTCTTGCAGGCCTTCAACCAGACCGAACGCTTCCGCCAGGATTTCCAGCGGCTCAATCAGGCGCAGTACGGCGCCCGCATGCGCACCATCCGCGTTTCCGGCCTGCTGCTGCGCTCGGCGCTGGACCTGGTCAGCGTGGCGGTCCTGGCGGTACTGCTGCTGGTCTACGGCCTGGGTCATCTGCAGGGTGGTGCCGAAATCGGCGTGCTCTATGCCTTCGTCACCTACCTGGGCCGGGTGACCGAGCCGTTGATGGACATTACCCAGAGATTCAACCTGTTCCAGCAGGCCTCGGTGGCTGGCACGCGCCTGCTGCACCTGCTGGAGGAAAAACCGGCGTTGAGCGGCGAGGACGACCGGCCCATCGAGACCGCGCACTTCCATCTCGACGCCGTGCGTTTTCGCCATGCCGGCGCGGGGCACGACACCCTGCACGGCATCGACCTGGACATCCCCCCGGGGACCTTTCTCGGTATCGTCGGCCCCACCGGCAGCGGCAAGTCGACCCTGCTCGACCTCTTCGCCGGACTGCAGCCGGTCACCGGCGGCAGCCTCTGCCTGGACGGGCGCGAGCTGGGCGGCCTCACCCCGGAAGTGCTGGGCGCCGCCCTGGCCAGCGTGCCCCAGGAGCCCTTCATCCGTTCCACCAGTCTCAGGGACAACCTGCTGCTGGGCAGCCAGGTATCGGATGAACGCCTGCGCGAGGCCCTGGCCGCGGCCCATATGGACGACCTGGTGGCGCGCCTGCCGGAAGGCCTGGATACCCTGCTGGGCGAGCGTGGCTTCACCCTTTCCACCGGCGAGCGGCAGCTGCTGGCGCTGGCCCGGGCACTCCTGCGCGAGCCCAAGGTACTGCTGCTGGACGAGGCCACCGCCAGCATCGACAGCGCCACCGAGGCGCGGCTGCAACAGGCACTGGACGAATTGCGCGGCCAGGTCACCCTGATCGTGGTGGCGCACCGGCTGTCCACCATCCGCCATGCCGATCGCATCCTGGTGCTACGCGACGGCCGCAAGGTGGAGGAGGGCAGTCACGAGGCGCTGCTGCAACGGCCCGAAGGGCATTATCGTCGCCTGTGGGAGCAGCATGCCCAGGGTGAAAAACCGCTATGACCGGTCGCAGCCGTTGTCACCCAGGGGTGTTAGGGTGTCAGCTATAGCCAGTGTCCCAACAAGGAAACCCGCATGACCTCCGTACCCGAGGATTTCACCTCTGTTGCCACGGCCAGCGAGGCGGTCGACCGTCTCGCGGCGCTGCACCTGGAGGCTACCCAGGCCCTGGATGCCGCGCTCAAGCGCTATCTCAAGGATCGCGTCGAGCCCAGCGCCGCCGAGCGCGAGCTGTTCCGCTATCCCGAGATCCGCATCCGCTACCGCGCGCCCGGCGTGCCGCCGGCCACCACCCGCGCCTACGCCAAGATCCAGCTGCCCGGCACCTATGTGGCCACCGTGACCCATCCGGCGGCCTTCCGCGGCTATCTGCTGGAGCAGCTCGAACCCCTGATGCGCGACTACGACCTCCAGGTCGAGATCGGTCGCAGTCGCCAGGACATCCCCTATCCCTATGTGGTGGAGCAGGGCGACGAACTGGCCGGCAGTGGCGTGACCGCCGCCGAGCTGGCACGGGTCTTCCCCAGCACCGATCTCTCCGCGGCCCACGATGACATCGCCGACGGCCACTATGACTGGGAGCGCATCGATCCGCTGCCGCTGGCGCTGTTCGACGCCGCCCGCACCGATTTCTCGCTGCGCCGCATCGTCCACTACACCGGCAGCGACTGGCGTCACGTGCAGCCCTGGATCCTGCTCACCAACTACCATCGCTACGTCGACCAGTTCATCCAGCATGGCCTGGAGCAACTGCGCAACGACCCGCGCTTCGAGCGCCTGGTCCTGCCCGGCAACGTCGTCATCGAGCGCGACATGGATCCCAGCGAGGCCCAGGCGGTCATCGCCGCCATCGCCTGGCACCGCTTCCAGATGCCGGCCTACCACCTGATCGCGAGCGACGGCCATGGCGTCACCCTGGTCAATATCGGCGTCGGCCCATCCAATGCCAAGAACATCACCGACCACCTGGCGGTGCTGCGCCCGCACTGCTGGCTGATGATCGGCCACTGCGGCGGCCTGCGGCAGTCGCAGACCATCGGCGACTACGTGCTGGCCCATGCCTACATGAGGCGCGACGGTATCCTTGATCGCGTGGTGCCGCCGCATATCCCCATTCCTGCTCTGGCCGAGGTGCAGGTGGCGCTGCAGGAAGCCGCCGCCAGCGTCACCGGCGAACGCGGCGAGGCACTCAAGCGCCGCCTGCGTACCGGTACGGTATTGACCTACGACGACCGCAACTGGGAGCTGCGCTGGGCGCAGGAGCGCCCGCTGATCAACCTGGCGCGCGCCGTGGCGGTGGACATGGAAAGCGGCACCATCGCCGCCCAGGGCTATCGCCTGCGGGTGCCCTACGGCACCCTGCTGTGCGTGTCCGACAAGCCCCTGCACAGCGAGATCAAGCTGCCGGGCTCGGCCAACGCCTTTTATGCCCGCGCCGTCAGCCAGCACCTGGCCATCGGCATCGCCGCCCTGGACCAGCTGCGCACCCAGCTCGACTCCCTGCACTCGCGCAAGCTGCGCAGCTTCGACGAGCCGCCGTTCCGCTAAGGCGCTGGGGTTGGGCGTGTTGGGCTTCGCTGCGCTCAACCCAACCTACGGACGGCGATGAGCCTAGATCGATTGGTTTCACAGTCGCTCGGATGGCTCCCTCTCCCGCTGGGAGAGGGCTGGGGTGAGGGCGCCCTTGCAGCGAATGCCTCCGTGGAAAAGGCTGCGCCGTTTTCCACGCTACGGTGATAAGGGACTGATCGCGGTCATGGCGGTCCGCCGATGCGGCCGCTCCTACGGTATCGGACCTGTAGGAGCGGCCCATGGCCGCGATAGTACAGCGCCATCGTCAAGGCCCGACGATGGCGTTATCGGGCATCTTGATTCCCCACTCGGAAACACCCTGTCATCGCCCCCCAGGAACATCTCGGCGCCCGCTCCGGTCGGTTGCAGGAGAGGGGTGAGTCCGCACGCGTCACCGTTCGGTAAAGATCATGGATTTAACATTGATCTTCAGGGCGTCTGGCCCTAAAGTTCGCGCCCGAACGTCCATGCTGGAAACGATCCATCCGGCTCAAGTACCGACGACGAGACAGCGAGGTCAACGCCAGTACGCGTTGACCTTTTTGCTTTCGGCGATGTGCCTTGGGAAGTAGGCGAACCAAAGTGGGGAAACGGATTAGGCGTTCAGAACACCCCCTCCTTCAATTTGTTCTGCCCATCGGGAGCCCGACGCATGTCCATCAAGGTCGAAGATTACTATTCTCGCGAAACCTTCCAGAAGATGAAGGCCTTCGCCGACCAGCATGAAACCCCCTTCGTCGTCATCGACACCGCCACCATCGCGCGGGCCTATGACGATCTCGTTGGCAACTTCCCGTTCGCCAAGATCTACTACGCGGTCAAGGCCAACCCGGCCATCGAGATCACCGAGCTGCTGCGTGACAAGGGCTCCAACTTCGACATCGCCTCCATCTACGAGCTGGACAAGGTGCTGTCCACCGGTGTCGGCCCGGAGCGCATCAGCTACGGCAACACCATCAAGAAATCCAAGGACATCCGCTACTTCTACGAGAAGGGCGTGCGCATGTTCGCCACTGACTCCGAGGCCGACCTGCGCAACATCGCCAAGGCCGCTCCGGGCTCGCGCATCTATGTGCGGATCCTCACCGAGGGCTCCAACTCGGCCGACTGGCCGCTGTCGCGCAAGTTCGGCTGCCAGCCCGACATGGCCCTGGACCTGCTGATCCTGGCCCGCCAGCTGGGCCTGGAGCCCTATGGCATCTCCTTCCATGTCGGCAGCCAACAGCGTGACATCGACGTCTGGGACGCCGCCATCGCCAAGGTCAAGGTGATCTTCGAGCGCCTCAAGGAAGAAGACGGCATCACCCTGAAGATGATCAACATGGGGGGTGGCTTCCCGGCCAACTACATCCATCGCACCAACAGCCTGGAGACCTATGCCGAGGAAATCATCCGCTTCCTCAAGGAAGATTTCGGCGACGAGCTGCCGGAAATCATCCTGGAGCCGGGCCGTTCGCTGATTTCCAATGCCGGTATCCTGGTCAGCGAAGTAGTGCTGGTGGCGCGCAAGTCGCGTACCGCCGTCGAGCGCTGGGTCTATACCGACGTCGGCAAGTTCTCCGGCCTGATCGAAACCATGGACGAGTCCATCAAGTTCCCGATCTGGACCGAGAAGAAGGGCGAGATGGAAGAGGTGGTGATCGCCGGCCCGACCTGCGACAGCGCCGACATCATGTACGAGCACTACAAGTACGGCCTGCCGCTGAACCTGGCCAGTGGCGACCGCCTGTACTGGCTGTCCACCGGTGCCTACACCACCAGCTACAGCGCGGTGGAATTCAACGGTTTCCCGCCGCTGAAGGCCTTCTACCTCTAACGCCTTCCCGCGTTGATCGAGCCCGTGTTCCGCAAAGGACGCGGGCTTTTTCATGCCTGTCGATAAGGGATTTGTCAGACTTTTTGTAAGTTGTTAAGAATAGTTTACATTCGCTATGGATTTGATAATCGTTTGCAAATAGAATCGCGCCGCATTCAAGAAAGGAGGCGGCTCGCCATCATGTCCAAGGAAATGTCCTCGCTGTCCCAGCGTCGTTTGCTGGTTTCCACGTTCAGTGTCGCTGTTGCCTCGCTGTCTCTGGGAGCCCAGGCCGAAGAGGCCAGAGAGCCGGTGACCCGGTTGGAAAGTCTGACTATCGAAGGTCAGGCGCAGCAGGAAGGCTTCAAGGCCGAGCAATCCGCCTCGCGCAAGTACACCGCTCCCTTGCTGGATACCCCGCAGACCGTCACCGTGGTGCCGACGCAGGTGATCCAGGATCAGCAGGCGCTGAGTCTGAGATCGGTGCTGTCCAACGTCTCCGGTATCACCTTCAACGCCGGTGAGGGCGGTGGCGGCTCCGGCGACAGCATCAACATCCGTGGCTTCAGCGCCAACTCGAACATCCAGATCGATGGCCTGCGCGACAGCACCCAGACCAACCGTACCGACACCTTCAACCTGGAATCTGTCGAGGTCATCAAGGGCCCCAACTCGGTGTTCGGCGGCGCCGGCACCACGGGTGGCTCCATCAACCTGATCAGCAAGAAGCCCCAGGAGCGCCAGTTCACCCGCATCGGCGCAGGCCTGGGCACCGACAGCTATCGTCGCCTGACCCTGGACACCAACCAGCCGCTGCAAGGCGTAGGTAACGACAGTGCCTTCCGCCTGAACCTGATGGCCCACGAGAACGACGTGCCCGGCCGCGACCAGATCGACCGCGAGCGCTGGGGCATCGCGCCGTCGCTGGCCCTGGGCCTGTCGGACGACACCCGGCTGACCCTGAGCTACTTCCACCAGACCGACAACAACCAGCCCGACTACGGGGTGCCGGCGCTCAACGGCAAGCGTCTGGGCGGGGTGGATCGCGACGCCTACTTCGGCTTCAAGAACATCGACAAGGAAGACATCAACAACAATGTCTTCACCGTAGAGCTGGAGCACCGCTTCAGCGACAACCTGAGCCTGCAGAACCTGACCCGCTACAGCCGCATCGAGCGCGACACGGTGATCTCGGCATCCCACGTCAACCTGGGCGGCGTGGCCGCGGGTCGCTATCGCCCTGCCGGTCCCCAGGGCTATGGCCGCGACGTGACCTCGGAGATGTGGATCAACCAGACCAACCTGAGCGGCGATTTCGACACCTTCGGCCTGGGCCATTCCTTCGTCCTAGGCGCCGAATTCTCCCGCGAGGATTACGACCGCGATACCTACAGCCATGGCCTGACCTTCCCGGCCGCCGGCTATTCCCTGGCCGCGCCGCCGGAGCGCTATGACGGGGCGACCAACAAGCAGACCTCGGCCATTGCCAACAATGTCCTGACCGACAAGGCGCTCTATGCCTTCGACACCATCGCCCTGAGTCAGTACTGGGATCTGAACCTGGGTCTGCGTTACGACTGGTTCGACGGCGACAGCGACACCACCCCGGTCGCCAACGGTGTGCGCGGCGCCAAGACTCACCTGAGTTCCGATGACGCCAAGTTGAGCGGGCGCGCGGGCCTGGTGTTCAAGCCGGCACCGAACGGTCGGGTCTATGTCGCCTATGGCACCTCCTTCAACCCCTCGGCGGAAAGCCTGACCTCTACCGGCGGCGGGCTGAGCGCGGCCAACCAGGATCTGGGGCCGGAAAAGAACAAGACCTGGGAACTGGGCACCAAGTGGGAATTCCTCGACAAACGCCTGGAGCTGGACGGCGCCCTGTTCCGCGTCGAGAAGAGCAACGCTCGGGAAACCCTGGTGGACGGCAGCACCGCGCTGGCCGGCGAGCAGCGCGTGCAGGGCATCGAGCTGGGTGCCACCGGGCGTCTCACCCCGCAGTGGAACGTCTACGCCAACTTCACCTTCCTCGACAGCGAGACGCTCAAGGCCGCCGATACCCTGGATGGACGCAATCGCGAGGGGCAGGCGCTGGCCAACACCCCGCCGCGCTCGCTCAATCTCTGGACCACCTACGAGCTGCCGGCTGGCTGGCGGGTGGGCTATGGTGCGCGCTATGTCAGCGAGCGCAACGTCACCTCCAGCAACGACGGCGCCAAGCTCGACGCCTACTGGCTGCACAACGCCATGGTCGGCTACCGCGTCAACCGCAACGTCGACCTGCAGCTCAACGTTAACAACGTCTTCGACAAGGACTATGTGGAGCGGGTGCGCTCGCAGCTCGGCGCCACCACGCGGTCCTCGGCCATCGAATATGGCGATGCCCGTTCCGCCATCCTGACCGCGACCTACAGCTTCTAAGGTCGAACGCAAGACACCGAGGCCCTGCGCGCGCAGGGCTTTCGGCGTTAGAGGGGATTGCCATGATGATCAGCGTTCCGGGCGTGCTGACGCCCGACCAGGTAAGGGACTGCCGCCAGCGGCTGGAGGCCGCGGCCTGGGCCGATGGCAAGCACACCGCCGGCTTCCAGTCGGCCATGGCCAAGGACAACCTGCAATTGCCGGTGGACGCGCCGGCGGCGCGCGCGGTGGGCGAGCTGATCCAGCAGGCGCTGGCGCTGCATCCGCTGTTCGTTGCCGCCGCGTTGCCGGCGCGAGTCTTTCCGCCACTGTTCAATCTCTACCAGGGCGGCCAATCCTTCGGCCTGCACGTGGACAACGCCCTGCGTCCCTTACCGGATGGCAGCGGCTATCTGCGCACCGACCTGTCGGCCACCCTGTTCCTGTGCGAGCCGGACGAGTACGACGGTGGCGAACTGGTGGTGGAGGACACCTATGGCGCCCACAGCGTCAAGCTGGCGGCCGGCGATCTGATCCTCTATCCGGCCAGCAGCCTGCATCGGGTGCTGCCGGTTACCCGTGGCATGCGGCTGTGTTCCTTCTTCTGGATCCAGAGCCTGGTGCGCGATGCCGGCCAGCGCAGCCAGCTGTTCGAACTCGACCAGGGCATCCAGCGGGCCGCCGCCGAGCTGGGGCAGGGCCATGAGGCCTGCCTGCAGCTGACCGGCGTCTATCACAACCTCCTGCGACAATGGGCCCAGCCCTGATCCGCAGGGGCCTCTTCCAGCTGCACAGCCTGCTCGGGCTGGCGGCTGGCCTAGTACTGGTGGTGCTAGGGGTGACGGGTGCGCTCTACAGTTTTCAACTGGAATTGCTGGAGCTGCTCAATCCGCCGCCAAGCGCCGCGACTGCGGACCGGCGTCCGCTAACGCTGCCGGAGGTGCGGCAGCGCCTCGTTCCTCCGGGCCGGGAGTTGAGCTTCGTCTCCAGCATGGCGGGGGAGGGCTACGGCCTGCTCGGCCTGGCACCGGCCAGTGGTCAGGGCCGTAGCGAGGTGCAGCTGTTTGATCGCTACACGGGCGAGGTGCTGAGTTCGCCTCGCGGCCAGGCGTTCTTTCGCCTGGTCCTGGACCTGCACCGCTCCCTGGCCCTGGGGCCGGTAGGCAAGGCCCTGACCGGCGCGGCCACCCTGATCCTGCTGGTGCTCTGTCTGTCTGGGCTGTACCTGCGCTGGCCGCGTCAGGTACGCCGCTGGCGCACCTGGCTGACCCTGGACTGGGCGCGCCGTGGGCGCAGTTTCCACTGGGACCTGCACGCCGTGGCGGGCACCTGGTGCCTGCTGCTCTATCTGCTGGCGGCCCTGACCGGTCTCTATTGGTCCTATGACTGGTACCGCGAGGCCAGCGAGCGCCTGCTCGGCGCCGCCCCGGAACCCCAGACCACGGGGGCGGTGGCGCGCCAGGACGTGGATCTGGACGCGCTCTGGCAGAGCTTCCGCGCAGAGACCGGTGGGCGCGTGGAGGGCTACGGCCTGCTGCTGCCCAATCCGGCGCGCAAGGTCAGTCATCCGACGCTCTGGTACCTGCCCGACGATGCCGAGCACATCCGCGCCCTCAATCGCCTCGTCTTCGACGGCCAGGGGCGGGTGCTCGATCATCGTCGTTACCGCGAGCAGCCGCTGGGTGCCCGGCTGTTGCTCAGCGTCTATGCCCTGCATTCGGGGGAGTACTTCGGCCTGGCGGGACGGATCGCCCTGCTACTCGCCAGCCTGGCCATGCCGCTGTTCATGGTGACCGGACTCTGGCTCTATCTGGATCGCCGGCGCAAACGCCGCCAGGCGCGCCAGGCGCAGAGCCGGCTCACACCGGCCGCGGCAGGGAACGCCGACTGGCTGATCGGCTATGCCAGCCAAAGTGGTCAGGGCGAGGCGCTGGCCTGGCAGGCCGCCGGCCAGCTGCAGGCGGCGGGGCTGAGCGCCGAGGTGGTCGCGCTCGGGCGTCTCTCGGTGGAGCGGCTGCAGCAGGCCACCCGGGCGCTGTTCGTCGTCGCCACCCACGGCGACGGCGAGGCCCCGGATGCCGCGCGCGGCTTCGAGCGGCGGATGCTGACCCAGGCGGCAACGCTGCCAAGCCTGAGCTATGGGGTGCTGGCCCTGGGCGACCGGCGCTATCCGGCCTACTGCGCCTTCGCCCAACGGCTGGACGCCTGGCTGGGTGGACGGGGCGCCCGGTCGCTGTTCGCGCCGGTGGAGGTGGACAATGGCGACCCCTTGGCGCTTGCGGTCTGGCAGGGTCAGTTGCAGGCCCTGGGCGCCGCGCGTATCGAACCACCGACCGAGCGTCCGTTGCAGTCCTGGCAGCTGGCGTCGGTGCAGCGGCTCAATGCCGGCAGCCCCGGCGGGCCTGCTTTCGAGCTGCAGCTGCGGCCACTGCCTGGAAGCCACTGGGCACCAGGTGACCTCCTGGAAATCGCGCCACGCCAGCGCCCCGAACGCGTGGCAGCCTGGCTGCAGCCCCTGGGCCTGGCCGCTGACAGCAGGGTCGAGATCGGCGGTGTGACGCTCAAACTGGCGACGGCCCTGGAAACCCGTCTGCTGCCGGAAGACCAGACTGCGCTGCGGGGCCTGGACGCCCAGGCCCTGGTCGACGCCCTGGTGCCGCTCGCCGTACGCCAGTACTCCATCGCCTCGCTGCCCGGCGAAGGCGCCCTGCGACTGCTGGTGCGCCAGGAGCGCAAGGCGGATGGTCGCCTGGGTATCGCCTCCGGCTGGTTGACCACGGCGCTACGGCCCGGTGACCAGGTGCAGGCGCGGCTACGCACCCATCCCGGCTTCCGGCCACCGCTGGACGAGCGCCCGCTGATCCTGATCGCCGCCGGGACCGGTCTTGCCGGGGTACGGTCCCTGCTGGCCGCACGCATCGCCGCCGGGCACAGACGCAACTGGCTGCTGTTCGGCGAACGCACGGCGGCGCACGATGATTTCTACGGTACTGAATTGCAGGCCTGGCAGGCCCAAGGCGGGCTGGCCCGGTTGGACCGGGTGTTCTCGCGTGAGGGCGATGGCTATGTGCAGGGGCGGCTGGAGGCGCAGCGCGACCTCTTGTTCGACTGGCTGGCGGCCGATGCCGTGATCATGGTCTGCGGCAGCCTGCAGGGCCTGGGGCGCGGTGTCCAGGCCACCCTGCAGGCGTTGCTCGGTGAGGCCGGGGTGCAACGGTTGCTGGATGAAAACCGCTACCGTCGCGACCTCTATTAGCGCTAGGCGCGGGTGATGCACCAGACGCCGGCGCCGATCAGCACCACGCCGGCCAGCTTGCCGAGGGTAACCGGATCCTGGCGAAAGCCGGCCCAGCCGAAGTGATCCAGGCTCAGCGACATGGCCAGTTGGCCGGCGATCACCAGCGCCATGAACAGGGTGGCGCCGATGCGCGGACCGGCGAAGGCGGCCATGGCGATAAAGAACATGCCCAGCAGCCCGCCACACCAGTGCCACCAGTGCAACTCGCGCAAGGCGCCCAGGGTAGGGACGCCGCGCTGCCAGAGGGTCAGGCCCAGCAGGGCGAGCAGGCCGACCATGAAGGAAATGGACGCCGCGGCGAAGACACTGGACAGCTGGCGGGCCAGTTGACCGTTGATGCCGGCTTGCAACGGCAGGCAGGCGCCGGCGATGAAGGGCAGGACGAGTAGCCACCAGACGGGCATCGACAGGACTCCAGGCAGAAAGGGGCCGCGCAGTATGCCGCAGGGGATGGCGAAGCGGTCGAACCGGCGACTCGCGGTTGGGCTGCTGCTCCCTGGGAGCCCTCGCCATGGCACCACGGGTGAACAGGGCGACCTGCCTGGCCGGCCCGGGAAGGCCTGGGCCCAGCGGCTGTGGCTATCCCGTTGGACGACGCAGGGCTAGAAGCCGTCGATGGGAATCTTCAGGTAGCGTCGACCGTTGGCCTCGGCCGGCGGCAGGGTACCGGCGCGGATGTTCACCTGGATCGCCGGCAGGATCAGGGTCGGCATGGACAGGGTGGCGTCGCGGCGGGTGCGCAGGGCGACGAAGGCGTCTTCGTCCACGCCATCGCGAACGTGGACATTGAGGGCACGCTCTTCGCCCACGGTGGTCTCGTGACGCGCTTCGCGGCCCGCTGGCGGATAGTCGTGGCACAGGTAGAGGCGGGTGGCTTCCGGCAGGGTCAGCAGGCGGCGGATCGAGCGATAGAGGTCACGGGCACTGCCACCGGGAAAGTCGCAACGGGCCGAGCCGACATCGGGCATGAACAAGGTGTCGCCGACGAAGACGTGCTCTTCTTCCACCTGATAGGCCATGTCGGCCGGGGTGTGACCGGGCACGTGCAGGGCGCGGGCGCTCAGGGCACCGATGTGGAAGACCTCGTCGGGCTGGAACAGGTGATCGAACTGGGAGCCGTCGAGGCGAAACTCCGGCTCCAGGTTGAAGACGTCCTTGAAGGCGCCCTGGACGCGGCGGATGCCTTCGCCGATGGCGATGCGGCCGCCCAGCTGCCGGCGCAGATAGGGCGCGGCGGAGAGGTGGTCGGCGTGGGCGTGGGTCTCCAGCAGCCACTCCACCGTCAGCCCCTGGTCGCGCACGAAGCGAGCGACGCGATCCGCCGAGAGGGTGGCGGTGCGGCCCGAATGCGGATCGTAGTCCAGCACCGAGTCGACGATGGCGCAGCGACTGCCGGGCGCCTCGTAGATCACATAGGTGAAGGTGGACGTGGTGGCGTCGAAGAAGGGTTCGATGCGCGGAGTCATGACCGGGCCTCGTGAAGAGAAAGGACGTCCCACCTTAACACGGGGCCCTGCTGCCCCGTGGCGTGCCTCGTCGCCGCACCTGTTGCGACGGCATCGACCGCTGGTCGCCATATGACGGAATTGCAACGGATGCAACAGGATGTTTCGACGCTGGCAGGTTAACGTTCGCCGGTCTCTAGTGCTGCGCCGAGGTCTAGCGTGTCTTCATCCGGTTCCTTGGCTAAGTCTGCAGGTAAGCCCCTGCGTTTCGCCCTGGTCGGTGCCGCCGCCACCCTGGTGCATATGGCTGTCGCTACCCTGCTGCTGGGTCTCTGCAGTTGGCCGGCCTATCCCGCCAATCTCGGCGCCTTCCTGGTCGCTTTCGGCGTGTCCTACCTGGGTCACCGGCATATCACCTTCGCCCGCGCTGGATCGCCTTGGCGCTTCCTGCTGGTCGCGCTCGCCGGCTTCGGTCTCAACAACCTGTTGCTGACCGGTTTGCTTGCCTGGGGCGTGCCGCCCCTCTATGCGCTGCTCGCCGCCACCGCGCTGGTGCCAGTGTTCAGCTATCTGCTGTCGTCCCTGTGGGTGTTCAGATGAGTGATGCCGTAAAGCTGTCCCTTGTAGTGCCGGTGTTCAACGAAGAGTTGGCCATCGAACTCTTCTATCACGCGGTCTGCGCTCATCCGGAACTGACCCGTCACGACCTGGAACTGCTGTTCGTCGACGATGGGAGCCGCGATGGCAGTGCGCGGGTGCTCGAACGCTTGCGTCAGGGGGATCCGCGAGTACTGGTGCTGCAGCTGTCGCGCAATTTCGGCAAGGAGGCCGCCCTGTTCGCGGGCATCGAGCATGCCAGCGGCGATGTGGTGGTACCTCTGGACGTCGACCTGCAGGATCCCTTGGACGTCATTCCCCGGCTGCTTGAACAATGGCGCCAGGGCGCCGAGGTCGTACTGGCCAAGCGCATCGACCGGCGCAGCGACAGTCCGCTCAAGCGGCTGACAGCCGAGGGCTTCTATCGCCTGCACAACCGCATCGCCCAGACGCCCATTGAGGAGAACGTCGGCGATTTCCGCCTGATGAGTCGGGAGGTGGTGGATGCGATCAGAGAACTGCCGGAGCGCAACCTGTTCATGAAAGGCATCCTCTCCTGGGTTGGTTTCGAAACCCGGGTGGTGGAGTACGAACGCGCCCCGCGCAGCGCCGGCAGCAGCAAATTCAATGGCTGGAAACTATGGAACCTGGCCCTGGAGGGCTTCACCTCCTTCAGCACCGTACCGCTGCGCCTTTGGACCTACCTCGGCGGTTTCGTTGCTCTGGTGTCCCTGGCCTATGCCGGCTATCTGATCTTCGAGAAGCTGGCCTTCGGCAATCGGGTACCGGGTTATCCCTCACTGATGACCGCCATCCTGTTTTTCGGTGGCGTGCAGTTGATCGGCATCGGTGTGCTCGGCGAATACATCGGTCGCATCTACATCGAAACCAAGCGCCGGCCGCGCTATGTGCTCAAGCGCGGGGCGAGGCGCGACGCCTAGTACCGCGCCTGCTGCATCTCCCTGAGCCGGCTCAGGGTGCGGCGGAAAGGAAATTCCAGAAAGCCGCGGGTATACAGCTGCTCCAGGGGTACGGCGGCGTTCAGGTAGAGCGGGCGGCGGCGGTCGTAGGCTTCGTCGACCAGGGCGATGAAGCGGCGCACGGCGTCGTCTTGGGGCGCCAGGCGCGGCAGCTCGCGGTCGCCGGCCAGGACGCGTTGCGCGCCGTCTTCGGTGCCGCGGGCGATGCGGCCTGCGCGGGGATCGCCGGATAGGCAGGGCACGCCGCCTAGCAGCAGGGCGGGGAAGCGGGTGCAGAGATCGATGTAGTCGGTGGTCGCCCAGGCGCCCTGGCAGAGGGTGGCGAAGTCCAGCCAGATCGCCCCGGGTACACGCTGGATAACCGGCAACAGGCGCTCGCCGAGGGCGAGGGGCTCATTGGTCGCGGCTTGGCCGGCGGTGAGCTGGGCGAAGGTCGCGGCCAGCGCGGCGGTATCGTCCACCCAATAGCGCGGTTCGGCCTCGCCTTCATGCAGACGGTGGTCCTGGCCGCCGTCCATCTCCAGCACGTCCAGCTGCGCCTGGAGCGCGGCGATGGCCGGCAACAGGCGCTCGCGATTGAAGCCGTCGGCATAGAGCTGCTCCGGCGGCTGGTTGGAGGTGACCACCAGCACCAGGCCCTGGTCCAGCAGGGCGCGCAGCAGGCCGCCCACCAGGATGGCGTCGCCGATGTCGCTGACGAAGAGTTCGTCGAAGCACAGCACCCGCACCTCGGCGGCCAGTTCCCGGGCCAGCACCTGCAGGGGATCGCGGGTGCCGGCCAGCTGGAACTGGCGCTGGTGCACCCAGCGCATGAAGTGGTGGAAATGCTGGCGGCGGGCGGGCACCGGCAGGCTGGCGTGGAACAGGTCCAGCAGCCAGGTCTTGCCGCGCCCGACCGGACCCCAGAGATAGAGACCGCGTGCCGGACGGCCGGCCAGCAGCGCCGCGTGGCAGGCTTCCAGCTGGCGCGCAGCGGCCTCCTGGGCGGCATCGGGCAGGCGGTCCCCCTGGGCCAGGGCTTGGCGGTAGGCGGCGAGGGGAGAGAAGGCGTTCGACATGGCCGCCACTCTAGCGCCCGTGCAGTCAGCAGACCATGCCCCGGCGGAATGACATGAGTCCTTTATAGCGTTTGAAGGCCGGCCGCAGCGGTTCGATAGTGCGAGACGACCCTGCCGGACGCCGCCGGCACCCGCTTTCATCTCTGCCTGGAGCCCTGTCATGGCCGCCGATTCCACCCTGCATATCGCCCAATGCCTGTCGTCCGTGGGCGTCTCCGAAATCCTCAAGATCACCGAGCGCGCCAACGCCTTGCGCCGCCAGGGCGCCGATCTGCTGGTACTGGGTGCGGGCGAGCCGGACTTCGATACCCCGGAGCACATCAAGGAAGCGGCGATCCAGGCCATTCGCGCCGGCCAGACCAAGTACACGGTGCTCGACGGCAGCCCGGCGCTCAAGGAAGCCATCCGCCGCAAGTTCGCGCGGGAGAACGCGCTGGTGTTCGCCCAGGACGAGGTGACGGCCTCGGCCGGTGCCAAGCAGGTGATCTTCAACGCCATGATGGCGACCCTGGATCCGGGCGACGAGGTGATCATCCCGGCACCCTTTTGGGTGACCTATGCCGACATCGTCGCCATCCTCGGCGGCACGCCGGTGGTGCTGCCCTGCCGGGAGGAAGACGGCTTCCGTCTGACTGCCGAGGCACTGGAGGCGGCCATCACTCCACGTACCCGCTGGGTGATGCTCAACTCGCCGTCCAACCCCTCGGGGGCGGCCTATGGCGAGGAACACTATCGTCCGCTGCTGGAGGTGCTGCTGCGCCATCCGCAGGTCTGGCTGATGGTCGACGACATGTACGAACACATCCTCTACGACGGTTTTCGCTTCGTCACCCCGGCGGCGCTGGAGCCACGGCTGCGCGAGCGGACCCTGACCATCAACGGCGTCTCCAAGGCCTACGCCATGACCGGCTGGCGGCTGGGCTATGCCGGCGGACCGAAGGCGCTGATCCAGGCCATGGCCAGTGTGCAGAGCCAAGTGACCTCCTGCCCCTGCTCGGTCAGCCAGGCCGCGGCCATCGCTGCCCTGGATGGGCCGCAGGACATCGTGCACGAGCGCTGCGAGTTGTTCCGCGAGCGGCGGGATCTGGTGGTGGATGCCTTGAACGCGGTGCCGGGGCTGTCGGCACGGCGGCCCGAAGGGGCCTTTTATGTCTACGCCAGTTGCGCGGGGGTATTGGGTCGGCGGACGCCGAACGGGGAGGTGATCGACAGCGATACGGCCTTTACCCGCTACCTCATGGACGAGGGCGGGGTGGCGGTGGTGCCAGGCTCGGCCTTTGGCCTGGCGCCTTACTTCCGGGTTTCCTATGCCACCTCCCGCGAGGTGCTGGAGGAAGCCTGCCGCCGGATCGCCGAGGCGACCCAGCGGCTGCTGGCCTGATCAGCCAGCCGGCGGAGCGGGGGGAGCCGGCGGTTGGGCACCCGGGGCGACCGGCTGGACGCCAGGGGGCGGGGGCGGCGGCAGACGACCGGGGCCGCGGGGCGCCGGCGGGGTATCCAGGGTCTGCAGCGAGTTGGCGTCGGCGCCCAGGGCGCTGACCCGGAAGGCACGCCCCTGGGCATTGGCCACCAGCTCGCCGCGCACGGCCACGTTCTGACCCGGCTTGAGCAGGGCTTGCAGGCGCAGGGCTTCATGGGGCGGCAGGCGCAGGGCGGTACCGTCCTGCAACAGGGCGCCGTTCACGTCGCCACGGGGACCGTGCAGCAGCTGGACGATCTGGCCCTGGAGGCTGTCGCCATCGCGCTCGGTGCCAGGTGCCGGGGGCGCCGGCGGACGGCGACCGCCTACGCGGTCGGGACCTTCATCGGTGACCGTCTTGCCGGTCTGGACATTGGTCAGGGACACCGCCTGGACCAGCGGCAGGCTGGCGGCGCGCAGGCCGGCGACGTTGATGCTGTCACCCGGCTTGAAGGTGGCGGCCAGTTGCTCGGACAGGTGCGGCGGGGTGTTGACCTCGGTGCCGTCGGCCAGGATCAGGCCGTCGATGTCGCCGCGGGGGTTGAGCAGGAACTGCTTGAGCTGGCCCTGCTGGGTGGGAATCTGGGCGCTGGCAGCGGTGGTCGCGGTGCCGGTGGCCGGCGCGGTCTGTGCCAGGACGAGGCCGCTGACGGACAGCAGGGCGAAGGTCCCGATCACGAGGGTTTGGGTCTTGGTAGGCATGGATGGCTCCTGCGGTGGTTGACGATCAGACTATTGCAGGGCCTGTGCCAACTTTTATTTTCGTTATCAATCAATGGCTTGGTACTTTTAGCGGCTATCCGGGCCAGGCATTGCGTCCGGCTTGCGGACAGCCCTGTCGGCAAAGCGGACAGCCTAGGCGGGGTTGTCTTCTTCGCCGACACCCAGGCCCAGCCGGCTCAGCTTGGTGTAGAGCAGCTGGCGATGAATGCCCAGACGCCGCGCTGCTTCGGCGCGATTGCCGCCGCTGCGTTGCAGGGCCCGCTCGATCAGCAGGCGTTCCAGGCGCGCGGTGGCTTCGGCCAGGGTCTCTTCCGGCCAGCTGGCATCGATAGCCACCGCATCCGAGGTCTCGCCCTGCAGAAAGGCCAGGTCGGCGGCGACGATGCGCTCGCCCTGGGCCAGGGTCGCGGCGCGCTGGATGGCGTTGCGCAATTCCCGCACGTTGCCTGGCCAGGGGTGGCGCAGCAGCAGGGCGGCGGCATCGTCCGCCAGCACCCGGCCGCTGGGCGCGAGGAAGTGCTCGGCCAGGGGCAGGATGTCGGCGCGGCGCTCGCGCAAGGCCGGCAGGTGGATGGGCACCACGTGCAGGCGATAGAAGAGGTCTTCGCGGAAGTCGCCACTGGCGACACGCTGGGCCAGGTCGCGGTGGGTGGCCGCCACCAGCCGCACGTCCAGGCGCACCGGTGCGCCACCCACCGGGGTCACCTCGCGTTCCTGCAGGGCGCGGAGGATCTTGGCCTGCATCGGCAGTGGCATGTCGCCGATCTCATCGAGAAAGAGAGTGCCGCCCTGGGCTTCGCGAAAGGCGCCGAGGCGATTGGCGTTGGCCCCGCTGAAGGCCCCGCGCATGTGGCCGAAGAGTTCGCTTTCCAGCAGATCCGGCGGGATGGCCGCGCAGTTGACTGCCACGAAGGGCGCGCCGCAGCGCTTGCCGTGCTCGTGGATGGCGCGGGCCACCAGTTCCTTGCCGGTGCCGGTCTCGCCGGTGACCAGTACCGTGGCCTCGCTGTCCACCAGGCGGCCGATGGTCTTCTGCACCTGGCGCAGGGCATCGCTGCCGCCCACCAGGGTATGGCTTTCGACCGAGGCTGGCGGTGCGCTGGCGGGGCCGCGCTGGGCAGTCATGCCGGCCAGTACCCGGATCAGGTCATCGCGGCCAATGGGCTTGGTGAGGTGGTCGAAGGCGCCGAGGCGCATGGCCTCGATGGTGTTGCCGGCGCTGGCGAAGGCGGTCAGCACCGTAACTGCCGGCGGCTCGGGGCGGGCGCGAATGCGCGCCAGCACCTCCAGGCCATCCAGCCCGGGCATGCGCAGGTCGAGCAGCACGGCGTCCACCGTCTGCCGGTCGAGCAGCGCCAGCCCCGCTTCGCCTTGATCCGCCTGCAGCACCTGGTAGCCCTGATCCGCGGCGGTTTCCGCCAGGGCGTCGCGCAGACCAGCGTCGTCGTCGATGATCAGCAGGGTTGGCATGGCAAGAGGATCTCGAAACGGGTGGAAGGGGAGGGTTCGGCTAGGCGCGCCTCGCCGCCATGGGCGCGGGCGGTTTCGCGGACCAGGGCCAGGCCAAGGCCGGTGCCTTCGGGGCGACCGGTGACGAAGGGTTCGAAGAGCTGCCCGTGCAGTTCGGCAGGTGGCCCCTGGCCTGCGTCTTCCACCGCCAGCACCAGCCAGTTGTCACGCCGGCTGACGTCCAGGCGGATCTCGCTGTCGGCCGGAGCGGCCTGCAGGGCGTTGAGCAGCAGGTTGTCCAGGGCACGACCCAGGGCGTCGCGGTCGAAACAGCCTTGATCGACTCCCACCCGGGCGACCAGGCGGATGCCACGCTGGCCCGCCTGGTCTTCGTGACTGGCCAGTACCTCGCGGCAGAAGGTCGGGAGATCGACGGCAGTCGGTTGCAACTGCGGCGGCTGGGTGAGATCGAGCAGGCGGCGCAACAGGCTGTCCAGGCGGGCGATCTGCGGCAGGATGGCGTCCAGGGCGCGCCGCTGGCGCTCGGCATCGCCGGCCAGGGCGTTCTCGGCCTTGAGCCGCATGGCAGCCAGGGGGTTGCGGATCTCGTGAGCGACCCCGGCGGCCACCCGGCCCAGCGCCGCCAGCCGCTCGCTGGCGTGGACCTGGGTGGTCAGGCGCTGGGCTTCGGCGCGGGCCTGGGCCAGGCGCTGGCCGGCCTGGTTGAGCGCGGCGAGCACCCGGTCCAATTCGCGTTCGCCGGTAAGGGCGAGGGTGGGCAGGTCCTGGCTGGCGCTCGTCCCTAGATCACGTTCGACCCGGGTGACATGCCGCGACCATTGCCAGGTGAGCCGGCCGAGCAGCAGGGTGGCCGCCAGCATGGCCAGCAGCAAAAGGCCGAGGCCCAGTTTCAACTGGCGCTGGCCGCTGCCCTCGGCAAAGGTCAGGCGGGTCAGGGTCCAGGCGGCGAGATCGGGGATGGGGCCGGACAGCGGACAGGCCGCCACCAGCACGGTGGCGCCGTCGACGCTGAAGCTGTCGCTCAGGCTGCGCGCCTCGGCCAGGGCGGCGGCGGCGAGATCGGCCAGATGCCGACGCTCGGCATCGGTCAGGCTGAAGGGACTGGCGTCGGCCAGTATCCCCGCCTGCTCCTGCCAGAGACCGCCGCCCATGCCGCGATAGCGTAGCAGGGCGACACTGGCCACGCCGGTGAGACCCTGGCGCAGCGCCGGATCGGCGAGGCCGGCGGTGGGGCCGGACCAGCCGTTGCTGTAGAAGCGATAGCTGCTGGCGATGGCCTGGCAGGCCTGCTCGGCTTCCACCGTGGCCTGGCCGAGCTGGGCGCTTTCCGACTGGCGCAGCAGCAGGATCATCAGCCAGCCGACCCCGACGGCCATGCCGCCGAGCATCAGCAGCAGCGCGATCAGACGGCTGCGCAGCGATCCGAACATGGGCATTCTCTTCCAGGCCTTGGCCTGGATAGAGTGCCATACCCCGGCGGAGTTCGAGTGCCAGAGCGGGTGTCAGCCACGCTGGCCGAATTCCGCTTCCTGCGCTGTCCAGCCGGCCACCCTTTCGCTGAGGGACAGGCCCAGGCCCGGGCGGGTCGGTACCAGCATCCGCCCATCACAGGTTTCCAGGCGTTCGTTGAACAACGGCTCCAGCCATTCGAAGTGTTCCACCCAGGGCTCGGTGGGATAGGTGGCGGCCAGATGCACGTGCAATTCCATGGCGAAGTGCGGCGCCAGCATCAGTCCAGCCTGTTCGGCCAAGGCGGCCACCTTGAGAAAGGGGGTGATGCCGCCAACCCGCGGGGCATCGGGCATCAGGAAGTCGGCGCCGCGCAGGCGAATGAATTCCTGATGCTCGGCCACGCTGGTCAGCATCTCGCCGGTGGCGATGGGCGTGTCGAAGGTGGCGGCCAGGGCGGCGTGGCCTTCGGCGTCGTAGCAGTCCAGCGGCTCTTCGATCCAGATCAGGTCGAATTCCTCGAAGCGGCGGCACATCCGTTGGGCGGTGGGTCTGTCCCACTGCTGGTTGGCGTCCACCATCAACGGAAAGCTGTCGCCCAGGTGCTGCCGGACGCGGGCGACGCGCTCCAGGTCCACCGCCCAGTCCGGCTGGCCGACCTTGAGCTTGATGCCGCCGATGCCCTGCTCGCGGGAGCGGTCGGTGTTTTCCAGCAACTGCTCCAGCGGCGTGTGCAGGAAGCCACCGGAGGTGTTGTAGCAGCGCACCGAATCACGCTGGGCGCCAAGCAGCCGCGCCAGGGACAGGTTGGCTCGACGTGCCTTGAGATCCCACAGGGCCACATCGAAGGCGCCGATGGCCTGGGTGGCGAGGCCGCTGCGACCCACCGAGGCACCGGCCCAGCAGAGCTTGGTCCAGAGCTTCTGGATGTCGCTGGGATTCTCGTCTAGCAGCACCGGGGCGATTTCCCGGGCATGGGCGAACTGCCCGGGGCCGCCGGCGCGCTTGGCGTAGCTGAAGCCCAGGCCGCGCTGGCCGTCGCGGGTCTCGATCTCGACGAAGAGGATGGCGATCTCGGTCATCGGCTTCTGCCGGCCGGTGAGCACCTTGGCGTCACTGATAGGATTGGCCAGCGGCAGGAATACGGAAGACAGGCGGACCCAGGCGATGCGGTCCTGGTCGGCGCTATAGGAGTTATCGGACATGTCAAGGACTCTTGGCGAGACAGGAGTCATGGACGCTAAGCTGATTACGCAATCATTCAAGCGTTAGCGCGTACTCTCGCGCATGATCAATTCAAAGCCGGTATCCCGTTGTCGCGGCGCCTCGGCGCCCGCCAGGCGGGCGAGCAGGGCCGCGGCCGCATGGGTGCCCATGTCGGCACCACGCACGTCCACCGTACTCAGCGCCGGAAGCAGATGAGCGGCGCTGGCCAGGTTGCCGAAGCCCATCACGGCCAGGTCCTCTGGGACCCGCAGGTTGCGGGCATGGGCCTCGGCTAGCACGCCATGGGCCAGGGTGTCGGAACTGCAGACCACCACCTCCGGGTGTTCGCCGGCATCCAGCAGGCGAGCCAGGCCCTCGCGCCCCAGTACCGGCGTGGCCGGTGGCGGCAGGCTGACCTCGGGCGGCGTGCCTAGTCCCTGGCGGGCCAGTTCGGCACGGAAGGCATCGCGGCGCAGGCGTCCCCGGGGATCATCCAGGGTCAGGCTGGCGAAGCGGCGATAGCCGCGCTCCAGCAGTTGTGCGGCGATGGCGCAGCCCACCGCCGCATGGGAGAAACCCACCAGCATGTCCAGCGGCCGCTCGCCTTGGTCCCAGCATTCCACCAGCGGGATGCCGGCCTGGGAAAGACGCAGGCGGCTGGCTGCCGTGTGCAGGGTGCCGGTCAGTACCATGGCATCGGGACGGCGGCGCAGCAGCATGTCCAGCAACTGCTCCTCACGCTCCGCGGAATAGTCGGTCAGGCCCAGCAGGGTCTGGTGGCCGGCCTCGGTCAGGGTCTGCATGAGCGCCTGCACGGTGTCAGCGAAGATGGAATTGACGATGGTGGGCACCAGCACGGCGATCAGCCGGCTGTCCTGGGGCATCGCCCCGGTAGTCAGCATGGCCGGCTGGTAGCCGCTCTCGCGCACCGCGCGGAAGACCTTTTCGCGCAGCACCGGACGGACGATTTCCGGTTGGTTGAGGGTACGGGAGACAGTGATCGGCGAGACCCCGGCCAGGCGTGCGACGTCCTTGAGGGTCGGTGGCTTGCCGTCGGCGCGACCACGCCAGGGCAGGGCGCTGCGATCACTGGACAAGGGAGGCCTCCGCTACGGATGAGAGCCTCGATTCTGCCGGGTTGTATGATGACCCTCAAGGTGAAGCCGCGGACAGCCACGAACGTACAAGCCAGGGACCTGGGGCACTGGCTAGCCTGGGCCTCCCTTTCGATCTCTGGCAGGTGTCCCTTGGAAATCATCCTCTACGCCCTGAGCGTCATGTACAGCCCCGGCCCGGTCAACGCCCTGGGCCTCAACGCCGGCCTGCAGGGCCAGGCCCGGCAGGCCCTGGGTTTCTATGCCGGGGTGGGCTGCGCCATGCTGATCCTGTTCCTGGCGCTGGGTTACGCCGGTGCGGCCCTGGTCTCGGGCGCCTTGCTGCCCTGGTTGGCGCTGCTGGGCGGCGGCTACTGCCTGTACCTCGGCTATCGCATCGCCCGGGCCGCACCACCAACGGCGGACGAAGAGGGCGGGGCGACGCGGCTGACCTTTGCTAGCGGCCTGCTGATCCAGGGACTCAATCCCAAGGGCTGGCTGGCGGTGCTGCCCATCGCCACGGTGATGTTTCCGGCAGCTCAGGTGACCGGTGGCAAGATCGTCCTCTGGTCGCTGCCCCTGGCTCTGTCGGCGGGTGGCGCCCCGGCGAGCTATGCCTTGCTCGGGGCGCTGCTCGGGCGCTACCTGGTGCAAGGACGCGGCTTGCGCGGGGTGAACCTGCTGCTGGGGCTGAGCCTGGTCGGCTGCGCCCTGCTGCTGTTCCATGATGCGTGGCGCGGTCTGCTAGGCTGAGCGCCGGAGGAGTCGCCATGAGTACCCAGATCGAACTACCCGGTGCCACGGACTGGGTACGCCACGCTCCGGCCTTCGATGAGCTGGAATCCATCGAAGCCTTTTTCAGCGGCCACGCCTTCAATCCCCATCGTCATGCGACCTACGCCATCGGTCGCACCCTGGCCGGGGTGCAGAGTTTTTCCTATCGCGGCGCCAAGGCCAGCAGCCTGCCGGGCGAGACCATGGTCTTTCACCCGGATGAGGTCCACGACGGCCGCGCCGGTGCCGCCTGCGGCTTTCGCTATCGGATGCTCTATGTGCCGCCGACCCTGGTGCAGGACATCCTCGGCGGGCGGCCCTTGCCCTTCCATCGCGAGGGCGTTTCCCTGGATCCGCGCCTGGCGCGGGCTACCGATGCGGTATTCGCCGCCCTCGACGAGCACCCCGATGCCCTGGGGCGCGACGATGCCCTCTATGGACTGGTCGCCACCCTGGCGGAGGTCTGCCAGGCCTGGCCCAGTCGTGGCCGGGTCGACTTCGTTGCCGCGCTGCGCGCCCGCGAATACCTGGAGGACCATCTCGACCAGGCCGTCACCCTCGATGACCTGGCACAGTGCACCGGACGTGATCGCTGGAGTCTGACCCGCGATTTTCGCGCCTACTTCGGCACCAGTCCGCACCGCTACCTGACCCTGCGTCGTCTGGACCGGGTGCGCCTGGAGGTCCGCCTGGGCCGCAGTCTCGTCGACGCAGCGGTGGCGGCGGGCTTCTGCGATCAAAGCCATATGAACCGGCATTTCCGCCAAACTTTCGGCATGGCGCCGTCGCGCTGGTATCGTGGCCTGGCTGCGAATCCCGGCGCCCCTTTGCCAGGTACAGGCTACGACGCTAGACGCCTTCATGACCGACATCCAGGCGCGGCGAGCGAAACGATTGGTGGCGATGGGGGTCAACCTGTGCGCACTTCATGAACAGGAGCTCAGTCTATGAACGGCCAAGGAGAATCCGCCGCTCGCAACACCTTCAGTCCCCCCGTGTTCTGGACCTCGACCGGCATCCTGCTGGTTCTGGTGCTCTACGCCAGCGTTTTCCAGGCCAACGCCCAGGAGGTGTTCGGGACGGTCCAGACCTGGATCATCGGCAATCTCAGCTGGTTCTACATTCTCGCGGTCGCCATCATTCTCGGCACCGTGGTCTTTCTGGGTGTCAGCAGGTATGGCGACATCAAGCTCGGCCCCGACCATAGCGAGCCCGATTACAGCAGCACCACCTGGTTCGCCATGTTGTTCTCGGCGGGCATGGGCATCGGCCTGATGTTCTTTGGCGTCGCCGAACCGGTGATGCACTTCCTCTCGCCGCCCGTGGGCGCTGGCGGTGGTATCGATGCCGCTCGTGAGGCGATGAAGATCACCTTCTTCCACTGGGGCCTGCACGCCTGGGCGATCTACGCCATCGTTGCGCTGATCCTGGCCTACTTCAGCTATAGACACGGTCTGCCGCTGACCCTGAGATCGGCGCTCTATCCGCTGATCGGCGAGCGCATCTACGGGCCTATCGGCCATGCCGTGGACATCTTCGCCATCATCGGCACCGTGCTCGGGGTCGCGACGTCGCTCGGCTTTGGCGTGGCCCAGATCAACACCGGGCTCAATGCCCTGTTTGGCGTGCCCATCTCGGTGCCGGTGCAGATCGGCCTGATCATCATCACCACCGCCCTGGCTACGCTGTCGGTGGCGACCGGTCTGGATAAGGGCGTCCGCCGACTGTCCGAGCTGAACCTGGGGTTGGCGCTGCTGCTGATGATCTCGGTGATCGTGCTCGGTCCTACCGTGCTGATCCTGCAGACCTTCGTGCAGAACACCGGTGGCTACCTCAGCGAAATCGTCAGCCGCACCCTCAACCTCAATGCCTACCAGCCCACCGACTGGATCGGCGGCTGGACGCTGTTCTACTGGGGCTGGTGGCTGGCCTGGTCGCCCTTCGTCGGCCTGTTCATCGCCCGTATCTCCCGGGGTCGGACCATCCGCGAATTCGTCTCCGGCGTCCTGCTGGTACCGGCCGGTTTCACCCTGCTGTGGATGACCGTGTTCGGCAATACCGCCATTCACATGATCCTCACCGACGGCTTCACCGATCTCGCCGCCGCGGTAAACAAGGACAGCTCCCTGGCGCTGTTCGCCTTCCTGGAGCATTTCCCGCTGCACAGCGTGATCTCCATGGTGGCCATCGTCATGGTGGTGGTGTTCTTCGTCACCTCGGCCGACTCGGGCGCCATGGTGGTGGACATGCTGGCCTCGGGCGGGAAGGACCAGACGCCGGTCTGGCAGCGAGTGTTCTGGGCCTCCAGCATGGGCTTGGTGGCCATCGCGCTGCTCCTGGCCGGTGGCCTCAAGGCGTTGCAGACCGCCACCATCGCCAGTGCCCTGCCGTTCACCATCGCGCTGCTGTTCAGCATGCGTGGCCTGCTCAAGGCCCTCAAGCTGGACGCTACCAAGCGTGGCCTGCGCCACCAGGCGCTGAGCATTTCACCGCCGACCATGAGATCGCCCGGTGGTTGGCAGCGCCGCCTGCGTGGCCTGGCGATGTTCCCGCGGCGCAGCCACGTGGTGCGCTTCATCAGTGAGGTCGCCAAACCGGCGTGCCTGGCCGTGGCCGAGGAATGGCGCAAGCAGGGTTATATCTGCAACGTCGA
The DNA here is from genome assembly GCF_028198185.1 of Pseudomonas sp. JBR1. Classification (NCBI taxonomy): domain Bacteria; kingdom Pseudomonadati; phylum Pseudomonadota; class Gammaproteobacteria; order Pseudomonadales; family Pseudomonadaceae; genus Pseudomonas; species Pseudomonas sp. JBR1. The sequence goes on from NZ_CP116340.1 coordinate 4,690,080, forward strand.
GGACCGTGACGATGGCGGTGTACGCCTGAGAGTCGGCCCGGCCGATCAGCCGGAGTTCGTCTACCAGGTAAGGCCCCATGCCTATGCCATGCCCAGTTTCGTCATGGGCAGCGAGCCGAACGACGAGCGCAAGTACTTCCGCGCCCAGGTCTATCTGCGCGAGGGCGGCCAGGACCATGACGTCATGGGCTGGTCGCGCGAGGACGTCATCGGCGACATCCTCGACCAGTACGAACGCCACATGCACTTCCTGCATCTGGTGGGCTGAAACGAGGACCGGGCCTTGCGCCCGGTCCGCTGATACCAAGGACCGCTGCCGAACTGGCAGCGGTCTTTTTTTATTTCACCCGGAACCGCCGGACCACGGCGATCAACTGCTCGTTGGACGATTGCACCGCCGCGGTGCTCTCGGCGGTGCGCTGACCGCTGGTGACCAGGTCGTCGACCATGTGGCGCACGGCGACCATGTTCTGGTTGATCTCGCCGGCCACCACGCTCTGCTCTTCGGCCGCCGCGGCGATCTGGGTCGACAGGTCGCTGATGCGCACCACCGAACCGTTCATCTCGTCCAGGCCAGAGGTGACCTCGCGGGTCTTCTCGGCGGTACTCTGGCAGCTGGTCTTGGTCACTTCCATGGCCGCTACCGCGGAGCTCACCCCCTGCTGCAGTCGGCCGAGCATCTCGTTGATCTCGGCGGTGCTCTGCTGGGTACGACCGGCCAGGGCACGGACCTCATCGGCCACCACCGCGAAGCCACGACCCTGCTCGCCGGCACGGGCCGCCTCGATGGCCGCGTTGAGCGCCAGCAGGTTGGTCTGGCCGGCGATCTCGCCGATCACCCCGAGCACGTCATTGATGCGCTGGGCATCGCCCTGCATGGCCTGCACCTTGAGGGTGGCGTCTTCCACCTGATCCACCAGGGCCAGGACGCTGGCCGAGGCCTGCTGGACCACCGCACGGGAACGCTCGGCCTGGCCATTGGCGGCCTGGGTGAGGGTGGCGGTGTCGCTGGCGCTGCGCGCCACGGAGTCGGAGGTGGCGCTCATCTCGGTGATGGCGGTCACCGCCTGGTCGGTTTCGCTGGCATGCCGGGCGAGGATGGCGCCGTTCTGCTGGGCCTGGCCATGGAGCTGCTTGAGTCCGGTGTCGATGCGGTCGGTGGCGTCGCCCACCTCGCCGATCAGCCGCTGCAGATAACCGATGAAGCCATTGACCGCGCCCGCCACCGCATCCACTTCATCCTTGCCGTGCACCGGGATGCGCCGGGTCAGGTCGGCATCGCCAGCGGAGAGCGATTCGATGTTGCGTTGCAGCAGGCCGAGGCGACCCATCAGCTTGCCGAGCGCCAGCACCATGACCGCCACCAGCAGCAGGACCAGCGGCAACTGGATCGCCGCCAGGGTCTTGAGGATGCCGGTGTTGGTCGCGGCGATGAGCGAGGTGGGCAGCGCCGTGGCGAGCAGCCACGGCGTGCCGGCCAGGGGACGCAGGAAGAAGGTGTGGGGCGTGCCGTGTTCGTCGACGTAGTTGTCACGCACCACGGCCTCGCCCTTGAGCTTGCCGAGATTCTGCTGGATCGCCGCGACGAAGGGCGAGCGCGCGGCATAGGCCGAGACGTTGTTCAGGATCTGCGAATCCCCGAGTTCGCTGAGGTTGCTGAGGATCTTGCCATCGGCCTCGACGATCATCATGTCGGTGTCGTCGAGATCCTTGCGCAGCTGCTCCACCAGCGGGTTGAAAAAGCCCAGGGTCAGGTCGACGGTCGACACGCCAAAGGCCTTGCCGTCGCGCTGGATGGCCATGGCGCAGTTGGTGCGCGGCTCGGCGCTGGCGGCGTCCTTGTAGGCGGCGGCCCAGACGCACTGGCCCGCGGGACCCTTGAGGCCGGCCTGGAACCAGGACTGCTCCCAGTAGTTGAGCGCCTCGGGCGAGTTCCAGTGGGTATTGACGATCAGTTTGCCGCTGGCATCGCGGTGATAGAAGGTGCTGAACTTGTCGCGGCCCTGCTCGCGCTGGTTGGGCAGCGGCCAGATCCCACCGCCGAACACCTTGGTGTCACCGTACTGGTCCACCAGGCCGGGCAGCACGCGGTCGATGGCGGCGCTGTCCAGCAGCGGCACGGCCTGGGTGATGGAGCGCTGTTGCGCCTGGATCTGGTTGAGTTCGCGATAGATGCGGGTGCCGACCTCGTTGACCCGGGTAAGCACGGTGGACTCACCGGCGGCGACCAGGTCCGGGGTCACCCAGAGACGGATGCCGATGACGGTGGCAGCGAGGGTGGCGCCGATGAAGCCTAGAAAGATCAGGGTGTAGCGGGTCCGAACGGTATTCAAGGCCATGATGTCGCTCCTGCGGTTACAGCGTCGTTCACGCTGCGAAAGGCATCCTTGGCGCCGTTCTGAAAAAAGGATGTCAGAGCCTTATCGGCGTCTGATGTGTGACCTTTAGTCGCAGGGTGAATGGGATACCGAGCGCTGTGACAGGTCGTGAAGTGACCCTATGGCCGGTTTTTGGTCGATGGTTCTACCAGATCGACAGCGGCAGGCTTTCACCTTGCCAGTCGTCTCCTTGCTGGCGGACCACCACGAGGCAGGGGCCATCCCCGGGGGCCGCTACCAGGCAGTACCCGTCGGCCTGCCAGAAGGCGCTGCGGCCCACGCAGGCATAGCCACCGGTGGGAGCGCCATGATTGGCCATGAGCACGGCCATGCCCAGGCGCCGGGCATGGTCCGCCAACTGGGCACTGTCGGCGGGATAGCCGGTCGCCCCGATCACCGCCGAGACCAGGTAGAGGTCGGCGCCTCGGGCGCGGGCGGCAGCGGCGTGGGCGGGTTGGTTGCTGTCGGCGCAGATGGCCAGGGCGCCCTTCAACCCTGGCAGCTCCAGCAGCTCGCCACCGCTGCCCGGCACGAAGGGCGGCGCTTCGCCCGGATGCAGGTATTGCTTGGTATGGACGCGGCAGCTGCCGTCCGCCCCCAGGATCAAGGCGCCGATCTGCAGCCCCGTCGGACCCTGGACCGGCGCTCCGACCACGGCCGTGAGCCCAGCTGCGCGACAAGCTTCGCGCAGCGGCAGCAGACGGATATCGGCGGGCTCCAGTGCCAGCGCCGCCGCCAGGGTCGGCTCGTAGCCAGTCAGGGACAACTCGGGAAACAGCAGCAACGTCACCCCGGCCTCGGCCGCCGCAGTGACGACGTCCAGATGGCTACGCAGGTTGGCAGTGAGATCACCGGGGATCGAGATTGACTGGGCAGCGGCGAGGGTAGGGCTGGGCATCGGAACTCCAGGGGAAGTCGAGGCGACCGGGAAGGGCTGGCAGAAGCTAGCGCTGGGCGCCCAAGCGGGATTTCCCCATTGCCCTGGCCAAGGCCGGGTTGCCTCCAGGTTATACCGCTATCGCTACCTCTCAGTATTTAGGCCAAGAGCGCGCCGCTATAGTCGGGCCGTCTATCAATTTCAAGAATAACAGGACGGGTCATGGCGATAATCAACTATGTAACGGAGATCCGCTTCGGCGCCGGCTGTGCCGCGGAGCTGGCCGAAGTCAGCGCGCGCCTGGGCTTCCAGCGACCGCTGATCGTCACCGATCGTGGCGTGGTGGCGGCCGGTCTCATCGAGCAGCTGCTGGACATGAATTCCCTGGCCGCCTACCGGGTCTTCGACGCTACCCCAGCCAACCCCACCGAAGCCGCTACTCGCGAGGGGGTGGCCTGTTTTCTGGAAGCGGAGTGCGACGGCATCATCGCCGTTGGCGGCGGTTCGCCCATCGATCTGGCCAAGGCCATCGCCGTGTCCGCGCGCCATCCGGGGCCGTTGAAAAACTTCGCGGTCATCGAAGGCGGGCTGGCGCGGATCACCGCGGCGACGGTGCCCATCGTGGCGATTCCGACCACCGCCGGCACCGGCAGCGAAGTAGGGCGAGGCGCCATCATCATTCTCGATGATGGCCGCAAGGTCGGCATCCTTTCACCCCATGTCATCCCCCGCGTGGCGATCTGCGATCCGCTGCTGACGCTCAGCCTGCCGCCGCACCTGACGGCAGCCACGGGCATGGACGCGGTGGCCCATTGCATCGAGACCTTTCTCGCTCCCGGCTTCAATCCGCCGGCCGAGGGCATCGCGCTGGATGGCCTGCGCCGTGCGTGGCGCCATCTGGAGCTGGCCTTCAATGAGCCGAGCAACCTGGAAGCCCGCACCCAGATGCTCAGCGCCTCGCTGCAGGGCGCCCTGGCCTTTCAGAAGGGGCTGGGCTGCGTGCACAGCCTGAGCCATTCGCTGGGGGGCATCGATCCGCGCCTGCACCATGGCACCCTCAACGCGGTGCTGCTGCCGGCGGTGGTCGCCTTCAACCGGGGAGCGGAGTCGGTGGTCCGCGAGGAAAAACTCGAACGGCTCGCCCAGGCCATGCAGCTGCCCGCGCAGTTGTCGGTGGAACAGGCGCTGGCGCACAAGGCCGAGGCCCTGCGCCTGCCGACGGGCCTGGCGCAGATGGGCGTCGATAAGGCGCTCATCCCGCGCATCGTCACTGGCGCCCTGGCCGATCACAGCCACAAGACCAATCCCCGGGAAGCCACGGCGGATGATTACGCCCAGCTGATCCAGGCCTCGTTCTGAGGCCTGGACATCCGTAGCGGAAAGCCTTTCCGCTGCCGTGTCGTCCGCAGGCCTGCCGCCCGTCCTCGAATCCGTTCGGGGCGGCAACAGGATGCGGATGACAGACGACCGTTATGCAAGACCCTCGCGCGGCAATCACAACAACTAAAGGACGCGAAACCTCATGGCCAATCCTGATACCGCCGTACCCACGGTGCAGTTCGATCCGCTCTATTGCAAGGTCGCCTGGCGGGTGCTGCCCCTTCTGCTGCTCGGCTACATCATCGCCTATCTCGACCGGGTCAACGTCGGCTTCGCCAAGCTCGCCATGCTCGGCGATCTCGGCATGTCCGATGCGGCCTATGGCCTGGGCGCCGGCATCTTCTTCATCGGTTACTTCATCTTCGAGGTTCCCAGCAACCTGATGCTGCATCGGGTCGGCGCCAAGCTGTGGATCGCGCGCATCATGATCACCTGGGGCCTGGTCTCGTCGCTGATGGCCTTCACCGGCCCCATCGCCCAGCTGCTGGGCATCAGCAACGAGATGACCTTCTATGGCCTGCGTTTTCTGCTCGGCGTCTGCGAGGCCGGCTTCTTTCCCGGGGTCATCCTCTACCTGACCTACTGGTTTCCCTCGGCGCTGCACAGCCGCATGATGGCCATCGTCATCCTCGGCAATCCGGTGTCCTTCATCTTTGGCGGTCCGCTCAGCGGCGCCATCATGCACTACATGGGCGGCAGCGGCTTGCTGGCGGGCTGGCAGTGGATGTTCGTCATCGAGGCCATACCGGCCGTGGTGATCGGGGTGGTGGTGCTCTGCCTGCTGGACAACGGCATCCAGGATGCCAAGTGGCTGAACGTGCAGGAAAAGGCTGAACTGACCCGGCGCCTCGCCGTGGATGCCTCGGACAAGGTCAGCGTGCCCTTCAAGCGGCTCTTTGCCCTGCCTATCATCTGGCTGCTAACCGCCATCTACGTGCTATTGATGCTCGGCAACTACGGCATCAACTTTTGGGTGCCGACCATCATCAAGAACGCCGGGGTGGCCTCGGTCCTGGATATCGGCCTCATCACCGCCATCCCCTATGTGTTCGGGGCGGTGACCATGGTCTGGGTGACCCGCCAGGCCCAGCGCACGGGTAACCAGCGCGTCTATGGTGCCTTGATGTCGATACTGGCCGGCATCGGCCTGATCCTCTGCGCGGCCTTCCCCCAGCAGCTGCTGCTGATGATCCTGGGCGTCGCCTTCGCGGTAGGTGGCAGCCTGAGCGCCATCGCACTGTTCTGGGGACTGCCCGGGGCCTTCCTGCAGGGCGCTGCCGCCGCAGCCGGCATTGCCCTCATCAACTCCTTCGGCAATCTCGGCGGCTTCGCCGGGCCCTATCTGCTGGGCCTGCTGACGACCCTGTTCGGCTCGGCGCAGGTCGGCCTGATGCTGCTTGGGGGTTGCCTGCTGGTGTGTGCGGCGCTGATGCTGTGGGTGACCCGGCGGCCCGTGCCATCGAATGCCGGGATGCTGGCCGAGTAATCGCGCCGGCGCTACCCGCGCGTTTCCGAACGGGAGCGGCCTTTGCTCGCTCCCGGTTCCTTTGCCAGCGAAGAGGGCGTCATGGATCTGGTCAGTGAGTTGCAAGCCATCGTCGGGCGTCGCCACGTCTTGCAGGGGGACGCCGCGACCCGCCGCTTCCGCCTGGGGATCCGCTATGGCGGCGGGGCGGTACTCGCCGTAGTGCAGCCCGGCAGCCTGCTGGAGATGTGGCGGGTGCTGCAGCGTTGTCACCAAGCCGGGACCATCATCATCTGCCAGGCGGCCAACACGGGCCTGACCGGGGGCTCCACCCCGGTGGCCGAGGGCTACGACCGCCCGGTGGTGCTGATCAACACCCTGCGCCTGACCCGCCTGGCCCTGCTGCGCCAGGGCGAGCAGGTGGTGTCCCAGCCGGGCGTGACCCTGAGCCAGTTGGAAACGACCCTGAAACCCCTGGGGCGCGAGCCGCATTCGGTGATCGGCTCGACTTGCATTGGCGCCTCCATCACCGGTGGCGTCTGCAACAACTCCGGCGGCTCGCTGATCCGCCGCGGCCCGGCCTTCACCCAGCTGTCGCTGTTCGCCCGCATCGACGAAGCCGGGCAGCTGCAACTGGTCAATCATCTGGGCCTGAAATTGGGCGACACCCCTGAGGAGATCCTGAGCCGGCTCGACGAGGGGCGTTTCGACGACAGCGCCGTGCAGGACCCGGCCGGGGCCATGGCCTCCGATCGCGAGTACGCCCGCCACGTTCGCGACGTGACATCCGCCACGCCGGCCCGCTACAACGCCGACCCGCGGCGGCTGTACGAGGCGTCGGGCTCGGCGGGCAAGCTCGCCGTGTTCGCCCTGCGCCTGGATACCTTTCCAGCCGATCGCAACACCCGGGTGTTCTACATAGGCTCCAACCGAGCCGCCGATCTCGAAGCCATTCGCCGGCACATCCTGGTCAATTTCACCTCTCTGCCAATCGCCGGCGAGTACATGCACCGCACGGCCTATGAGCTGAGTCGCACCTACGGCAAGGATCTGTTTCTCTTCATCCAGCGTTGCGGTGCGCAGCGGGTGCCCCAGGCCTTTGCCTGGAAGACCCGCTTCGATGCCCTGAGCGAACGCCTGGGCCTGAGCGCCCAGCTCGGCGACCGACTCCTGCAACGCCTCGCCGCGCCGCTACCCGAGCATCTGCCGGCGCGGCTTAATGCGTTCGCCGAGCGCTTCGAGCATCATCTGCTGCTGAAGATGGGCGAAGAGGGCATCGACGAGGCGCGTGCCTATCTGCAGGCCTGGCTGCCCAGCGCGGACGCGGATTTCATCGAGTGCAGCGTGGAGGAGGGCAACGCCGCCTTCCTCAATCGCTTCGCGGTCGGCAACGCCATGAATCGCTACCGGGCGGTGCACCGGGATACCGTGGAAGACATCCTCGCCCTGGACATCGCCTTGCCGCGCAACACCCAGGACTGGTTCGAGACCCTGCCGCCAGAGCTGGCGGAACAGATCGAGGTGACCATGTACTGCGGGCACTTCTTCTGCCACGTGCTGCACCAGGAGTACCTGGTGAAGAAGGGGCACGACTGCGCGGCGCTCAAGCGGCGCCTGCTGGACCTGCTGGATGCCCGCGGCGCCCGCTATCCGGCCGAGCACAATGTCGGCCACCTCTACGAGGCGGCGCCCGAACTGGAGCGGCACTATCGCCAGCTCGATCCGACCAATGCCTTCAATCCCGGCATCGGTCGCCTGACGCGCCGCTATCGTTGGCAGGACGACTGTTGCGCCGAGCATGCCGGTGAGGCCATCGCCGCGGCGGCTGCCGTTGCCAGAGCGGAGCCTGCGGAGACCAGCGACACGCCCTGACCGCTGTCCTTGAGCGTGCTCAGGTCTCCTGCTGGATCGCGTAGAGCGACTCCACGAGCAGCTCGAACGCCGGATTCTGCTGGGCGCTGCGCCGCGAGACCAGCTCATAGGGCTCGCTGTGGGACCTCAGCTGCAGCGGCAGGCGACTGACCAGGCCATGCTGGCAGACATAGTCCGCCACCTCGACCGAGACCAGGGCCACCAGCCGAGGATTGCGGCTCAGCAGCGACAGGGTGGTCAGCGCCGAGGTGGTCTCGATCAGGTGCAGCGGAAACGGCAGCTGGGCTTCGAAGAACTCGTGCTCCAAGGTGCGGCGCATGGGCATGTTGGCCCGATAGACCACCCAGCGACTGTCCGACAGATCCTGCAGCTCGACTCGCTCGCGCTGAGCCGCCGGATGGGAGGCATGGGCGATGACCGCGAGGGACTCGTCCTTGATGACCAGGGCGTCGTAGGCAGCGGGCTTGTCGCTCACCGATAGCCGGCAGATGGCGGCATCCAGCCGCCCCTGATCGACCAGGCCGAGCAGACTCTCGCTGGTGTCCTCCACCACCTCGATCGACAGCCGCGGCTGCAGCTCCAGCAGCCGGGAAATGGCATGGGTGAGCAGGGGGACGGCGCCCATGATGGTGCCGATGGCCAACTTGCCGCCCGAGCCACTGGCGATGGCGTGCAGCTCATGGCGCAGGTTGTCCAGGTCGGCCTGGATCAGCCGGGCGAAGCGGATCGCACAGGTGCCGGCCGGCGTCGGCAGCAGACCGCGGTTGGTGCGCAGGAACAACTCCACCCCCAGCGTGGATTCCAGCTCCTTGAGCGCCTTGCTGGCGCCCGGCTGCGTGAGCCCCAGGCCGTCCGCCGCATTGAGCAGCGAGCCCTTTTCCGCCAGGGCGATGAGCAGGCGCAGCTGCTTGGCGTGCAGGCGGGACATGATGGAGTTGAGACTGGCGAGATTCTTCATTGATCGAAGGTTATACCGCAGTGGCTGCGATCAGATCCTTAACAATAAGCAGCAGGTACGCGGCTTGGCTCGGTTTGCTGGGCTGTGGCGATAGAACGCCCGCAACTCAATCTACGGAACCTGTGTAGGTTGGGTTGAGCGCAGCAAAGCCCGGCGGGCCGGATTCAAGGTGCGTACCCTTTCCCTCACCCCAACCCTCTCCCAGAGGGAGAGGGGGCGGCAAAGGCGCGAAGGGAGGCGGCGGCATCGAGAGGTACGCTTTTATCCCCTCTCACCCTGGGAGAGGGGGCGGTAAAAGCGTGAAGGGAGGTGGGGCGGTATCAAGATGCACGCTTTACCCCCTCTCCCTTTGGGAGAGGGTTGGGGTGAGGGCAGCCCCCTAGAGCAACGTGAAACTCCCTTCCCGCACCCGCTCCGAATCCAGGCCGACCATCACCTTGAATTCGCCCGGTTCCGAGACCAGCTTGAGGTCGTTGTTGTAGAAGCGCAGGTCCGCCTCGGTGATGGGAAAGTCCAGCTCGCGACTCTCGCCCGGTTGCAGCATCACCTTCTGGAAGCCCTTGAGCTCCTTGACCGGTCGCGCCAGGGAGGCGGTCACGTCGTGCAGGTAGAGCTGCACGACGGTGGCGCCGGCGCGGGTGCCGGTGTTCTTGACCGTGACCTTGGCAGTCAGGGTGCCGCCCTTCTTCAGGGTGGCGCTGGATAGTTGCGGCGCCGAGACGTCGAAAGTGGTGTAGCTCAGGCCATAGCCGAAGGGGTAGAGCGGGCCGTTGACGATGTCGAAGTAGCGCGAGGTGTACTTGTTCGGCTTGGCCGCGTCGAAGGGCCGGCCGCTGCTCAGGTGGTTGTAGTACAGCGGCACCTGGCCCACTTCGCGGGGAAAGGTCATGGTCAGCTTGCCGGACGGGTTGTGGTCGCCGAACAGCACATCGGCCACGGCGTTGCCGCCCTCGGTGCCGGGGAACCAGGCTTCCAGCAGCGCGTTGGCCTGCTCCTGTTCCCATTCCAGGGCCAGCGGGCGGCCATTCATCAGCACCAGCACCAGCGGCTTGCCGGTGGCCTTGAGCGCCTTGATCAGCTCACGCTGGGTGTCGGGCACGCTGATGCGGGCGCGGCTGGAGGCCTCGTGGGCCATGCCCTGCGACTCGCCGACCACGGCCACCACCACGTCGGCCTGGCGCGCGGTGGCCACGGCTTCGGCGATCAATTCGCTGGCGCTGCGCGGGTCCACCGCGACCGCGGGTTCATAGGAGTTGAGGTAGGCCAGCACATCGCGGTCGTCCAGCAGGTTGGCGCCCTTGGCATAGAGCACCTTGCCCTGGCCGGCCACGGCGTTTTCCAGCCCATGGCGGATGGAGACCGCCTGGGCGGCCACGCCAGCGGCGGACCAGTTGCCCATGACGTCGCGCGGGCTGTCGGCCAGCGGACCGACCACGGCCAGGGTGGCGCCCTTGCGCAGCGGCAGGACGGCCTTCTCGTTCTTCAGCAGCACCAGGCTCTCGCGGGCCACCTGGCGCGCCTCGGCGCGGTGCAGGCGCGATTCGGCGTTGGTGTCGACCGGGTCCTGGCCCTGCAGGCGACGGTAGGGGTCGTCGAACAGGCCCAGGCGGTACTTGGTCAGCAGCATGTCGCGCACGGCCTGGTCGATCTCGGCCTGGGTCACCTTGCCGGCCGCCAGCAGGGCGGGCAGCTGCTTGCCATAGACGTCGTCGTGCATGTTCAGCTCGACACCGGCCTTGAGCGCCTGCTCGGCGGCGTCGCGGGTGTCCTTGGCCACGCCGTGCAAGACCAGTTCGTTGATGGCGCCGTGATCGCTGATCAACAGGCCCTGGTAGTTCCAGTCCTTGCGCAAGAGGTCCTGCAGCAGCCAGCGATTGGCCGTGGCCGGAACGCCGTTGATGCTGTTCAGGGCCACCATCACCGCGCCGGCTCCGGCCTCGGCGGCGGCGCGATAGGGTGGCAGGTAGTCCTGCATCAGCCGCTGCGGACTCATGTCGACGTTGCTGTAGTCACGCCCAGCTTCCACCGCGCCGTAACCGCCGAAGTGCTTGATGCTGGCCATGAGGCTGTCGGGCGCGCGCAGGTCGTTGCCCTGGTAGGCGCGTACCAGGGTGGCGCCGATGCGCGAGGTCAGCCAGGTGTCCTCGCCGAAGGTCTCGGAGGCACGGCCCCAGCGCGGTTCGCGGGTGACGTCAACGGTGGGGGAGAAGGTCAGGTCGAGGCCGTCGGCGGCCGCCTCGATGGCGGAGATGTGCGCGCTGGTGGCGATGGCGTCGAGATTCCAGGTGCTGGCCAGGCCCAGGTTGATGGGGAAGATGGTGCGCATGCCGTGGATGACGTCATAGGCATAGAACAGCGGGATCTTCAGCCGGCTGTGCACGACCTGGTCCTGCATCTGGCGGATGTCGGGGCGGGTCACGGTGTTGAACATGGCGCCCACCTTGCCGGCGCGGATGTCCGCCATGATGGCTTCTTTGGGATAGTCCGGCCCGACGCTCACCAGATTGAGCTGGCCGATCTTTTCCTCCAGGGTCATCTTCGCCAGCAGGGCGTCGACGTAGGCGCGCGCCGGATCGGCGTCTTGCGCCGAGGCGAGGGTGGCACCGATGGCCAGTCCCAGGCCGAGCATGAGTGCGGTGAGGCGTGGTGCGTTCAACATCTTCCCCCGATTCCCTGTGCGTATTTTTTCGTTGTTCTTGGGCACTGTCGTGCGCCGCCGATTGTACACAGCGAAGGGGCGGGAGGCGGAGCCGTCGACGGCCGGCGCGGGGCCGGTCGTCCGGGCTCGGGTGGGCTGCTGGAGGCGTCAGAAGCGCGGCTTGCGCGTCTCCCAGTCCGGCTGGTACTTGCGCATCTGGCGCACGTCGTCGCGGCTGCGGATGTCGATGGCGAGGAACTGCTCATGCAGCTTGGCCAGTTGCTCCTGATCCAGCTCCACACCCAGGCCGGGGGCGTCGGTGATCGCCACGCAGCCGTTGCGGATCGGCAGCTTGCCGCCCTGGATGACTTCCTCGTCCTCTTCCTGCCACGGGTAGTGGGTGTCGCAGGCATAGGCGAGATTGGGCACGGCGGCGGCCACATGGGTCATGGCCATGAGGCTGATGCCCAGGTGCGAGTTGGAGTGCATGGAGACGCCCAGGCCAAAGGTGTCGCACATCCGCGCGAGGATCTGGGTATCCCGCAGGCCGCCCCAGTAGTGGTGGTCGGCGAGCACGATCTGCACGCTGTTCTGCGCCACGCTGCGGCGGAATTCGTCGAAGTCGGTGACCACCATGTTGGTGGCCAGGGGAATGCCGGTGCGCCGATGCAGTTCGGCCATGCCGTCGAGGCCGGGGGTCGGGTCCTCGTAGTACTGGAGGTCGCCCGCCAGGACCTCGGCGATGCGCAGGGACGTTTCCAGCGACCAGTTGCCGTTGGGGTCGATCCGCAGCGGTGCCTGGGGAAAGGCCTGGCGCAGTGCCTTGATGCAGGCCGCTTCGTGATCCGGGCCAAGCAGGGTGCCGGCCTTGAGCTTGATGCTCTGGAAGCCGTTCTCCTCGATCATCCGCGCGGCCTGGGCCACCACCTGCTCGGGGCTGATGGCCTCGCCCCAGCGATCGGGCGGGTAGGGAGCGTCGATGTGCTCGGCGTACTTGAGGAACAGGTAGGCGCTGAAGGGGACTTCGCGGCGCACCGCGCCACCGAGCAGCTCCACCAGCGGAATGCCCAGGGAGCGTGCCTGCAGATCGAGGAAGGCCACCTCGAAGGCGGAATAGGCATTGGCCACCTGCTTGCTCGGATGGGAGCCGGGCGCCAGCTCCGCACCGGCCACCACGCCGCCGGCGAGACTGGCGACGGTCTCCACCACCCGCGCGCGCAGGCCATTGAGATCCCAGGCGGAGAGGCCGACCAGGCTGCTTTCCATGGCCTTGAGCACTGCCAGCACCGGGGCGTCGCCGTAGCTTTCGCCGAGGCCGATGTAGCCGTTGTCGCCTTCCACCTCGATGATGGATCTCAGCGCATAGGGTTCGTGGATGCCGCTGGCATTGAGCAGCGGCGCATCGCGAAAGGCGATGGGGGTGACTTTGATGCGTTTGATCTTCACGCTCAGACTCCTGGACTTGTAATTATGACGGCGGTCTTTGTCAGTCATCGTATGACTACTGGTCGGCTTCTTCAACCTGGAAATCGCACGACCGCCTGGGCGAACGACCGCGCATCGCTTCAGGGTTGCCCGCTCCGGTCGGGGCTGGATAAATAGCCAGCCGCTCGCCTATTGCCCGTGTCGTCATGAACGCTCCGCTCGAAGATCCCCTCTATTATCTGCACAACTTCCAGCGGGTACTGGACTGGGTTGCCCTGCGCTATCCCGATCTGCTCGATGACCACGAGCAGGGTTTCATCGCGGCCTTCGCCGACTTGCCACAGCCCTCGCGGGCATTGCTGGTGCGCTTGGTAATGCGCAAGGGCGAGGTGTTCCGCGCCAGCAAGCTGGTCTACAGCGAGATCGGCTGCCCGCGTGCCGCCGCCTTGCCGCTGGTGGACCTTGGCTGGCTGCTTTCCGATCCCGAATTGCACCTGATCGAACTCTTCGCCCTGCTGCGCAAGGAAGAACTGCTCGGCTGTTTCGGCGCCCGCCTGCCCAAGGCCGGCCGCAAGGAAGACTGGCTGGCCCGCCTGGAAGCCGAACAGGCCACGCCCCTGGCCTTCAGCGGCTGGGCCGGCACGGTGCCGGAGCTGGTGGAAGAGGGCGTCTGGCGCCTGACGCTGATGGATCTCTGCGACCGCCTGCGCCTGCTGTTCTTTGGCAATCTGCACCAGGACTGGACCGACTTCGTGCTGGCCGATCTGGGCATCTTCCAGTACGAGACGGTGGCCTTCAGTGCTGAATCCCGCGCCTTCGGGCAGCGGCACGAGGTGGATGCCTATCTGCATATCCAGCGCTGTCGCCAGGCGCTGCGCGATGGCCTGCCAGCCGCCGAACTGCTGCCACTGCTGCCCGCCGAGCGCTTTGCCAACACCTGGCTGGAATTGCGTCGGGGCAAGCTGCTCCACGAACTGGCCCAGCACCACGAGCGCCTCGGCGAACTGGCCCAGGCGCAGGCGCTCTATGCCGCCTCGGCGCATCCCGAGTCGCGTATTCGCGCTTTGCGCATGCTCGAACGGCTGGAGGACTGGCCCGCCGCCCAGGCGCTGGCGGAAGCCATCGCCGCCGCACCGGCCCATGACGCCGAGCGCCAGCAGGTGGCGCGTATCCTGCCGCGGCTGGTGCGCAAGCAAGGTGGCCCGCCCAACAAACGCCGCCCCGCCAGCCCGGTGGAGCGCCTCGATTTCGAACTGGTCAACGACGGCCTGCGCCGGGTCGAGTGGCTGGTGCGCGAGCACCTGGGCCGCGACGAGGCGCCGGTGCACTATGTGGAAAACACCCTGCTCACCAGCCTCTTCGGCCTGCTGTGCTGGGACGCCATCTTCCTGGCTATCCCCGGCGCCTTCTTCCACCCCTATCAGCGCGAGCCGGCCGACCTGCGTCTGCCGGGCTTCCGCGAACGCCGCGCCGAGGCCTTCGCCGCCTGCCTGGCGCGGCTGGACGATGGCTCCTACGCGGCGGTGATCCGCGAGCGTTTCGCCGCCAAGCGCGGCCTGGCCTCGCCCTTCGTCGCCTGGGGCATCCTCGGCAGCGACTTGCTCGACCAGGCCCTGGCCTGCCTGCCGGCGCGTCACCTGCGCCTGTGCTTCGAGCGGCTGCTGGAGGATCCGGAAAACAACCGCACCGGCTTGCCCGACCTGATCCAATTCTGGCCAGCGGAAGGCCGCTACCGGATGATCGAGGTCAAGGGCCCGGGCGACCGCCTGCAGGACAACCAGCGCCGCTGGCTGGACTTCTTCGCCGCCCATGACATCCCGGTCAGCGTCTGCCACGTGCAGTGGCAGGTGGCCGCGACCTCCGCATGAGCTATCGCATCGCCGTTCGCGCCCTCTGCGAATTCACCGCCAAGGCCGGCGACCTGGATCTCAGGTTCACCCCGTCGCCCACCGCCCTGGAAGGTATCGAAGGCCACCAGCGGGTGGCGGCGCGGCGCGGTCCCGGCTATGAGCGCGAGGTCAGCCTGCAGGGCGACTTCGAGGACCTGCAGGTGCGTGGTCGCGCCGATGGCTTCGACGCCGCTGCCAATCGCCTGGAAGAGATCAAGACCCACAGGGGCAGCCTGGACCGCCAGCCCGGCAACCATCGTCACCTGCATTGGGCCCAGGCCAAGGTTTATGGGCATCTGCTTTGCCAGAGTCGTGAGTTATCCGGGCTGACCCTGGCGCTGGTCTATTTCGACATCGGCAGTGGCGCCGAGACCGTCTTCACCGAAGCCTGGACGGCGGCCGATCTGGCTGAGCACTTCGCCTTGCAGTGCTCGCGCTTTCTCGCCTGGGCGCGCCAGGAGCTGGCCCATCGCGCCGCGCGCAATGAGGCGCTGGCGACCCTGGCCTTTCCCCATGCCGACTTCCGCCACGGCCAGCGGCCGCTGGCGGAAGCCGTCTACAAGGCCGCCAGCGTCGGCTGTTGCCTGCTGGCCCAGGCGCCCACCGGCATCGGCAAGACGGTGGGCACCCTGTTCCCGCTGCTCAAGGCCATGCCGCGGCAGAACCTGGATCGGCTGTTCTTCCTCGCCGCCAAGACCCCCGGCCGCGCCCTGGCCCTGCATGGGCTGGAGTCCCTGGCCGCACCGGTGCGGGTGCTGGAACTGGTGGCGCGGGACAAGGCTTGCGAGCACCCGGAACTGGCCTGCCATGGCGAGTCCTGTCCGTTGGCACGAGGCTTCTACGACCGACTGCCGGCCGCCCGCGCCGCCGCCCTGGCCGAACCCACGCAGCTGACCCGGGCGCGGGTGCGGGAGACCGCCCTGGCCCATGAGGTCTGCCCCTACTACCTGGCCCAGGAACTGGCGCGCTGGAGCGACGTGGTGGTGGGCGACTACAACTACTATTTCGACGGCAGTGCCATGCTCCATGCCCTGGCCCAGACCCAGGAGTGGCGGGTCGGGGTGCTGGTGGACGAAGCCCACAACCTGCTCGACCGCGCCCGTGGCATGTACAGCGCCAGTCTTGACCAGCGTCGTCTGGCCGCCGGCAAGAGCGTGGCACCACCGGCAATCGCCAAGAGCCTGCAGGCGCTCAATCGCGAATGGAACCGCCTGCACAAGGAGCAGCAGGTCGACTACCAGGTGCAGGCGGAATTGCCCGCCGCCTTCCTCACCGCCCTGCAACGGGTGGTGGGTCTGCTCACCGAGCATTTCGGCGAACCCGGCCAGCCCCCGGCGCCGGAGTTGCAGACGCTGTTCTTCGACCTGCTGCAGTTCATGCGCTTGGGCGAGACCTTTGGCGATCACTCGCTGTTCGATGTCACCCTGCTCAAGGGCCGTGGCAAGGCGCAGTCGCAACTCAACCTGCGTAACCTGGTGCCGGCACCCTTCGTCGGCCCGCGGCTGGCGGCGGCCCACAGCTGCACCCTGTTCTCCGCCACCCTGATTCCCCAGCATTTTCACCGCGACCTGCTCGGGATCCCGGTTGGCAGTGCCTGGGTCGATGTCGCCTCGCCCTTCGCCGCCGAGCAGCTGGAGGTGCGCCTGGTGCGGCTCTCCACCCGCTACGCCGACCGCGCCGCCTCCCGCGTACCCATCGCCGCCCTGATCGCCAGCCGCTATCGCCAGCGACCGGGCAACTACCTGGCCTTCTTCAGCAGCTTCGACTACCTCGACCAGGTGGCCGAAGCCCTGGCCGAATTGGCACCTGACGTCCCCCAGTGGCGCCAATCGCGCGGTATGGACGAAGCCGCGCGCCAGGCCTTTCTCGACCGTTTCCAGGCTGATGGCCGTGGTATCGGTTTCGCCGTTCTGGGCGGCAGTTTCGGCGAGGGCATCGACCTGCCCGGCGACCGCCTGATTGGCGCTTTCGTCGCCACCCTGGGCCTGCCCCAGCTCAATCCGGTCAACGAACAGCTGCGCCAGCGCCTGCAGCGGCGCTTCGGTGATGGCTATCGCTACGCCTATCTCTATCCAGGACTACAGAAGGTCATCCAGGCCGCCGGCCGGGTGATCCGTACCGTGCAGGACCGCGGCTGCCTCTACCTCATCGACGACCGATTCACCCAGCCCGAGGTCAGGGCGCTGCTGCCGACCTGGTGGCAGGTGGAGGAGGGCACGGTGCCCCTGTTGGAGCCGTTGCCGGCCTGAGGCCGTTGGGCTTCGCTGCGCTCAGCCCAACCTACGAATGAGACGGTGACCGTGGGTGGTGCCTTTCCCTCACCCCAACCCTCTCCCCGAGGGAGAGGGAGAGGGAGAGGGAGAGGGAGAGGGAGAGGGAGCGGAGCGGCAGGGGGGCGTGACGCCGGCGTAGGGTGGAAAACCGCGTAGCGTTTTCCACGAAGTGTGCCTGCCCTGATAGCCAAGTCCATCCAGGGTCTCCCGTAGGTTGGGTTGAGACAGCTCCACCGTCGAAGCCCAACGAAGCGGGCCCGCGCCGGGGGCTAACCCGCCACCTCGTCCTCGCAAAACCTCAACCTGTTGTCAAAGGGATCGGCGATCTCCATCACCAGGCCCCAGGGCAGTTCCTCGATGCTCGGGCGGGCGAAGCCGTAATCCTTGGCCAGCAGCTCGGTCTGCAGGGCGCGGATGCCGGTCAGCCGTACGAAGACCGTCGAGCCGGGACAGGCGTCGCCATGATGGCCGGAAAGATGCAGGCGCAGACCGGCCCGCTCGACCTCGGCGTAGAGCGGCAATCCCGGCTCGAAGCGATGCTCCCAGACCAGGCGGAAGCCCAGGAAGCTGCAATAGAATTCACGCGCCTTTTCGTCATCGAAGATGCGCAGGATGGGGCTGGGTTGCCCGAAGGCGACGGTATCGATGGGCATGGCGGTACTCGACAGGCGCAGAAAGCGCGGTGGGGTGAGCGCCAGGGCGCACCTTTGAGGCTGCCCGGCAACCCGAACTGTGATCCGGAAAGCTTTGGTAACCCCTCTGGCAGGCCAGAGCGTGCGCTAGGCTGCAGTTCACCGGTGCGATGGCGAACCTATCCGGGTATCGTGCATTCTTTTTCTCTCTGGCGGTTCGGCTGGGCCGAATCTTTTCATCCTTAGTGACCAAGGTTGATCCATGCAGCGTCGACACCTGCTCAAAGCGTCCCTGGCCCTGGCGGCCTACACCGGCATTCCTTCCACCGGGCTGTTCGCCCTCCAGGCCTTTGCCAATCCGGCCAATGGCGACGGCCAGGCCTTCGATTTCGACTGGCTCAAGCAGCATGCCAAGGAGCTGGCCGGCAAGGCCTACCAGCCTACCGCCCAGAAGCTGCCCGATACCCTGGCGAACATGACGCCCCAGCAGTTCAACGCCATTGGCTACGATGCCCAGCATTCGCTCTGGCACGACCTCAAGGGCCAGCTGGACGTGCAGTTCTTCCATGTCGGCATGGGCTTCAAGACACCCGTGCACATGTATTCGGTGGACCCCAAGACCAACGAGGCCAAGGAAGTCCACTTCCGCCCCGAGTTGTTCAACTACAACGACAGCGGTGTCGACAAGAGCCAGCTCAAGGGCGACCTGGGCTTTGCTGGCTTCAAGCTGTTCAAGGCGCCGCACCTGGCCCAGTACGACATCGTCTCCTTCCTGGGCGCCAGCTACTTCCGCGCCGTCGACAAGACCCGCCAGTACGGCCTTTCGGCCCGTGGCCTGGCCATCGATACCTACGCCGATCGGCCCGAGGAATTCCCGGATTTCACCAAGTTCTGGTTCGTCACCCCGAACAAGAACAGCACCCGCTTCGTGGTCTATGCGCTGCTGGATTCGCCCAGCGCCACCGGTGCCTATCGCTTCGACATCGACTGCCTGAACGACCGGGTGGTGATGGACGTGGACGCCAACGTCAACGCCCGTCGCGACATCAAGCAACTGGGCATCGCGCCCATGACCAGCATGTTCAGCTGTGGCACCCACGAGCGCCAGAGCTGCAACACCTACCATCCGCAAATCCACGACTCCGACCGCCTGGCCATGTGGAAGGGCAACGGCGAGTGGATCTGCCGCCCGCTGAACAACCCGCCCAAGCTGCAATTCAACGCCTTCAAGGACGACAGTCCCAAGGGCTTCGGCCTGGTGCAGACCGATCACGAGTTCGAAAGCTACCAGGACGTCATGGTCCGCTACGACCGCCGGCCGAGCCTGTGGGTCGAGCCCACCTCCGCGTGGGGCGAGGGTGCCATCCAGTTGCTGGAGATCCCCACCACCGGCGAGACCCTGGACAACATCGTGGCCTTCTGGGCTCCGGCCGAGACCATCACCGCCGGCAAGTCGCTGCACTATGGCTACAAGCTGCACTGGAGCGCGTTGCCACCGGTGAGCACCCCGCTGGCGCGGGTCTACGCGACCCGTTCCGGGATCGGCGGCTTCCCCGAAGGCTGGGCGCCCGGTGAGCATTGGCCGAAGGTCTGGGCACGGCGCTTCGCCATCGACTTCAATGGTGGCGGCCTGTCCTTCCTGCCCGAGGGCACCGGCATCGAGCCGGTGGTGACCGCCACCGACGGCAAGGTGCAGGATTTCCATGTGCTCAAGATCGACGAGATCGGCGGCTACCGGGTGATCTTCGACTGGTACCCCACCAGCGACAAGACCGACCCGGTGCAGCTCCGCGCCTTCATCCGGACCCAGGACCGCGCCCTGAGCGAAACCTGGCTGTACCAGTACTTCCCGCCAGCGCCCGACCAGCGCCGCTATCCGGACTGGAAGCAGTCCTAAGCGGCTGACCTGAAAAAGCCGCTGTGCCTCGCCAGGCGCAGCGGCTTTTTTTCGTCTCGCGAAAAGCCAGGCGGGTCGTGATCGCCCACGGATGGATGCCGCTAGTCGGCCAGCATCACCTGGTTGCGCCCGCCGCGCTTGGCCTGATAGAGCGCCGCATCGGCCAGGCTGTAGGCGATCTCGAACTCGGTGCCCGGCGCATTCAGGCTGAGGCCGAAGCTGGCGGTCACCGGCGCCGGCCCTGTCGTGTCCTGGGCGATGCGCAGGCGCAGGCGCTCGGTCATGGCCAGGGCTTCGTCCCGCGCCGTGGTTGGCAGCAAGACGGTGAATTCCTCGCCGCCTACCCGGCCGACGATGGCCGGCGCCTGGACGATCTCCTGCAGACAGCGGGCGATGGCCTGGATAACCCGGTCTCCGACCGGATGGCCGAATTCGTCGTTGATGCGTTTGAAGTGATCGATGTCCAGCACGATCATGGCGCCGCCACCCTGGCGCAGGGCCTGGCCCGCCTGGTCGATGACCGCGCCGCGATTGAGCACCCCGGTCAGGGCATCGTGGGTGGCTCGGTACTCCAGCTGTTGGGTGAGGGTCTGCAACTGCTGGTTGAGGGCATTCATCTCGCGCTCGGCGCGGTCGCTGCGCGCGATCAGCCGGCGTGTCTCGCGCATCAGCCGCTCGAAGTGCAGGGTCAGGTCGCCCAGCGCGGCTCGGTAGCGTTCGGCGTCGGCGTCATCGGCCGTATAGAGTGCGCGTGCCGCCTGCAGGACCCCGGCCTCCTGCTCGAACAGGTCGGGGCCTGGATCGGCCGGGCTATAGCGCCGGACGCTGGCGGTCATGCCGGCAGCTCGGGATGCTCGACGAACGCCAGGGCCTGGAAGTCCAGCCGCAACTCTTCGCCGAACTCCTGGATGGTCTCGTCTTCGGCATCGTAGTACCAGTGTAGCTCCACCCGGTTGCCGGCCTGGGCCGCCTGGTCCAGGGCGTCGAACAGGGTGAACAGCATCTTGGTGCTGGAACTGTTGAAGTAGGCGAGGGCGACATGTACCAGCAGCGTGGCCTCCTGCCGCTGGTCGAGATAGGCGCGTAGCTGCTCGATCACGGGCAGATAGAAGGCGGCGGCGTTTTCCGGAAAGGATTCACCCTTGAGCCAAAGCACGTCTTCGGCGAAGCGGAAATCCACCTCGGGCGACGTGGGCGTGGGGGCGATGAACAGATTGTCCATACGAGAGTAGGCCCTGGTCAGATGATGGCTTTCAGGCAGAACAGGGCGGTGCCCGGATTCCGCGTGGACGGATGGAAGGCGAACTCCAGCGGCGCGCTGGCATCGCGCGCCATGGTCAGGAAGCCCAGGCCGGCGCCCTTGCTGTCGGTGGGGGTCTCGGCGCGCAGGGACTCGCGGTAGGCCTGCTTGATCTGCTCGATCGACATGCTGCACAGGGGTTCGAGGCGTGCGCGCAGGGCCTGGACCTTGTCGCTGACGATGGGATTGGCGCAGAGCATCTGGTAGTTGCCGTCCTGGCGGGTGATACAGACCGAACCCTGGCCCAGCTTGGCGTCCGCGAGCGTGTCCGGGGGCAGGGCATCGGCGGAATAGTGCAGGACGTTCTGTGACAGTTCGATGAAGGAGGAAAACAGCTTGCGCCGGGTGGCGCCGCTGATGCCCTCGAATTCCAGTTGCAGTTTCACCACCTCGGCCATGGCGGCGACGATGCCATGGGAGAAGTAACCGTGGTGATAGAAGATCACCTGTTGCTGCTGGGCGATCTCCAGGAAGGCCCCGTTCTCGGCTAGGGAGGTCAGCATGACGTCAGTCCACGCGGATGCAGAAGAGGGTAAGGTCGTCGCGGCGCTGCTCGTCGCCTTGCCAGGCGGCGAGATCGTCGGCGAGTTGCTGGCAGAACACCGCGGTCGGCGCCGTGCGCAAGTCGGTCAGCCGATTCAGGGCGCGTTTCTTGCCGAAGGAGGTGCGTCGCGGGCCGCCGATCTGGTCGAGCAGGCCATCGGTGGTGGCGAACAGCAGGCTTCCCGGTGGCAGCGGCAGGGTGGTGGCTGGCCAGCACTGCTCCAGCGGGCTGTCGGCATACCCCAGGCCCAGGCGCAGGGGAGCCAGGGTCAGGACCTCCGCGGCGTCGGGCGCCAGGAGATGGAGCGGCAGGCGGGCGCCCGCATAGGTCAGGCCGTGGCCGTGGCGATCCACCCAGAAGCAGGCCAGGTCCAGGCCGTCGTTGGATTCGGAGATGCCCCCGGATTGCCCGAGCATCGCCTTGACACTCACGTTGATCGCCGCCAGCAGGGCGGAAGGATCACGCGGCCCCAGTTGTTGCAGGGCCTGGGTCAGGGAGGACGAGGCGATCATGGTCATGAAGGCGCCGGGCACCCCATGGCCGGTGCAGTCGGCGATGGCGCCGAACCAGCCGTCTTCGTATTGGGCGAAGTGATAGAAGTCGCCGCCGACCACGTCGCGCGGCTGCCAGACCAGGGTGGCGTCCTGGGCCATCACCGCCAGGGTCTCGCGAGAACTGCGCAGCATGGCCCGCTGGATGACGCTGGCGTATTCGATGCTGTGCATGATCTGGCGATTCTTCTCGGCCTGCAGATCCGCGACGATGCGCATCAGCTGCACGCCCAGGCCGAGGCCGACGAAGCGGCCTTCACGGGTGACGATGAAGCCATCGGCCAGCGCCTTCTCGCCCACCTCGACGGTGCGGCGGGTCAGCTCCTCGATGGACAGGCCGGCGTCCACCACCAGGGGTTCCTTGTCCATGAAGGCGATGCAGCTCTTGCGATCGTAGACTTCCCGGTGATACGGCTTGCTCATCTGCGAGAGGAAGATGTCGCGGTTGATGAGCCCGATCGGCCGGTCGTTCTCGATCACCGCGAGGCTGGTGATCTCGCGCCGCTCGTTGAACAGGTCCATGACCCTGGCATTGGTGTGCTCGGCCTCGACCGCCGGCCATTGCGTACAGAGATCCAGGGCGCTGCGCTGACAGGGGCGGAAGGCCGCGCGGGAGGAAGGCAGGGGAGCGGACGACATCGATAAGAATCCGTTCTCGGGAGGTCGATGCAGCCTAGGGGCTCCGTATTGAGCTTTGATGACAGGGGATGGCCAGGCGCCATCATCGCGCTGCACCTGGCCTTGGGCGCTGGCGCTTCAACTCACCAGCAACCCCAGGGAGCCGCGGGCGAACGGTTGGGGCGGGACGGCATTGAGCACCGCGCCTTGCAGGACCAGGCCGCTGTGGGCGAACTGGCGCTGGGTCGCCTCGATTTCCTTGGCCGTGTTGCAGCCATGGCGCGACACCAGCAGGCAGGTGCCGGCCTGGGCGGCGAGCAGTACCGCATCGGTCACCGCCAGCACCGGTGGGGTATCGAGGATCACCAGTTCGTAGTCCTGCTGCAGCCCACGCAGTAGCTCGGTACAGCGTGAGCTCATCAGCAGTTCGGCTGGATTGGGCGGCCGGATGCCCCCCACCAGGCAATCCAGGCCGGCGATTACCGTGGGCTGAATCGCCTGCTCGGGTGTCGCCAGGCCGGCCAGCACCTCGGCAAGGCCCGGGCGGCGCGTCAGTTGCAGGCGACGGTGCAGGCGCCCGCGACGGAGGTCGGCGTCCACCAGCAGCACCCGCATTCCGCCTTCCGCCAAGACCCGGGCCAGCTGCACGGCCACCGAGGACTTGCCGGCGCCCGGGCTGGCGCTGGTGATCAGCAGCAGGTCATTGCGCGCCTCGGTACGGGCGAAGGCCAGGCTGGTGCGCAGGATCCGCAGGGCCTCCTGATAGCCGGCATCGAGCGGCGTCTGCAGCGGTCCTCCGGCCTGGCGACTCGGCGCCAGGGGCAGTTGCGCCAGCACTGGCAGGCCGAGTTCTTCCAGGCTTCCAGCGTCCTCGATGCCACGCTCCAGGCTGGCGCGCAGATAGACCCAGGCGCCGCCGGCCAGGCAGCCGAAGAGCAGGGCGCTGAGGATCAGCAAGGGTTTCTTCGGGTAGACCGGCGCAATCTGGGTATAGGCGTAGTCGATGATGCGCACATCGCTCACCGTGCCGGCTCGCACCACCGACAACTCCTGGATGCGCCTGCTGATCAGCGCATAGACCTTGTCTGCCGCCTCCACCTCGCGTTGCAGGCGCAGCACCTCCTGCTGGGTCTGCGGCAATTGGCCCAGGCGCCGTTGCAGGACCTGGCGCTGGCGATTCAACACCTGGCGCCGCGCCAGCAGGGTCTGGTACAGCGGGTGGGTGGGGGTGAAGCGCAGGGCCAGGCCCAGGCGCTCCATTTCCAGGGCCGATAGCTGGCCGTCGAGCTCCACCGCCTGGCTCAGCAGGCTGCGTCCCTCCGCGCCGATGGCGATGGAACCTCTTTGCCGCTGGTAGCTGTCCAGGGCCTGGCGGCCGGCACTCAGGCGCTGGTTCACCCGTGGCAGCTCCTGGCGCAGGAAGGCCAGCTGCTGGGTGGACTCGTCCGCATTGCGGGTCACGTCCTGGCGCACATAGGCCTCGGTGAGGCCCTGCAGGATGCGCTGGGCCCGCAGGGCATCGGTATCCTGCAACTGGATCGAGAGGATGCCCGAGCGTTTGCCGCGCTCGCTGACCCTGAGTCGCTCCTGCAGCGCCTGGATGGCCACGCCGCGGCGCTGCTTGACCAGGATGAATTCGGTGCCTGGATAGGCGTGCAACTGGGCGATGTCCAGCCGCAACTCGCCCGCACTGGCCGGCTGCCCCAGGCGGCCCTCCAGCAGGCGGTTCCCCTTGGCATCGGCCAGCACGAAGCGATCGGGTGCCTCGGCGGTGAGGGTGAGCGGCTGGCCATAGAGGGCAGCGGGTACCGTCAGGCTGGCGATCGTGAGCTGCTCTCCGCCCCAGCCGAACCGATGGAGGCCGAACGGCGCGGTGGCTATCGCCGCGCTGGCTCTTTCGTGGCGGCGCGCCAGCCAGTCGCCGAGCAGCGGCACCCGCCGCGGGGTGACGCTGAGGTCGAGGCCCAGGGCATCCACCACCTCGCCAACCACGCGCCGCGAGGTGAGCAACTGCATCTCGGTGATGGCTTCTGGCGGTGGCATGGGCCGGCCGTTGTCCGCGTCATCCAGGCGCACGATGCCACGCTGGTATTCGATCTGCAGGGTCGCCACCGCCTGGTAGCGCGGGGCGGCGAACTGGGCGTAGGCCACGCCCAGCAGGGTGCAGAGGACCACGCAGGCGAGCAGGCCGCGGCGATGGCGCCAGAGCGCGGCGCAATAGCGCGCGAAACCGATGTCCGCGGCGTGAGGAGCAGGGGGTAGAGCCTGATGCGACTTGTCCATGCAGGAGCGGGCCTTGGGCAGGTACGGTGAGGACAGCCGTCGCGGCCGATGCCTGTCCGGAGAGAAGGCGATCGGCGAACCGGGGTCGAGATCTTCACGCCAGGCTGGGCACAGCTGGGAACGCCAGGCGCTGGATCAGGGATCCGCGCCTTGTCGGCTGGAGTGCTGCGTCGACTCTAAGCGAAAGCAAAAGCCAAAAATGTGACACCCCGTGCAGAACGCGCCGGATGCCGGCTTGGCAGCGTCAAGGTGCTAAGGCAGTCTTCTTTGCGACCTGTCATGCCTGCCGACGACGCACTGTGGCAGGCCCTGTTCCTCGACCCTCCAGTGGGGCCGTCGAGCCAGTCTTTGCGTTAAGCGACGTCGCCCCTGGGTGACGCCGTGTTCCTGACGGCTTCTTGAATGTAGTCAGCGGTTGAAGCCCGGTTACCCGCCTGTGTGGCCTCATGCCCACGCGCGGTCCTGTACCGGTTGTACCAGGCCTGCGGAGGGTAGCGCCTGGTTCTTCACTGCCCTGGACGGCGTTCTCGACTGCATGGCTGTCAGGAGACAGGACAATGAGTGTGGCATCTGGCGTTACCCATTCCGGGGTCCGGGTCGGACGATGGCCGTTCTGGTTGGGCGGTCTGGCGGTTGGCCTGTTGTTGCTGGCTGCACTGCTCTGGCGCCTGCCGGATTTCCGCGACGGTACCGGGGCGCAGAATCTCGAAGCCAGCTACCACGTGCTGCTCAGTCTCAATGCCCTGGATGAATCCGGCGTGGCCCGCCATTGGTGGCTGCCCACCATCACCCTGGGTGGCAGCCATGACCAGCAGGTGTCCTGGGGCGCCACCATCCCGACCCACAGTGGCGACTACGTCTACACCAGCTTCAGCAGCTACGGTTTTCTCGCCCCCTATCTGGGGCTCAAGGTCGCCGGCCTGCCGCCTTCACTGCACAACCTCGCGCTGTTCAACGCCGCCCTTGGCGCCCTGACGGCGCTGCTGCTGTTCCGCTTGCTGTACCTGGTCTTGCGCAGCCACGGCGCCAGTCGCGCCCTGGCTGCCGGCACCGCGGTGCTGGGTTGCCTGATCGCGGTGTTCAGTCGCGAGGCACTGCTCTCCCAGGGCCTGCTGTATTGGGTGCAGAGCTTCTACCAGGTGCTGCTGCTGGCCAGCCTGCTGACCTTCTTCCACTACCTCCAGGCACCGGTGGGCCAGCGTACCCGTCTTGGCTGGGTACTGGCCGGCCTGGTCTGTTTCGGCGCCCTGACCGAATGGACCGGCTACGTCTTCGGCGGCGGCCTGGTCGCGCTGTTCTGGCTGCAACGTCGGCAATGGCCGGAAGCGCGGCGGATGGCCTGGCGGCTGGCCTTCGCCACGGCGCTGGCCGGCCTGCTGGTGCTGCTGCACTACAGCCTGGCGGCGGGCCTCCTGCCGACGCTCAAGGCCTTTGCCCGCCGCTTTCTCGCCCGCAGCCCGAACAATGCCCACCTGACCGACTTCTTCGTCGGCTATGGGCTGTCATTCGGGCTGTTCCTGGCGGCAGTGGCCATCGCCCTGGGCGTGCTGGTATGGAAACGGCGGGCGCTGAACTGGCCGCGCAGCACGGCCCTGCTGCTGTCCGCCGCCAGTCTGCCGCTGCTGGAAAACCTGCTGCTGCTGCAGCACGCCACCCAGTTTTCCTTCGACCGTCTCAAGTTCATCTTTCCCGCCGCGCTGGTGCTCGGCCTGGCCTTCATCGCCCTGAAAACCCCCGGGCGCGCTCTGCTTGCCGTCTTGCTGGTGGCAGCCGCGCTGCAGAACGGCCAGACCTATCGCCAGGATCTCTCCGGCTATGCCGGCTGGGCCGCCATCGATCGGCAGAACCAGGCGCTGGTGGGGCTGGTGAAAGGTCAGGTCGCGCTGGACTGCACCCTCATCTCCACCGACATGACGGTGCGCGGCTACGCCAACCTGCTGTTCCACCGCAGCATCCACGAATTGCAGCGCCAGCCACTGGACTACCGCCGCGAGTCGGGGGCCTGTGGCGGGCTCTATCTGGAAGGCCGGGATTTCCGCGTCGACCTGCCTGAATACACCCGTGCCCGCCTGAGTTTGGCGGACGGCCGCCAGCTGACCTACGCCAAGGTCGAGGGTGACTGGCGCCTGCAATGAACGCCTTATCCATGAACACGCTGCGAGGAAACCGGGCATGCCGGGTACGCTGATCAATCGACTGAGTTTTCTGGCCCTGGGTGGCCTGATGGTCCTGCAGTTCGGCGTCTTCGAACAGAGCCCGACCAATCCGGTGGGCATCCGCTACGTGGGCGAGTTGTACCTGGCGATCTGCCTGGGTTTCTTCGTGCTCTTCACCCTGAGCACCTGGCAGCGACCGCAGCGTGACTATCAGCTGCTGATGGGCTTCTGCCTGTTTTCCTCGGCGGTGTTCGTTGGCCTGCCGGCGCTGTTCGCCCAGCTGTTCTGGGGCCAGCCGCTGGTCTATGGCCTCATCGAGGAGCGACGGGTGCTCTACTGCTTCAGCGCCTTTCTGGTGCTCTATCTGGCCAAGCGCCTGAATGCCCCCCAGTTCGAAAACCTGATCATCCTGGTCGGGCTGCTCTCGGCACTGCTGTGCTGGCTGTCCTACTTCAAGATGCTGCCCGACCTGCGCGACGAGGTGAAGGACCTCAGCCGCCCCGGGCGCGCGTCCACGGGCGCGGGGGCCATCTTCTTCGGCTATTTCATCTGCATCTACTTCGCCGGTCGCGGGCGCTCCTTCATCGACGGCCAGCTGCGCCCCAAGCTGCGTCACGGCATGCTGGCGCTGTTCTTTCTGGCGACCATCGTGGTGGTGCTGCAGACCCGCCAGCTGATCGTGGTCTGCCTGGTGTTCACCATCCTCGCCCTGCGCGCGCGGCTGGTCGGTCCGGCGCTGTTCGGCGCCATCATCGTGGCGCCGCTGATCCTCTATCCGCACCTCCTGGAAACCCTCGGCTTCAACCTGGATTTCTATGCGCGCTCGGTGCAGGAAGGGCCAACCGACAACGTTCGGGAAAACACCATTTCCCAGATCATCAACCACCTGCAGCTGTACAACGGCTTGCCCAGTGGCAGCCTGAGCCTGATGTGGAACGACGGCTTCAAGCCGATCTTCGGCGACTACTTCTTCCTCTCCGACGTCGGCATCTTCGGCACCGTGTTCCGCTTCGGCTTCCTGTCCGTCCTGGTCATTCCCATTGGCCTGGCGGTCCATTACCTGGTCGCGCGCAAGCTGAGCCGGGACCTGGAATTCACCCTGGCGGTGTTTCTCGCCTTCATGACCATCTGGCCGCTGCAGGGCCTGTTCGAATACCAGGGCACCGCCGCCTTGCTCTTCGTCATGCAGGCGCTCAAGACCTATCACGGCGCGCCCCAGGTCGGGAGGGTGACCCTGCAGGAGCGACCGGCGGCCCTGCCGTCCGGTCACCAGCCCTTGCCGGTCTAGCGGTCCGTTCTAGCAGCCGGTCAGCCGCTCGACGCGACGCTCGCCGGGAAAGAAGAAGGGACGCAGGCGCACGCCCAGGCTATTGCCGGCGAAGGCCGCCACCAGCCACAGCCAGCCGTGCAGGCTGCCCGAGGCGATGCCGCTGAAGTAAGCGCCGATGTTGCAGCCGTAGGCCAGGCGTGCGCCGTAGCCCAGCAGCAAGCCGCCGAGCACCGCCGCGATCAGCGACCGCGCGGGAATGCGCAGGCTGGGGGCGAAGCGACCGGCCAGGCCGGCGGCGGCCAAGGCACCCAGCATGATGCCGAGGTTCATCACGCTGGTGATGTCGAACCAGAACGGCTCGGCCAGCGCCCGGGCATTCGCCGGTTGCTGCCAGAAGGCCCAGCCGGACACGTCCAGGCCGAGCAGCCCGGCGCCCTTGGCTCCCCAGAGGGCGAAAGCCGAGGTGACGCCCCAGGGGCGACCAGCCAGGGCCAGGGTGATGAAGTTGAGCACGGCCAGGGCGATGGCGCCCCAGACCAGCGGCCAGCTGCCGCGCAGCAGGCGCGCCGCGCCCTGATGTTCGCCGGGGACCGTGACTTCCAGGCTGCCGTGACGACGGCGCTCCAGCACCACCGTGGTCCAGGCGATCAGCGCGAACAGCGCCAGGCTGACCAGGATACCGGGCAGCACGCCCAGGCTGGTCACCAGGGAGGTCGGCGGCAGGCTGGGCAGGGCGAACCACCAGCCCAGGTGGTGGGTGGCGACGAGCGAACCGATGACGAAGAACAGCAGGGTCACCAGCATCCGCGCATTGCCGCCGCCGGCGGTGAACAGGGTGCCGGAGGCGCAGCCACCGCCCAGTTGCATGCCGATGCCGAACAGGAAGGCGCCAACCACCACCGAGGTGGACAGCGGCGAGACGTTGCCACGGACCGCCTCGCCGAAAAGGCTGCCAGCGCCCAGGGCGGGAAAGAACAGCAGCACGGCCAGGGCCAGCATCACCATCTGGGCGCGCAGGCCGGCGCCGCGGCGGTCACGGATGAAAACCCGCCAGGCCGAGGTGAAGCCAAAGGCGGCGTGATAGAGGGTCAGGCCCAGCGCGCCGCCCAACAGCAGCAAGAGGGCCTGGCGGCTACCTGCGGCCTGGCCGACGAAGACCATGCCCAGGGCGAGCAGGAGCGCGGCCCAGAGAGCGGCCCAGGGCAGGCGCGGGGAGGAAGGCGTGGAGGTCTGCTGCATCATGGTTCCAGTAGGTTCGAACTAAAGTCCGACAATTTTAGTAGGACTTGTCGGGGAATCCCAGCGGACAGACGCGGCTGCTTGAATGAAAGCGTTACATGTATATAACCAGTGGTTATAAAGCTTCTGGCTCAGCTTTTTGGCGTGGAGCGTGGTCAAAGCGGCCAAAGAAATCTCTTGGAGCTGCCGTGTCATCCGCCCTCGTCTTGCCTGCCATCGTTCTGCCCACCTGGTCGCGGCTGCGCGGCTGGACCGCCCTCGCTGGTGCACTGGTACTGGCCGGTTGCAGCCTGACGCCCACTTCCCAGGGTCCCACCCGCTCGCCAGCCGAGGTGCGGGCCGAGCTCCTGCGCCTGCTGCCCGCCAGGGTGGCGGATCGGCAGGGCTGGGCGAGCGACATCCAGACCGCCTTCAGCGCCCAGGAGCTCGATCCCTCGACGGACAACCTTTGCGCCGTGCTGGCCGTGGCGGAGCAGGAGTCCACCTACCAGGTCGATCCTCCGGTGCCGGGGCTGGGGCGGATCGCCCGCGAGGAGATCGATCGGCGCGCGGCGCGGGCCTATGTGCCCCAGTTGCTGGTGCGCACGGCACTCAATCTCCAGTCGCCCAGTGGTAAGACCTATGCCCAGCGCCTGGACGGCGCCCGTACCGAGCGCGAACTGAGTCTGATCTTCGAGGACTTCATCGCCATGGTGCCTCTGGGTAGCCAGCTGTTCGGACGCTTCAATCCGGTGCGCACCGGCGGCCCCATGCAGGTCAGCATCGACTTCGCCGAGGCCCATGCCCGCGACTATCCCTATGACCGCGAGGGCTCCATTCGCCACGAGGTGTTCAGCCGACGTGGTGGCCTCTATTTTGGCACCGCGCACCTGCTGGGCTATCCGGCAGACTATCC
This sequence comes from Pseudomonas sp. JBR1, assembly GCF_028198185.1. Lineage (NCBI taxonomy): Bacteria > Pseudomonadati > Pseudomonadota > Gammaproteobacteria > Pseudomonadales > Pseudomonadaceae > Pseudomonas > Pseudomonas sp. JBR1. Next base: position 4,720,620 of record NZ_CP116340.1, read on the forward strand.
CACCCCGCTGTATCGCTTCGCCGATTTCAACGCCGGCTGGTATGCCAGTCGCAACGCCGCCTTCCAGAGTGCGGTGAGCCGAGCTTCAGGCGTGAAGCTGGCGCTGGATGGTGATCTGGTGGTGCCCGGGTCGCGGACCCAGGGCGAGACCGAGCGCGCGGTGAATCGCCTGGCCCCGGCACTGGGCATGAGCGACATCGCCATCCGCCACGATCTGGAAGCGGGCAATTCGGAAGACTTCGCCAAGACCGATCTCTATGCCAAGGTCTATGCCCTGGCCGAGCGCAAGGCCGGTCGCAGCCTGCCGCGTGCCGTCCTGCCGGGCATCACCCTGGAGAGCCCCAAGATTACCCGCACCCTGACCACCGCCTGGTTCGCCCAGCGGGTGGAAGAGCGCTGGCAGCGCTGCCGGAGCCGCGCCGCGCGCTGAGTGGGGCAGGGGCCGAACGGCGCTGTCAGGGCGATGAGGGCCAGGGCAAGGTATGGCAATTGGCCAGACTATTGCCCTACCATGGGGAGATGAAGCGGCCTTACGCCGTACGGTTCTGGTGTAGTCCCTAGAGGTCCAGATGACCGATATCCCCGGCTCGCGGTTGACGCTTATCGTCGACCAGCCCACCCCCTCGGCCCGCCATCGGCTGCCGCCCCGCGAACAGGCCAAGGCCCTGCGCCTGCTGCGCACCCTGGGCCTCGAAGCCAATACCCCGCCCGAGCTGGTGCTGGCCTGGCTGGAACGCCGCGATGGCGGCTGCTCGCTACCGGAAGCGGCGCGCCAGATCGGCCTGGGCAACTGGCTGGGGATCACCACCAGCCTGGCCGACCTCACGCAGAACCTGGCGCGCTTCGAGGCGGCCTATGCCCTGGACAACGTGCTCGACTCCCTGACCACCCTGGTCGAGCAATCACCGCCCGAGTCCCGCTAAGGGCTAGAGTCCGGCGCCGCGGATGTTGACGTAGAGGCTATAGAGCGAGTGGGAGCCGGCCATGAACAGCCGGTTGCCTTCCGGGCCACCAAAGCAGAGGTTGGGGCAGCGTTCCGGCAGATGGATATGACCCAGTGCCTTGCCGCTGGGATCGAACACCCGCACGCCATCGAGCACCTCGGGCTTGGCCGCCGGGGCGCCGCTGCTACCCCAGCCGCACCAGAGATTGCCCGCCACGTCGCACTTGATGCCATCCAGGGCGCCGAACTCCAGCGCCTCGATGTGCTTGCGGCGCTCGCCCAGGCTGCCGTCGTCCTTGACGGTATAGGCCCATACCAGGCGATTGGGCTTGGCGCGGCCCTCGACCACATAGAGCAGCTTTTCGTCCGGCGAGAAGGCCAGGCCATTGGGGCCGTTGAGGTCGCCGATCACCCGGGTGACCGCCAGACTCTCGCCGTCGATGCGATAGACCCCGTCGGGTTGCTCGGTCTTGACGCGATGGCCCTCGTAATCGCTGTTCGCCTGGAACGGCGGATCGCTGAACCAGATGGAGCCATCCCGCTTGACCACCACGTCGTTGGGGGAGTTGAACGGCTTGCCCTCGAAGCCATCGGCCAGCACCGTGATGCGGCCATCATGCTCGGTGCGGGTGACCCGCCGGCCTTGGCCGTGGGTGGTGGAACCTTCGCAAGCGATCAGCCGGCCCTGGCGGTCGCGGGTCAGGCCATTGGAGAAATTCGACTGGGCGCGATAGGTGTCCAGCCGGCCGCTGACCTCATCCCAGCGGATGATGCGGTTGTTGGGGATGTCGCTCATCAGCAGGTAGTTGCCGTCGCCGATCCAGACCGGCCCCTCGGCCCAGCGCAGACCGGTGGCCAGACGCTCGACGCTGGCATTGAAGAGGCGCAGTTCCAGGAAGCGGTCATCGAGGATCTCGATGAGCGGATCGGGATAGCGTTGGCTCAGGGGTTCGGCGGCACGGGCGAGGCTGGGCAGCGTGAGGGCGGCGCCGCAGACCAGGCCGCCCTGGAGCAGCCGGCGACGTGACAATGGCCGAGCGAGACCCGGATGGGAGTCGTGCATGAGGCAGGTCCTTGCTTGTTATTGTTGGACGAGAGGATACGCATCAGCCCGGCGAGCCAGGGCGATCGTACGACATCATATGTCTTGTGGTGGATCGCGCCAACCCGGGTGCTGACCTAGTCGGCGTCCAGCACCAGGCAGGTACGCCCACGGCCCTGGCGCTTGGCCTGATAGAGACGGCGATCGGCTTCGTGCAGGAAACCTTCGAGGTCGTTGGCGAGGCCACTGAAGACGCCCGCGCTGAACGACAGCGGTGGCGCGCCGGGGGCATAGGTCTGGGCGTGGCAGTAACGCCGCAACAGATCCAGTGCCTGCAGCAACTGCTCCGGCGGCATCCGGCTGACCAGGGCGAATTCCTCGCCACCCAGGCGACCGGTCAGGTCCTGGGGCAGGGTGCGCGCCAGGGCCTGGGCGAACACCACCAGGGCGCTGTCGCCACTGGCATGACCGTATTCGTCGTTGATGCGCTTGAAGTGATCCAGGTCGAGCATGGCGACGCTGAGCGACCGCCCCTCGCGCTCGGCCTGGCGAAACCAGTCCCGGGCCTGATCCTGGAAGGCGCGGCGATTGCGCAGGCCGGTGAGGGAATCGTACTGGGCGGCATGGGTCAGGGCGCGCATGAGATCCCGACGCTCCAGGGTCGAGACCACCCGGCAGTTGAGCTCCTCGGGGCAGAAGGGTTTGCGCAGGAAGTCGTCGGCGCCCTGCTTGATGAACTTGGCGCTGAGCGACCCCTTCTCGTCCGCTGACAGCCCGATGATGCTGAGATCGTGACGCCGCAGCTTCTGGCGCAGCAGCTGCACCAGTTCGAAACCGCTGATGCCGGGCATGCTGTGGTCCACCACCAGCAGGTCGATGTCCGGCTGTTCCTGCAACAGGCGCAGGGCCTCGTTGCCATCGCAGGCATCCAGCAACTGGTAGCGGTGGGGCGTCAGCACGTGGCGGATGTAGTTGCGGGTGGCGTCGGAATCCTCGGCGATCAGGATCTTCACCGCGGTATTGCTATCCAGCCGGCGCAGCAGGCGGAAGGCAAATTCGTAGGAGTACTGGCTCTCCTTGAGCACATAGTCGACCACGCCCTTGGTCAAGAGGTCGTCGCGCCGACGTTCGTCGTAGGAACCGCTCAGGACGATGCAGGGCAGCCGATAGCGCAGCACCAGGTCGACGCTTTCGCCATTGGCGGCGTCGGGCAGGTTGAGATCCACCAGGGCGGCGAAGAAGAGGTTGGCCGAGGTCTCCAGCATCAGCTCGGCTTCGGCCAGGGTGGCGCAGAACACCGGCTCGAATTCGCGCTGTTGCCGAAAGAGGTGCGCCAGGATCTTGAGGACCATGGGGCTGTCTTCGATGACCAGGATGGAACGCACCGGTAACTCCTGCAGGGCAAAGGTCGGCCGAGAGCGGGTCTGGCGTCAGGTGAAGCGATGATTCGCCTAGGCGTATCGGCCAAAGGATCGGCGACTTGAATGGTCGCCGATCCTTCGATTCAGCTGTCCTGCTGGCCTTCGAGTTGGCGCTGCCGGGGCAGGCGCAAGGCGTCGTCGCGCGGTAGCGGGCGACTCAGCAGGTTGCCCTGCACCTTGTCCACCTGCAAGGCCTTGAGGGTCGCCAGTTCGGCGAGGGTTTCCACGCCCTCGGCGATCACTTCCTTACGCGTCTCGCGGGCGAAGGCGATGATCGCCGAGGCCAGTGCCCGGCGTTCGGCGTCGCTGTCGATGTCACGGACCAGGCTCATGTCCAGCTTGATCATGTCCGGGCGCAGCTTGAGGATGTGCCTCAGGCTTGAATAACCGGCGCCGGCATCGTCGATGGCCAGGCGCACGCCCTGCGCCCGCAAGGGTCGCAACTGGGCGTGGAGGGCGTCGTAGTCGTTCACCTCGGCGTGCTCGGTGATCTCCAGCACCAGCCGTCCCGGCGGATTGCCAGCCAGCAGCACGGGCAGGCGGCCGGCCAGGATGGTCTGCGGTGAACAGTTCATGGTCAGGTAGGTATCGTCCGGCAGGCTCTGCAGACCTTGTAGCGCATAGCGCATGGCGCTTTCTTCGAGTTCGTCGCCCAGGCCGATGGCGCTGGCCTCGGAAAACCACAGGTCGGGGCTGCGTTGCGGTGGACAATGGAAGCGCGACAGGGATTCCCAGCCAGCAATGCGCAGATCGGCCAGGTAATAGATCGGCTGGTAGACGATGCTGGGTTGGTGGGCGTCCACCGCGCCCTGGATACGCTGGCGCATCTCCACCTGGCTGCGGCGGCTGGAGGCATCCAGGCTGAGACGATCCGCCACCAGTTCGGCGAAGGTTCGTACCAGTTCCAGATCGCGCGGACTCAAGGTCGGATCAGGCTGGTACTTGAAGCAACAGAAGGTGCCATAGAGTTCGCCATCGTTGAGACGGACAGGCACGCTCAGGTGCGCGCCGATGGGTACGGCGCGGGTTTCCGGGATCAAGCGGGTGGCGCCGATGGCGCGGGTATCGGGGATGAGTTCAGGCAGATGGCCGGTGACCACCTGCTGGCAATAGCCCTGGCTGAGCGGCAGCGCATCACCGGCCTTGATCGGCGCGTCGGGCTCGGCATCGACATTGCGGAAGACGCGATCCTGCTGACGAAATTCGGCCAGAAAGGCCACGTCCATGTTCAGATGGGTACGCAGCGCGTGCAGCACCTTGTCGATGCAGCCCTGGCTGCTCAGATTGCCGGTATCCAGGCCAACCACGTCCAACAACTCGGTACCTGATTCCCTCATGTCCTCACTCCCGGGAAACTACGACCTGAACCAGTGTAGAGCCTGGAATGAATTTGTCAGTCAAATGACCTCGTCCTTTCGACTTAACCCTGTTCGGCGTACCAGGCCTCGAAGGCGGGCAGGGCCATGGGCCGCGCCAGCAGATAGCCCTGGACCTCGTCACAGCCGGCGTCTTGCAGAAAGGTCAGCACGTCTTCCGTCTCTATCCCTTCGGCGACGCTGCGATAGCCCAGCTTGCCGATCAGCGCCAGCAGTGCCCTGACCACCTCCTGCTTGCGCGGGTCGCTGGGCAGGTCATGGATCAGCGAGCGGTCGAGCTTGACGCTGGTGACCGGTAATTCGTAGAGGTAGGCGAAATTGCTGTAGCCACTGCCGAAGTCGTCGATGGCGATGTTCAGTCCCAGGGCACGCAGGTCGTGCAACTGGGCGATGGCCTCCGGATTACGCCTGAGCCATTCACCTTCGGTGATCTCGACTTCCAGCCGCCGCGGGTCCACACCTTGGCGCTGGCAGGTCTCGCGCAGCAGCGCCACCAGGTCGCCCTCGTCGAAATCCCGGGGCGACAGGTTGAGCGACAGCCGCCCCTGGTAGTCACTGTCCCAGCGCGCCAGCTGGGCGATGGCGGTGCGGATCACCCAGCGCGTGACGCTGTGGATCAGCGCGGTCTTCTCGATCGCCGGGATGAAGTCGCCGGGCGCGATGGGGCCGAGTTGCGGATGAGTCCAGCGCAGCAAGGCCTCGGCACTGCACAGGGTACGGTCGGGCAAGGCCAGGCGTGGCTGGAAGGCCAGACTGAAGTCGCCGCGTTCGAGGGCTTCGGGAAGTTGCCGCACCAGCTGGAAGATCCGCTGGAAGGCCTGGTCCTGCGGTCGCTCGTACAGTCCCCAGTGGCGCGGGCTCAGGGCCGCCTGGTCGACGGCCACCAGGCCCTTGCGCAGCAGGTCGCGCACCTCGCCTGCCGTCAGCACGAAGGGCACCACGCCGGCCTTAACCGGTGGGTCGATGGGAATCCGGTCGGCTTGGACCGGCGTCCTCAGCTGGGCGATCAGGGCGTCCAGCAGGGGTGGATAGTCGCAGTCCGCGGGCAGCAGGAAGGCGAATCGCCTGGTATCCACGTGATAGACCTTGGCCCGCTCGCTCAGGGCGTCGCACAGCCGGAGGGCCAGGCAGCGCAGGAAGGTTTCGAAGGGCCACATGCCCTGGGCCAGGACCAGTTGGTCCTTCCACTGGGTTTCCAGGGGGTCTATCAGCACCAGCAGACGCAACTCGCCGGGACGGAGTTCGGCCAGTTGGGCGACATCCGCCTGGAACTGTTGACGGTTGGGCAAGCCACTGACCGGGTCGCGTCGGCGCAGGTGCTGGCGCAAGGCGATGAGCCTCATCACCTGGGCGGCGAAGTCGTCCAGCCGCTTGCGTTCCGTCGCGTTCAGTTCCCGTGGCTGGCTGTCGAGAATGCACAGGCTACCGATGGCATAGCCGCCCTCGGTGACCAGGGTCGAACCCGCATAGAAGCGCACATGGGGGGCGCGCACCACCAGCGGGTTATGGCTGAAGCGCGCATCGCAACGAGCATCGTTGATCTCCATCCGGCCGTCCGCCGCCTGGATGGTATGGGCGCAGAAGGCGTCCTCTCTTGGCATCTGCGGCAGGTCGAAGCCGACCCGTGCCTTGAACCACTGACGGTCGCGATCCACCAGGCTGATCAGCGCGGTCGGTACGTTGAAGCTGCTGGCGACCAGCTCGCAAAGGCGATCGAATTCCTCCGCTGGCGCCGAGTCGAGCAACTCCAGGGCGTGCAGGGCGTTGAGGCGATCATCTTCATACTGCAGGGAATCGGCCATCGGGCTATCTCGGGCGGGTCGATGAGCCTTGTACGGGCAGCAAGCGCATCTTGGGAAAACTGTTGCCACTCGAGCCGGACGGGGACGGCAAGCGAGAGGCAGGTCGACTGAGGTATCGGCGAGAAATCGTAAGACTTTAGGCTTTTAATCTTTCCTGCCAGTGTAAAACCTTAGCGCGGCTGCACCTCAATCGCGAGCCCTGGTCGAAGAGACATTCGCCGCCGAGTATCCCTCATGACCCTCACCTGCCTGTTCGACATCAACGAGACCGTGCTCGACCTGTCCGCGCTGGATGGCCTGTTCAGCGAGCTGTTCGGCGATCCCCATAGCCGTGAACTGTGGTTCGCCCAGACCCTGCAGAATGCCATGACAGCCGAACTCTGTGGCCGCCATGCGCCCTTCGAGACCCAGGGCCAGGCGGCGCTGGACATGGTCGGCGAGCGGCTCGGGCGTTCGCTGACCGCGTCCGACAAGCAGCGGGTGGCCGCGGCGCTGAAAGCCTTGCCCGCCCATCTCGACGTCAGACCTGGACTTGACTTCGCCCGGGAGCAGGGCGTGCACTGTATCGCCTTTTCCAACAACGCCCGCGCCGCCACCCAGGCACAGCTTGAGCACGCCGGCCTGAGCGACGCCTTCGCCACCATTCTTTCCGCCGAGGAGGCCGGCGCCAGCAAGCCGGCCACTGCCACCTATCGCCAGGCCGCCGCCAGCCTGGGGCAGCCGGCCGAGCGTCTGTGGCTGGTCGCCGTCCACGCCTGGGACATCGCCGGGGCCCAGGCCGCCGGCTTCAAGGGCGCCCTCGTGCAGCGGCGCCCCGACCAGGTGGCCAATCCCCTGGCACCCCCCGTGGTGACCGGAAGCGATCTGAGAGAGGCAGTGGCGCGCATTCTGGCGCATGAGGGCCGCAGCTAGCGGCCTGGCGTGCTAACGTCCGCGCCATCACCGGCAGGTGCCGGTTTTTCAAGACAGTGAGAGTCGCTTTGCCATGACGGATACCCTAGCCCGGCTGCGTGCCGGCGAACTGGCGGGGGCCACGCGGCTGACCCTGCGCGCCGACCTGACCGAGTTTCCCGAAGAGATCTATGCCCTGGCCGACAGCCTGGAAATCCTTGACCTGTCCGGCAACCGGCTGACCCGCCTGCCGGCCGACCTGGGCCGGCTGCACCGGTTGCGCATTCTCTTCTGCTCGGGCAATCCCTTCACCGAATTGCCCGAGGTGCTGGGCACGCTGCCCAACCTGGAGATGATCGGCTTCAAGGCCTGTGAGCTGGAGCAGGTGAGCGCGGCCGCACTGCCGCCGCGGTTGCGCTGGTTGATCCTGACCGACAACCGTATCGCTACCCTGCCGACCACCCTGGGCGAGCGGCCGGCGCTGCAAAAACTGATGTTGGCGGGCAATCAGCTGGAGGCATTGCCGGCGAGCATGGCCGAGCTGCACCAGCTGGAACTCCTGCGCCTGTCGGCGAATCGCTTCGCGGCGCTGCCGCCGGCCATTCTCGACCTGCCGCGGCTGACCTGGCTGGCCTATGGTGACAACCCCCTCGGCGCCGCCCGCGAACAGGCGGTGCGGGCCCAGGCGGCCCAGCAGCAACGCATCGCCTGGCGCGATCTGCAGCTTGGCGAGCGGCTGGGGGAGGGCGCCTCCGGCATCATTCACCAGGCGTGCTGGCAGTCGCCCGAGGGCCCGCGCGAGGTGGCGGTCAAGCTGTTCAAGGGCAGCATGACCAGTGACGGCACCCCGGAGAGCGAAAGCGCCGCCAGTCTCAGTGCCGGTACCCATCCCTGGCTGATCGGCGCCCTGGGCGATCTGGCCGATCATCCCGAGCAGCGCAGCGGCTTGGTGCTGGAACTGGTGGAACCGGCCTTCGGCAATCTGGCCGGTCCGCCCAGCTTCACCACCTGCAGCCGTGACGTCTATCCGGAAGACACCCGCTTTACCGCCGCCGCCGTACGCGAGATGGCGGGCGGCATGGCCAGCGCCCTGGCGCACCTGCATGGCCACGGCTTGGTCCATGGTGACTTCTATGCCCACAACATCCTCTGGGATGGCGGCGCGCGCTGCCTGCTGGGTGACTTCGGCGGTGCCTCCCTGCTGCCCGACGACACCGCGCAGGCCGCCCGGCTGCAGCGCTTCGAGAGTCGCGCCTTTGGCATCCTGCTGGACGAATGGCTGGCGCGGTGCAGCGAACCGGTCGATCCGGCCCTGGCGGCCCTGGCCGAGGAGTGCCAGCAGAGTACGCTGGATGCGCGCCCGCTGCTGGCGGACGTGGCGCGTCGCCTACAGGGTCGGGCTGACACCTAACTCAGCGCCCAGTCCACGGCAGCCAGGGCGTGCAGTCGGGTGGTGTCGAACAGCGGCACCGCACTGTCGCCCTGGTCCACCAGCAGCATGATCTCCGTGCAGCCGAGCACGATGCCCTCGGCGCCCTGGGCGACCAGCTCGCCGATGACCGCGCGGTAGGCTTCCCGTGATTCCGCGCGTACCTCACCCCGCACCAGCTCCTCGTAGATGATGCGGTGTACGGTCTGGCGTCCTGCCAGCTCGGGTACCCGTACCTCCAGGCCAAAACGCTCCGTCAGGCGCTCGCGATAGAAGGCCTGTTCCATGGTGAAGGCGGTACCCAGCAGGCCGATGGTCTCGAGGCCCTGGGCACGGATCGCCGCACCCGTGGGGTCGGCGATGTGCAACAGCGGCAGCGCGGTGGCTGTCTCGAGTTCCGTCGCCAGGCAGTGCATGGTGTTGGTGCAGAGCACCAGGGCCTCGGCCCCGCCGGCGGCCAGTTGCCGCGCATGGTCTTGCAGGCGCTGACCCAGCTTCGTCCAGTCACCCGCATGCTGCAGGGCGGCGATCTCGGCGAAATCCACCGACAGCAAGAGGCAGGCGGCCGAATGGCTACCGCCCAGCCGTCGCCGGACCTCTTCGTTGAGGATGCGATAGTAGTGAGCCGAACTCTCCCAGCTCATGCCGCCTAGCAGACCCAGGGTACGCATGGATTTTTCTCGCGGTGGCTAAAGAAGCCATCTTGCCTGGCGAGCGGGACAGATGAAGAGAGGCAGTGGCGCTTGGATGGAGCGGTACAGTGCGGCGTGCGACCGCCAGGCGGCAAGCGAGTCGGCGACTGGCGACGGCGCCACCCTTCGCTATGCTTGCCAAAGGCCACTGTCGGCCCTGGAGGTGATCGTCATGCTCAAGGCACTCTTCACCGCGGTAGCCCTGACGCTCTTCGCGTCTGCCAGTGTCCAGGCGGCGCCCTGTCGGGGTGCCCAGGGCACGTTCGTCAAGTGCGACACGACCAAGGCCAAGGCCGCGCGATGCAAGGACGCCCAGGGTAAGTTCGCCAAATGCGGCATGCCTGGAGCCAAGCCGATCGACTAGGGCAAGCCGTCCGCCAGCCTGGAGGCCGGCGGACGCTTCGCTTAGGCCACCTTGAAACGACCCACCAGCTGATTCATCTGCACCGCCAGTTGCGAGAGTTCGCTGCTGGCCGTGGCGGTCTGGCTGGCACCGGCGGCGCTCTGTACCGAGAGGTCGCGGATGGTCACCAGCGCCCGGTCCACTTCCCGGGCCACATGGGCCTGTTCTTCGGCAGCGGTGGCGATCAGGGTGGTGCGTTCGGTGATACCGGTCACCGCGCTGGTGATGACCGCCAGCGACTGTTCCGAATCCCGCGCCAGGTTCAGGGTGCGCTGGGCGAGACCGGCGGTGGCATTCATGGTGCTGACCGCCTCGCTGCTGCCGCGCTGCACCTGGCTGATGACGGCTTCGATCTCCTGGGTCGATTGTTGAGTCCGTTGCGCCAGCGCCCGTACCTCGTCGGCCACCACGGCGAAGCCCCGACCCGCATCACCGGCACGCGCGGCTTCGATGGCGGCGTTGAGGGCCAGCAGGTTGGTCTGTTCGGCCACCCCGCGGATCACCTCCAATACGGTGGTGATGTTGCCGACATCGTTTGCCAGTTGCTGGATTTGCTGGCTGCTGTCGGTGACGTTGCCATTGAGCGCCTCGATGGCATGCACGGTCTGCTCGACGCTGGCGCGACCCTGGCGCGAGGCGGTATCGGAATCACGCGCCTCGGTCGAGGTGCTCTCGGCGTTGCGGGCGACTTCTTCCACCGCCGCGGTCATCTGGTTGACGGCGGTGGCGGCCTGTTCGATTTCCTGATTCTGCTGATTCAGGCCCCGATTGGCGTCTTCGGTCACTGCGTGCATCTCGGTGGCGGCCGACGCCAGCTGGATGGCGGAATCGCTGATCTGCTGCAGGGTCTGCACCAGATTGCTGCGCATCCGCTCGAAGCTCAGGCTCAGTTGGTGGATCTCGTCGCGGCCCTGGTCCTGCCAGGATTGCATGAGGTCGCCATTGGCGATGCTTTCGGCCACCGCCATGCTGCGGCGGACCGGCACCACCAGGCTCTGGGTGAAGCGCCAGGCGATCAGCAGGGTCATGACCAGTGCCAGGACCATGGTAGCGGTCACATAGGTGAGGCTCTGCTCATAGAGGCTGGTCGCTTCCTTGCCGATCTCGGTGGCCTGCTCACGATTGACCTTGATGAGGCCCTGAACCTTGGCCAGCACCGGCTCGTTGAGCGGACGGAAGGTCTGGTTCAGATAGCTTCGGGCAGCGTCGGTGCCTTCGCTGGCCGAGCGCCGCAGCACCTCGTCCAGGGCTGTACGCCAGGGGGCGATGAGTTGGCGCAATTCCTGGTAGATACTGGCTTCCTTATCGCTACCGATCACCTTCTGGTAGGCCTCAAGCGCCTTGGCGAAGCGGTCTTGCTCCTCCTTGAGCTGTGCCTGACTGGCCTGGCTCAAATTGCTGTCGGTGGTCGTGATGAATCTCAGGGTTTCCAGGCGAATCTGCAGGATGGCGGACTCCAGCTCGGCCGCGATTCTGGTGCCGCCCAAACTGCCATGCTCGATCTGCTGCTCGCTCTCCCGGAGCTTGCCGATCTGGTTCAGGCTGAATAGCCCGAGGCCAATCAGCAAGACCGCGAAACTGGTAAAGCACAGCAGCGCTCTGCTACCTATTTTCAGATTCCTTAATGACATTAACTGCTCCTCATTGTTGGAAATGACTGGCGGCAATGTTTCAAAAAACAATGGAATTTGAATCAGGTGGCCGATGAATAAGCTAAATCTGCGCTTGATCGGTAGCGCGATAGCTTTGCATCTTCTCTTTTTGTTTAGTCAATCTTATGGCGCTATTTTTCTGCTCTATCAGCCTGAGAGGCATTTTGGGATGTAATAAGGCATTCCTATACGACATGGGATCTTTGGTTGGCGTCCGAGCGGAGGGTAGCTGTTGCACCTCAAGACGGTGCTAATAAGGAAAATAGCTGGAGAACGTGGTTCTTCATTTCGGACTTAATGGTCCGAAATAATTTAAATAGTCCGGTATGGATGTTTTGCTTCAATCCAAAACGCCATGAAGTTAGAGAGCTAAGTTAGCTATCGGCGTCCAAAGAAATAATAATGATGAAATAACCAGAGGTAGGCGACGTGAGCGCGGGGTGGTGATGCAGGTTTCGAAGGCCCTTGTTCTGGCATCAGGCCGCTTGGGCCTGATGCCAGTTGAAAAACCGGTTCTCAGTCGTCCTTCTGCGCCGACCCGGGTTCCGACCAGGCGCGGTGGCGTTCGGCCTTCTGGGCTTCGCTCTCGACGCGATTGAGCACCTCGCCCTCATGTTGGACCTCGGGCCCACCGCCGTAGACATGATCCAGGCCCTGCATCAGGGCGGCATAGCCCTGGGCCGCGACCTGTACCGGATCGTTCTTGGGACCGGCGCCGACGCTGGTGTCGTCCTCGCCGGCGCGGTGGAAGAAGTTGGTATCGGTCTGGCCGGGCATGAGCACCGTGAGGGTCACGCCGCTGTCCTTGAGTTCGTTGCGCACGGCGAAGGCGAAGGAATTGATGAACGCCTTGGAGGCGCCGTAGACCGCCTCGAAAGGAATCGGCGCCGTGGCCGAGATGGACGAGGTAAAGAGCACCCGGCCGCGACCGGCGGCGACCATGTCCGGCAAGACCAGCTTGGCCAGGTGCACGGTGGACATCACATTGAGCTGGATCAGTGCCATCTCGTCTTCCAGGCGCGTCTGGCCGACGAAGGCGCCGCCGAGGCCGACCCCGGCGTTGAGCACCACGACGTCCAGCGGCCGCCCTTGGCGGCGCAGGAATCTATAGGTCTCTTCCACGCCCACGGCGGTGCGCAGGTCGGCCGCATGGCTCCAGACCTTGACTCCCAGGGCGCGCAGCTCCCGCTCGGCGGCATCGAGGCCATCGCCACGGGAAACCAGCAGCAGATCATGGCCATGGCGGGCCAGCTGCTTGGCCAATTCGAAGCCGATGCCGCTGGAGGCACCGGTAACGGCGGCCAGTGGCCGGGTAACATTGCTCATGCTGAAATCCTCTGCAGACCTGTTGTAGCTGGGATCGTCGCGGAGGCGTGGCGCTCCCCGCAACCGACGGGTAACCCGAACCGGCATGGCATAATCGCCACGCCGTGTAGAGGAGACAAGCGATGCAGCCCGCGGATCTGGAAGCCTTGGTGACCTGGACCATGCCCTATGGCAAGTACGCCGGCCGTCTGCTGGCCGATCTGCCGGGCCACTACCTCAACTGGTTCGCCCGCAGCGGCTTTCCGCCCGGCGAACTGGGGCGGCTGTTGGCGCTGATGCAGGAGATCGACCACAACGGCCTCAAGCCGCTGCTCGATCCGCTGCGGCGACGCTAATCCGCCACACGGCGCATATCGATATGCGGAATCCCATCCTCGTCATACACCCCTGAGCAGGGCGTGAAGCCGTAGCGGCCATAGTAGGCCTGCAGGTGGGCCTGGGCGGAGAGGAACAGTGGACGCCCGGGCCAGCGCCCGGCGCAGACCCGGAGGGCCTCTTCCAGCAACTGATGACCGAGACCGCTGCCCCGGCCTTCCGGCGCCACGATCACCCGGCCGATCACCGCCTCGTCACGCACCGCGCCGAGCAGCCGGAGATAGGCGAGCAGTTCGCCATCTTGCCAACCGAACAGGTGCCAGACGTCTTCCGTAAGATCCAGGCCGTCGGGATCGGGATAGACGCACTGCTGCTCCACCACGAAGACCCGGGCGCGCAGCACCAGGGCGGCATAGAGCTCGGCGGTGGTCAGTGTAGGGGCAGCACGGCAGGTCCACTGGATGGCCATGGTCAGTCCTTGCGCCGGCCGGACAGCATGCGGAAGCGATTGCGGTTGAGCAGCACGTAGCCGGTCAGTTGCAGGCCGGCGGCAAACAGCAGGCTGCGCATGGCGCCGGGCTCGGCGGGCCGTGGGCCCTGATAGAGACCATAGAGGGCGAAGGCCACGCCCAGCAGGCCGAGGATAAAGAAGACCAGGCCGATCTTGGTCAGGCGGGGAAGGTTGCGCAGATTCATGGGCATGTCGTCAAAGGCAAAGGCCGCCACGCTAACCGCCCGGACCGGGCTTGTCGAGCCGATAGGCAGCAGCGGCGGACTGGTCTAACGTGACCTGATGATCCTTGTCGCAGGAGCAAAGCCGCATGTTCAGTCATGTACAGGTAGGCGCGCGTGATCTGGAGCGCCTGATCGATTTTTACGACGGCGTGTTGCACGAACTCGGCCTGGTACGGATGCCGGCCGAAGACGACGGTGGCCCGCCCGGGTGTGGCTGGCAGCGGCCAGGTCGAGAGTGGCCGCAATTCTATGTGCAGTTGCCGTTCAATGGCCTGCCGGCCTCCTGGGGCAACGGCGTGCAGGTGAGCTTTGCCGCACCGTCACCAGCGGCAGTGGAAGCGGCCTGGCACCGGGCGCTGCAGCTGGGCGGCAGCGACGAGGGCGCGCCCGGGGTACGGCCAGGGTATGGCCCGGACTTCTACGCCGCCTATTGCCGCGATCCGGAAGGCAACAAGCTGTGCTTCGTCCATGCCGAGGGGCTGACCGCCGCCTGCGACTAGGGCCGTGCCTTGAGTCGTCGATCCAGCGGCTAGACGCTGGCCGACAGGGCGACCGCGTCGGTGCGGGCCGCCATGATGAAGTCGTTGCGGTGCAGGCCGCCGATGTTGTGCGTCCACCAGCTCACCGTCACCGCGCCCCATTCGGTGAGCAGGGCCGGGTGATGATCCTCGTCCTGGGCCTCCCGACCGACCCGATTGGTGAAGTCCAGGGCTTCGAGAAAGTTACCGAAGGCATAGCGGCGCTCCAGGCGCGGAACCCCCTCGCGTTCCACCAGCGTCCACCCCGGGACGGCCTTGAGCAATTCGGTGCTGGCGGCCTCGCTCAAGGCCGGCTCACTGGAGCGGCAGGGGACGCAATGGGACTGGGCGAGATCGGCCATGGGGCGCTCCTTGAGGGAAGAAAGTCATGAAAGCGGAAGGGTACCAGACCCGCCGGTCAGCCTATGGCGTCCCGTCCGACCATGGTCGAATGGCCCGAAACCGGTGCGCGCCGTACAACGGAAGGTAACAAGAACAACAGTTTCCCGCCGAGGAGATCGTCCCATGAGTGCCGCTTTCTACCCGGTCCGCGCGGAAGTCGCTTCCCGGACCCTGACCGATGAAGTCACCTATCGTCGCCTGTACCAGCAGTCCATCCTCAACCCCGATGGCTTCTGGCGCGAGCAGGCCCAGCGCCTGGACTGGATCAAGCCCTTCAGCCGGGTCAAGCAGACCTCCTTCGACGATCATCGGGTCGACATCCAGTGGTTCGCCGACGGCACCCTGAACGCCTCCTACAACTGCCTGGACCGCCACCTGGAAACCCGTGGCGACCAGACCGCCATCATCTGGGAAGGCGACGATCCGGCCGACAGCCGTCACATCACCTACCGCGAACTGCATCGCGAGGTCTGCCAGCTGGCCAACGCCCTGCGCGGCCAGGACATCCATCGCGGCGACGTGGTGACCATCTACATGCCGATGATTCCCGAGGCCGTGGTCGCCATGCTGGCCTGCGCCCGCATTGGCGCGGTGCACTCGGTGGTGTTCGGCGGTTTCTCCCCTGAATCCCTGGCCGGCCGCATCAGCGACTGCCAGTCCAAGCTGGTCATCACCGCCGACGAAGGCGTGCGCGGCGGTCGCAAGATCCCGCTCAAGGCCAATGTCGACGAGGCCCTGACCAACCCGGCCACCTATTCGGTGCGCAAGGTGATCGTCTGCAAGCGCACCGGCGCCGACATCGCCTGGCACCGCCACCGTGACGTCTGGTATGAAGACATCACCTCGGTGGCCCCGGAACACTGCGAGCCCAAGGAGATGTCCGCCGAGGCGCCGCTGTTCATCCTCTATACCTCTGGCTCCACCGGCAAGCCCAAGGGCATCCTGCACACCACCGGTGGCTACCTGACCTATGCAGCCCTGACCCACGAGCGGGTCTTCGACTATCGCCCCGGCGAGGTCTACTGGTGCACCGCCGACGTCGGCTGGATCACCGGCCACAGCTACATCGTCTACGGCCCCCTGGCCAATGGCGCCACCACCCTGCTGTTCGAGGGCGTGCCCAACTACCCGGACGTCACCCGCATGGGCCAGGTGGTGGACAAGCATCAGGTCAACATCCTCTACACCGCGCCCACCGCCATCCGCGCCATGATGGCCCAGGGCGATGCGGCCATGCAGGGCGTCGATGGCAGCAGCCTGCGCCTGCTCGGGTCGGTGGGCGAGCCCATCAACCCCGAGGCCTGGCACTGGTACTACAAGACCGTGGGCCAGGAGCGCTGCCCCATCGTCGACACCTGGTGGCAGACCGAGACCGGCGGCATCCTCATCAGCCCGCTGCCCGGCGCCATCGGCCAGAAGCCCGGTTCGGCGACCCGCCCGTTCTTCGGCATCCAGCCGGCACTGGTGGATAACGAGGGCAACCTGCTCGACGGCGCCGTGGAAGGCAACCTGGTGATCCTCGACTCCTGGCCGGGCCAGTCGCGCTCCATCTATGGCGACCACGACCGCTTCGTCGACACCTACTTCAAGACCTTCAAGGGCATGTACTTCACCGGTGACGGCGCCCGCCGCGACGAAGATGGCTACTACTGGATCACCGGTCGCGTCGATGACGTGCTCAACGTCTCCGGCCATCGCATGGGCACCGCCGAGATCGAGAGCGCCCTGGTCGCCCATGCCAAGGTCGCCGAGGCCGCGGTGGTGGGCATGCCCCATGACCTCAAGGGCCAGGGCATCTACGTCTACGTCACCCTCAACCAGGGCGAGGAGGGCAGCGAGGCGCTGCGCCAGGAGCTCAAGCAGTGGGTGCGCAAGGAGATCGGGCCCATCGCCACGCCCGACGTCATCCAGTGGGCGCCCGGTCTGCCCAAGACCCGTTCCGGCAAGATCATGAGACGCATCCTGCGCAAGATCGCCGTGGGTGAGTATGACTCCCTCGGTGACATCTCCACCCTGGCCGACCCGGGCGTGGTCCAGCACCTGGTCGGTACCCATCAGCAGATGAGCCAGGCCGTGGCCTGATCCATCCGCCTCGCCAACCGCCCGCGCCCGTCACCGGTCGCGGGCGGTTTCTTTTGGGCGTCCCTATAAGGACTTGTCGCCAGGGTAAAAGCCCTGGCCGGTCAGCCGGGGCTAGAATCGCGCCAGCCGGCGGACCGGAGCGCACATCGGTCCGCTACCGGTGGCAAAGGCCGGGACAGGGGCACCACTCCGGCGTACCATGCGTGCACCCCACAAGGGTTTCATGGCGCGCGGTCCCCGGATCGGTCCGCACCCGCCGCTCTCGACAGGAAGCCAGACGTTAGATGACCATCCGCATCGCCTTTCTGCTGTGGCCCGACGTTCGTCCGCTGACCGTGGGCCTGGTCGAGGAAGCGCTGGAACTCGCTGCTCGCCATTCGAGCGATACGCCCTACGAGGTGCGCTTCCTGCAGGCTGGCAGCGACTTGCAGCCGCGGCTGCCGGGTGGCCACTGGGAGGGGCAGCTGGAACGCCTGGATCGGCTCTTCGTGCTGGCCGACGAACCTTCGCCCGCGCTGCCGCCGCCCCTGGTCGCGGCGCTGCGCCAGACCGCCCGGGCCGGTGTGGTCATGGGAGGCTTTTCCGCGGGCGTGCATATCCTGGCCCAGCTCGGCCTGCTCGACGGTCATCGCGCCGCCGTGCACTGGCGCTGGCTGGAGGAATTCAGCGAGCAGTTTCCCAAGGTCATCGCCACCCATCATCTCTACGAATGGGATCGCGACCGCCTGACCGCCTGCGGTGGCCTGGCCATCCTCGATCTCCTGCTGGCCATGATCGGTCGCGATCGCGACGCCGAACAGGCCGGCACCATCGCCGAAGAGCTGATCGTCGAACGCCTGCGCGAGGGCAGCGAGCGGCAGCGCATTCCGCTGAAGAATCGGCTGGGGTCGAGTCATCCCAAGCTGACCCAGGCGGTGATGCTGATGGAAGCCAACATCGAAGAGCCGCTCACCACCGACGAGATCGCCCAGCACGTCTGTGTGTCCCGCCGGCAGCTGGAGCGGATCTTCAAGCAGTACCTGGCGCGGGTGCCCAGCCAGTACTACCTGGAATTGCGGCTGAACCGGGCGCGCAAGATGCTCACCCAGACCAGCAAGTCCATCATCCAGATCGGCCTGTCCTGCGGCTTCTCGTCGGGACCGCACTTTTCCAGTGCCTATCGCAACTTCTTCGGGGTCACCCCCCGCGATGACCGCAACCAGCGCCGCGGCGCGGCAGGCGAGGGCAGCATGGTGGCCGAGCGCTAGGCGAAGGGCCTGGCCCGCGCCCGTCACTTCAGCTCAGCGGCTGCGCCGCCACTTCGCCCAGCCAGGTGCCCAGGCGGTTGGCTGGCAAGGGCGCGCCGCAGTGGAAGCCCTGGATCTCGTCCGCCGGCAGGTGCTGCACCTGGCGCAGGTGGTCGGCGTCTTCCACGCCCTTGAGCGTCACCGTCAGCCCCAGTGACCGACCGAGGTCGATCATGGCCCGAACCAGGGCGCTGTCTTCCGGCGCATGGTCGGGCCGCGGGATCAGACTGCGGTCGAGGCGGATGCCGTCCAGCGGATAGCGGCGCAGATAGGCCAGGGAGCACAGGCCGGAGCCGAAGTCGTCCAGGTACAGACGCACGCCCAGGCCCTTGAGCGCACCCAGGGTGTTGGCCACGTCCGCCGCCGGATCCAGCAGGGTACGTTCGGTGATTTCCAGTTCCAGACGGGGCGCCGCCAGGCCGCTCTGATAGAGCACCTCGGCTACGATCTGCACCGGATCCTCGTTGGCATGGAATTGCTGCGGCGACAGATTCACCGATACCGAGAGCTGTTCCGGCCAGCCCTGGGCATCGTGGCAGGCCGTCTCCAGCACCCAGCGCCCCAGGCGTTGCCCAAGCCCGGCGTCTTCCGCCAGGGCCAGGAAGTCCAGGGGTTCCAGCAGGCCCTGGGTGGGATGGTCCCACCGTACCAGGGCCTCGAAGCCGCGCAGACTGCCATCGGCCAGGCAGCGCCGTGGTTGGTAGTAGAGACTGAGGCGGTTGTCGCGCAAGGCCTGGCGCAGGTCCTGTTCCAGCTGCCGGCGCAGCAGCACCTGTTCGTTCATGGCCGGCTCGTGGAAGCGCCAGGTGCCGCGACCGGCCGCCTTGGCCTGGTAGAGCGCGATGTCCGCCAGCCGCAGCAGTTCCGCCGGGATGCCGGTATCCCGTGGCGCCAGGGCCACGCCCAGGCTGCTGCCGATGAACACCCGCTGCTCGCCGAGGCGGAAGGGCTGGCGCAACTGCTCCACCAGGCGCCGGCAGAGGTCGGCGATGGCGCGTGGGTCGCGTTCGCCGCTGAGCACCACGCAGAATTCGTCGCCGCCCAGCCGCGCCACCAGATCGGTGGCGGTCACGTTCTGCCGCAGGCGCTGCGCCACTTCCTGCAGGACCTGGTCACCGGCCGCATGACCGAGGGCGTCGTTGACCGTCTTGAAGCGATCCAGATCCAGGCTGATCAGGGCCAGGGGACACGGTTCCGGACCCTCCAGGCGGGTGGCGAGAAACTGGTGCAGGCGGTGGCGATTGGGCAGACCGGTCAGGGGGTCGTGCCAGGACAGGTGCTGCACCTGGGCCAGGGCTTCGATCTCGTCGGTGAGATCCGTAACGGTGCCGCGATAGCCACCCTCGGGAATGGCGCGGGCCGCCACCCGGCAGGTGCGCTCGCGACCACTGCCGTCCAGGTAGTGGCAGACCAGGGGCGGCCGCGGCTTGCGATCGTGCTCATGGCTGGCGAGCCAGTGCGCCAGGGTATCGGCATGGGGTGTCAGCAGCTCGTTGAGCGGGCGCCCCAGCCAACGTTCGGCGGCCTCGCCGGTGACCTCGGCGAAGCGCTCCGAGACGTAGACCAGACGCAGATTGGCGTCGACCTCCCATAGCCAGTCCGAGGTCGCCTCGGCGATATCGCGGAAGCGGCGTTCGCCGATGGCCAATTCGCTGCGGCTGGCCAGGAGGTCGTCGTACTGGGCATCCAGCTGGCGCATCGAGATCAGCGCCTGACGAAACAGCCAGATCAGCCCCAGCAGCAGGATCAGGACGCCACCGCCGAATAGCGGCAGGGTCTGCTGCATGAGCCACAACCCCGGACGCGGCGGGCGCCAGGTCAGCTGATAGCGGGAGCCCGGCAGTTGCCAGCTGGCGCGGCTGCCGGTCGGGTCGGTGGTGATGCCCAGGGGCGGCAGGCCGTTGACTTCGCTTAGCATGGCCAGCTTGGCCGGACTCAGGACATTGACGAACACCAGCACCGAGGCTGGGGGATCCTGGGGGCGGACGCCGGCATGGTCGCTTGGCGTGATGGCGGCAGCGGCCACCAGCGCTGGCGTACCGCCTACGTTCAGGACCCCGGAGACGCTGCCAGCGCGGGCATCCGCGCTGCGTGCGGCCGCCAGTAGACCGGCGACGTCGCCGGCCAGCCAGGGCGTCGCGGGGTCGGCGAGCTGGCCATCGAGCAGGCGATAGCGGGGCTGGTTCTGGCCGTCGAACACCAGCACCCCTTCGTAGCCATAGACCCGGAACAGCGACTCGCCGAGGTTGCCCTGCGCGAAGGCCCAGTCACTGTCCAGCGCCTGGTGGAGGCGGAGATAGGCCTCGTCCCATTTGCTGTAGTCGATGAGGTTGCGGGCGACCTCTTCGTCGAGGCGTGTGAAGGTACGGCCAATGGCCCGCTCGGTCTGCTGGGCGACAGTGGCATCCTGGCGCACGGCGTTGTCGACCAGCAGGTAGCAGCCCAGGCCGATGAGCGCCAGCAGCAGTACGCACAGTGCCGGAAACAACCGCAGGATGATGGTGTGGCCGCGCCGGCGCGGCGGTGCGCTGCGGGACACTGGAGATGATGACATGCCTGAACCCTGGCTGATTGAGCGTTCCTGTGCCTTCGCCGGACGGTGCCCGAAGGCGACCGAGCGAAGCGGGTAGAACCTTGCCGCCGCTAGACTAGCCCGTGAAGAGGCGCGACGCTAAACGTAAAGCGGGAGATGCCAAGGAGATCGCGCTAAGCGACGTGCGAACCCCATCCTAGGTGGGATTTCCGGCGCCGCCATAGGAGGCGCAGCCCTGCCAGGTCTGGCCATTGATGCGCAGTTCGGCCTGCAGCGACTGGACGGTGCCGGTACGGCCGTCCACGCAGCGCCGGGGGTTGATCCACAGCTCGACCTTCTCCCCGTTGGCTTCGGTGGACAGGGCGCGCATCCCGCCGGGCAGTTCTTCCTGCAGGTAGGGAAGGGCGCGGCGCTGATGGCCAGCGGTGCTGATCAGCATGCCCTGGTTGCTCACCTGGACGTTCCAGTCCGGCCCGTGGCCGCTGGCGCTCATGGCGGTACGCTTGAAGTTGGGATCGCTGCAGCCAGGTCCGCTGTACTGCACGCGATAGACATCGGTGACGGCGAAGATGCCCTGGGCACCGTCGCGGCCGCCGGACTTCAGCTTGCCGCGCAGATCGGCGAACAGCGACGCGGCGCCACTGTCGGCGGCCAGTTCGTGGGCGTCGCGCAAGATGGCGGTGTTGTTGGCATCGGTGACGTCGAAGAAGCGCTGTTCCTGGCAGGGACGGAACAGCAGCTGCTCGCCGCTCCAGCGCAGATCGCCCTGCAGGCGCTCGCCGCCCGGTGCACGCGGGGTGTCGTCGCTCTGGAACAGACTGCAGCCGCCGAGGAGGCCGAGCAGGGCGAAGGGAAAGATGGAACGCGGCGCTGGCATCGCGGGACTCCCGACTGAGGTGGGCACACGTTACTCAGACAACGCCGGGAGCTCAAGGACTTACCAGACGCGATAAGTCTTGCCGGTTTCCCTGCCTTCCACGCTGCGTTCGTAGGCCAGGGCCACGTCGGCGCCGGGTACTGGCTTGAAGCCGCGGAAGAAATCGCCGTAGTGCCCCAGCGATTCTTCCAGCACCGTCGGACTCACCGCGTTGAGACGCTGACCCCGCGGCAGCTCAATGGCCGCGCCGCGTACGAAGCCCTCCAGGGCGGCATTGACCATGGCCGCCGAGCTGCCCTGGGCGATGGGCTGCTCGCTGAGGATGCCGGTGGTGAGGGTGAAGGAGGCGCCATCGGCGGCCTGCGCCTGGCCCAGCAGCACCAGGTTGACCTGGCCCATGAGCTTGTCCTGCAGGCCCTTCTGAAAGGCCTCCGGGGTCATCTCGGTGAAGGGCGCGAAGGTCACCGAACCCACCGCGCTGATCAGGGCATCGAAGCGGCCGACCTGGGCGAACAGGGTACGGATGGACTCCGGCTGGGTGATGTCGACCTGCAGATCGCCGGATTGGCGACCGACACGGATCAGTTCATGACGACTGCCGAGGCGTGCGGCGATGGCACTGCCCAGGGTGCCGCTGGCACCGACGAGGATGACTTTCATGGCTTGGACTCCTTGTAGAAGAGGAGTCCAGCCTAGGATGATCCATTGGCATGATAAATCGGCCTATAGGCAATCCAGTGTTTCCAGGAGGAAACGATGCAGGAACAGCTGGCGGATCTGGTGGCATTTGCCGTGCTCTGCGAAGTGGGCAGCTTCACCACGGCGGCGCAGCGGCTGGGCTGTAGCAAGGGACAGCTGTCCAAGCGCATCCGGGCGTTGGAGAGTCGGCTGGAAACCGACCTGCTGCACCGAACCACCCGCCGGCTGACCCTGACCGCCGCGGGTCGTGAACTGTTGCCGGAAGCCCAGGCGCTGCGTCGCCAGGGCGAGCGGGCGTTGCAGAGCGTGGCGCGGCTGCGCGAGGAGGCGACCGGCCAGGTGCGGCTCACGGTGCCGGTCTCGCTGGGCTACACCTTCTTCGAGGTGCTGCTGGCCTGTCGCACGGCGCATCCTGGTATTCAGCTGGAGCTGGTGCTGGACAACGGCTATCGCGAGCTGGTGGCGGACGGCTTCGACCTGGCCATCCGCGCCCGAGTGGAACCGGACGAGCGCCTGGTGGCGCGGCCGCTGTTCGCCATGCAGGAGCTGACCTGCGCCGCGCCCGGGTATTTGCAGCGGCACGAGATACCGGCAGCGCCGGCTGATCTCGCCGGGCACGCCTGCCTGGTGAACAGCCACTATGCCGAAGGTGAGCGCTGGCTCTATCACCGCGACCACGGGCTCGAACGGGTGCACGTGAACCCTGGCCTGGCCTGCAACCACTACAGCCTGCTCAAGCAGGCGGCGCTGGCGGGGCACGGCATCGCCCGGTTGCCGTCGTTCATGGTGCACGAGGAGTTGGCCAGTGGCGCCCTGGTCTGGCTGCTCAAGGAGTGGCGCACGCCCAGCCTGCCGCTGTTTCTGGTACATCCCTACCAGGGTGGGCTGCCCAAGCGGACGCGGGTCGTAGCGGAAGCCTTGAGCGACTGGTTCGAGCGCAGTCGGCAGCGGTTGGAGGCCTTGGGGTAGTGGGGCTGATGGAGCTGAAGGCCTGCAGGGATAGCCCTCTCCCTGTGGGAGAGGGCTGGGTGAGGGCACCCTTCGCCAGGAAGCCCCAGTGGAAAAGGCTGCGCCGTTTTCCACGCTACGGTGCTGTTGGGCTTCGACGGTGGAGCTGTCTCAACCCAACCTACGGTCGATCCGCCGTAGGTTGGGTTGAGCGTAGCGAAGCCCAACAAGCCATTGCCTCGATCAGGCACCGTTGGGCTTCGCCGGTGGAGCCGTCTCAACCCAACCTACGTGCTATCGCGGCCATGGCGGCGATTGGAACCAAAGACTCAACCGCCCAGGTAGGCCTTGCGCACGTCCGGGTTGGCCAGCAGTTCGGCGCCGCTGTCCTGCATGACGATGCGGCCGTTCTCCAGCACGTAGCCGCGGTCGGCCAGCTTGAGCGCCTGGTTGGCGTTCTGCTCGACCAGGAACACCGTCACCCCATCCTGACGCAGCTGTTCGATGATCTCGAAGATCTGCTGGATGATGATGGGCGCCAGACCCAGGGAGGGTTCGTCGAGCAGCAGCAGGCGCGGCTCGCTCATCATCGCCCGGCCGATGGCGAGCATCTGCTGCTCGCCGCCGGACATGGTGCCGGCGCGCTGGGCATAGCGTTCCTTGAGGCGGGGGAAGAGGCCGAGGACCTTGTCCAGCTGACGGTCGTAGCCGTCCTTCTCGGTAAAGAAGCCGCCCATGGCCAGGTTCTCTTCCACGGTCAGGCGGGCGAACACCCGGCGGCCTTCCGGCACCACGGCGATGCCCTTGCGCATGATCTGCGCGGTTTCCTGGCCGACCAGTTCCTCGCCTTCGTAGCGGATGCTGCCGCCATGGGCGCGCGGCGTGCCGCAGAGGGTCATCAGCAGGGTGGACTTGCCGGCGCCGTTAGCGCCGATCAGGGTGACGATCTCGCCCCGGTTCACCTGCACGCTGACGCCATGCAGCGCCTGGATCTTGCCGTAGAAGGTGGAGACGTTGTCGAACTGCAGCATGGAGGTCTCCATCAGGATTCGCCCAGGTAGGCCTTGATCACGTCGGGATTGTTGCGGATCTGCTCCGGCGTCCCGTCGGCCAGGGGCGTGCCCTGGTTGATCACCACGATGTGGTCGGAAATGCTCATCACCAGATGCATGTCGTGCTCGATCAGCAGCACGGTCACGCCGTGCTCGGCGCGCAGCAGGGCGATGAGCGCCTTGAGGTCCTCGGTCTCGCGCGGGTTGAGACCGGCGGCCGGCTCGTCGAGCATGAGGATCTGCGGGCGCGTCATCATGCAGCGGGCGATTTCCAGGCGCCGCTGCTGGCCATAGGCGAGGTTGCCGGCGTTGCGGTTGGCGAACTCGGTGAGGTTGACCTGCTCCAGCCAGAAGCGCGCATAGTCCATGGCCTCGGCTTCGCTCTTGCGAAAGGCCGGGGTCTTGAACAGTCCGGCCAGGAAGCCGGTGTTGAGGTGGCGGTGCTGGGCGACCAGCAGGTTCTCCACCGCGGTCATTTCCTTGAACAGGCGGACGTTCTGGAAGGTGCGCACCACACCCTTGCGGGCGATCTTGTGCCCGGGCAGGCCCTGGATGGCCTCGCCGCGCAGGAGAATCTCACCGCCGCTGGGCCGGTAGAAGCCGGTCAGGCAGTTGAACACCGTGGTCTTGCCGGCACCGTTGGGACCAATCAGGGAGACCACCTGGCCCTGCTCCACGCGGATGTTGACGCCGTTGACGGCCAGCAGGCCACCGAACCTCATGGACAGGCCGGAGACATCGAGAAGGGCTTGGCTCATTTGCGCAACTCCAGGTGCGGGCGTTGCATCGGGAGCAGGCCTTGCGGACGCCAGATCATCATCACGACCATCAGCAGGCCGAACATCAACATGCGGTATTCGCTGAATTCGCGCATCAGCTCCGGCAGCAGGATCATCACGATGGCCGCGAGGATCACGCCAAGCTGGGAACCCATGCCGCCCAGCACCACGATGGCCAGGATGATGGCCGACTCGATGAAGGTGAAGGATTCCGGCGACACCAGGCCCTGCCGGGCAGCGAAGAAGCTGCCGGCGAATCCGGCGAAGCAGGCGCCCAGGGTAAAGGCCGAGAGCTTGATCAGCGTAGGGTTCAGCCCCAGGGCGCGGCAGGCGATCTCGTCTTCGCGCAGGGCCTCCCAGGCGCGACCGATGGGCATGCGCAGGAGGCGGTTGATCACGAACAGTGTCAGCAGCACCAGCAGCAGGGCGATCAGGTAGAGGAAGATTACCTTGTATTCGGAGTTGTAGGGGATGCCGAAATACTCGTGGAAGGGCGTCATGCCCTCGGGTGCCCGGCGCTCGAAGGTCAGGCCGAACAGGGTCGGCTTGTCGATGCCGCTGATGCCGTTGGGACCGCCGGTCCACTGGGTGAGGTTGCGCAGCAGGATGCGGATGATCTCGCCGAAGCCCAGGGTGACGATGGCCAGGTAGTCGCCGCGCAGGCGCAGCACCGGGAAACCGAGCACGAAACCGAACAGCGCCGCCATCAGCCCCGCCAGTGGCAGGCAGACCCAGAAGCCCAGACCGTAGTAGTGCGAGAGCATGGCGTAGGTATAGGCGCCGACGGCATAGAAGCCGACGTAGCCCAGGTCCAGCAGACCGGCTAGACCCACCACGATGTTCAGGCCGAGGCCGAGCATCACGTAGATGAGGATCAGGGTGGCGATGTCCACCGCGCCACGCGAGCCGTAGAAGGGCCATACCAGGGCGACCAGCACCAGGCCCAGGATCACCCAGCGCTGGGTCTTGGGTTCGGTGAGCCTGGTGCCCAGGCCGGTAGCCGGCAGCTGCAGGCCGCCGCGGTTACGCCAGCCAGCGGTGAGCGAATCACGCACCAGTTGCCAGACGAACATCAGCACCGCGGCCAGGGCCACGATCCAGAGGGTACGCGGCGTGGCGCCGTGCACTTCGAGGTTGACGCCTACCGTCTCCAGCTTGAGGCCGAGGATGGGGTAGGCGACGGCCAGCACCAGCAGGGCGCTGAAGAAGGCGGTTCGCAGACGGGCACTCATACTTTTTCCACCTCCGGGCGACCCAGGATGCCGGTGGGGCGGAACAGCAGCACCAGCACCAGCAGGCTGAAAGCCACCACGTCCTTGTACTGGTCGCCGAAGACGTCGGCGCCGAAGGCCTCGGCCACGCCCAGTACCAGGCCGCCGAGCATGGCGCCGGGGATGCTGCCGATACCGCCGAGCACCGCCGCGGTGAAGGCCTTGATGCCGGCCAGGAAGCCCAGGCTCGGGTTGATCACGCCGTACTGGATGCCCAGCAGCACCGCGGCCACGGCGGCCAGGGTGGCGCCGATGACGAAGGTCAGGGCAATGATGCCGTTGGTGTTGATGCCCAGCAGGTTGGCCATCTTGATGTCCTCGGCGCAGGCGCGGCAGGCGCGGCCCAGGCGGGAGCGGGAGATGAACCAGGTCAGGCCGAACATGGTGAGCAGGGTGACGATGAAGATCAGCACCTGCACATAGGAGATCACCACGCCGTTCATGGCGTCGGTGCCGATGATGAAGTTGCCCGGCAGCAGGTTGGGGATCGACTTGTCCTTGGAGTCCTGGGCCAGCAGCACCCAGTTCTGCAGGAAGATCGACATGCCGATCGCCGAGATCAGCGGGATCAGCCGGTTACCGCCGCGTAGGGGGCGATAGGCGATGCGTTCGATGCTGTAGCCGTAGGCACTGGCGATGACGATGCTGGCGGCGAAGGCGGCGAGCATGACGATGGGCAGGCTGTGGATGCCCAGCATGGCGAGGCCCGCGATGGCGATGAACGCCACGTAGGAGCCGATCATGTACACCTCGCCATGGGCGAAGTTGATCATGCCGATGATGCCGTAGACCATGGTGTAGCCGATGGCGATCAGGGCATAGGTGCTGCCGACCGTGAGGCCGTTCACCAGCTGTTGCAGGTAGTGGTAGAACTCGGGCATGGGTGTCTCCAGGGGACCTATGAGCACTTCTGGTGCGGGTCCCAGGCCTCGGATGGAGGCGGATAAACGAAGCCCACCGCCGTTGGCGGTGGGCTTCGGTGTTACAGGCAGGGCTTACTTGGCTTCGGTCTTGGTGCCGTCGGCATGCCATTCGTAGACCACGAACTCGAAGTTCTTCAGGTCGCCTTTGTCGTCGAACGCCAACTCACCGGTGGGGGTGTCGAAGGTGTTGCTGCGCAGGGCCTTGGCCACGTCCTCGGGCTTCTCGTCGCCAGCCTTCTCGATGCCCTGGGCGATGACCTGCACGGCGGCATAGGAGGGGAACACGAAGGGACCGCTCGGATCCTGCTTCTTGTCCTTGAACGCCTGGACCAGGGCCTGGTTCTTGGGATCCTGGTCGAAGGAGCGCGGCAGGGTGACCAGCAGGCCTTCGGAGGCCTTGCCGGCGATGGCGGAGATGGAGCTGTTGCCCACGCCTTCCGGACCCATGAACTTGGCGGTCAGGCCCTTCTCGGCCGCCTGACGCAGGATCAGGCCCAGCTCGGGGTGGTAGCCGCCGTAGTAGACGAAGTCGACGTTGGCCTGCTTGAGCTTGGCGATCAGCGAGGAGAAATCCTTGTCGCCGGAGTTGATGCCTTCGAACACGGCGACCTTGACGCCGGCCTTGTCCAGAGTCTGCTTGACCGCGGTGGCGATGCCTTCGCCGTACTGCTGCTTGTCATGGATGACGGCGACGACCTTGGGCTTGACGTGCTCGACGATGAACTTGCCGGCGGTCGGGCCCTGCATGTTGTCCAGGCCGATGGTACGGAAGATCAGCTTGTAGCCGCGGTTGGTGAGGTCGGGGCTGGTGGCCGCCGGGGTCACCATCAGGATGCCTTCGTCCTCATAGATGTCGGAGGCGGGCTGGGTCGAGCTGGAGCACAGGTGGCCGACCACGAACTTGATGCCATCGTTGACGATCTTGTTGGCCACGGCCACGGCTTGCTTGGGATCGCAGGCGTCGTCGTAGATCACGCCTTCGAGCTGCCTGCCCTTGACGCCGCCGGCCTTGTTGATCTGCTCGATGGCCATCTGGGCACCAATGAACTCCATGTCACCGTACTGGGCGACCGGACCGGTCTTGGGACCGGCCAGACCGATCTTCAGGGTATCGGCCGCCAGGGTGTGGCTGGCCATGCCGGCGAGTGCCAGGGCCGCGATCAGACGGGAGAAACGCAGAGATGCCTTTTTCATGAGTGCTCCACTCGGAATGCTTTTATTAATGAGGCAGTTGGAAGCGAAAATGTGCCGATTTTGTTCTTTATGACGCGCTGCGCAGTTTAATCACCGTCTGTTCGTCTTGGAAAGCTGGCGACGACAACTTGTCGGACTTGTCGACCGCGCGTCCGGGCGCTCGGCAAGTGGGAAGGGCGCCGGTAGAATCCGCCCTTTTCGCGAGGCCCGCACCATGACCGATCACGCAACGCTCTACGCCACCCTGCTCGGGCAGACCGCCGCCATCGGCTGGGAAGAATTGCAACCGCATTTTGCGCGGGGCGTGCTGCTGGAAGTGGCGCCCGAACTGGACCTGATCGAGGCGGCCATCGCCGTGACCCAGGACGATGCCGGTCGCGTGGGGCAATGGCTGCAGCAGGGTCAGCTGGCCAAGGTCGACGAAGACCGGGCACGGCGGCGGCTGGAAGCCCCGGCGGTGGCCCTGTGGGCGGTGGTGGTCGCGCCCTGGGTACTGATGCAGGAGCGTCCGGCCGAGCGTTCCGCGGACTGAAACGCAAAGGCCCGCGCAAGGCGGGCCTTTGGTCGACGGTGAGAATCAAGCTTCGCTGTCGAGATCGCGCAGCTGGTGTTCGCCATAGCGATCGCCAGCGACCGCCTCCGGTGGCAGCAGTCGTTCCAGTTCGACGCGGTCCGCGGCGCTGAGCGTGATGTCCAGTGCGCCCAGGGATTCGTCCAGCTGATCGCGCCGCCGGGCGCCGACCAGGGGCAGGATATCCTCACCCTGGGCGGCGACCCAGGCCACCGCCAGCCGGGCAGGGGTGGTGCCCCGGCGTTCGGCGAACTGCTTCAGGCCTTCCACCAGCGCCAGGTTGCGCTCCACGTTGCCCGGCTGGAAGCGCGGACTGTGGGCGCGGAAGTCGCCGCTGCCGGAGGGCTGGCGCCAGTAGCCGCTGAGCAGGCCACGGGAGAGCACGCCATAGGCGGTGATGCCGATGCCCAGTTCGCGGCAGGTCGGCAGGATCTCTGCCTCGATACCGCGCGAGACCAGCGAATACTCGATCTGCAGGTCGCAGACCGGATGCACCGCTGTCGCCCGCCGCAGGGTATCCGCCCCCACTTCGGAAAGGCCGATGTGGCGGATGTAGCCGACCTGCACCAGCTCGGCGAGGGCGCCCATGGTGTCCTCGATGGGCACCTGGCGATCCAGCCGCGCCGGGCGATAGATGTCGATATGGTCCACACCCAGCCGCTTGAGGCTATAGGCGACGAAATTCTTGATCGCCACGGGGCGGGTGTCGTAGCCCAGCCATTCGCCACCCGGACCGCGCAGGGCGCCGAACTTGACGCTGATCAGGGCCTCATCCCGCCGACCGCGCAGGGCGTCGCCCAGGAGCAGCTCGTTGTGGCCCATGCCATAGAAGTCACCGGTATCGAACAGGGTGACGCCGCGTTCGAGGGCGGCCTGAACGGTGGCGATGGCTTCGCCACGGTCGGCGGCGCCATAGAGGTCGGACATGCCCATGCAGCCCAGACCGAGCGTGGATACCAGGGGGCCCTGCTGGCCCAAGCGACGCTGTTGCATGAGGGATTCCTCGTCAGGTGGATGAGGCTGCACTCTAGCCTCCAAGGCGCTGTGCGATAATCCGGGCTGGACACAACGACCTGTTCGCTCAGCCGTACAATGGAGGTGCCAATGAATCTGGATGACCTGGCAGCCTTCGCCGCCGTGGCCGAGGCGCGCAGCTTTCGCGGCGCCGCCTATGTGCGCGGTGTGGCGGCGTCTTCCCTGAGCGATGCCGTGCGCCGGCTGGAGCGGGAGCTGGATGTCCGGTTGCTGCATCGCACCACTCGCAGCGTGACCCCCACCGATGCCGGCCAGCGCCTGCTGGAGCGCCTGACCCCGGCGCTGCGCGAGGTACGCGGCGCGCTGGACGCCATCAATGCCGAGGGCGAGAGCCCGGTCGGTAGTCTGAGACTCAACGTGCCCACCATCGTCGCCCGGGTGCTGTTGCCCCCGCTGATCGGGCCCTTCCTGGCCAGGCATCCCGGCATTCGCCTGGAGGTGGTGGCCGAGGATCGATTGATCGACGTGCTCGCCGCAGGCTTCGATGCCGGCGTGCGCTACGACGAGCATCTGGAAGGCGACATGATCAGCGTGCGGCTGGGCCCGGCCACCCAGAGATTTGCCGTGGCGGCCACGCCCGCCTACTTGGAACAGCATGGCGTACCTGTGCATCCCACTGACCTGGTCAGGCATTCCTGCATCGGCCATCGCTTCGCCAGCGGCCTGGTGGCGCAGTGGAGCTTCGAGCGCGGCAGCGAGGTCATCAATGTCGCGCCGGGCAGTCGCCTGCTGGCCTCGACACTCGATCTGGAATTGCAGGCCGCCCTCGACGGTGTCGGCCTGATCTATTCCTTCGCCGACTACCTGGCCGAACCCCTGGCCGACGGCCGCCTGGTCGAGGTGCTGGCAGACTGGTCCAGCGTCTTTCCCGGTCCGCGGCTCTACTACGCGGATCGCCGCCAGCTGCCGGCCCCGCTGCGGGCTTTCGTGGCCTTCTTGCGCGAGCGTCACGGCTAGGCGATACCGCCAGCCGACGCTACCCTGGGGGTCCGACCGCCGTCCGGAGTCTCCATGACGTCCCTGTTTTCCCGCCTGATGCAGCCCTCATGATCATCGGTACCGCCGGCCACATCGACCATGGCAAGACCGCGCTGATCCAGGCCCTCACCGGGATCGCCGGTGATCGGCGGCGCGAAGAGCAGGCCCGGGGCATCACCATCGACCTGGGCTATGTCTACGCCGACCTGGGTGACGGCGGGCTCACCGGCTTCATCGACGTACCCGGCCACGAGCGCTTCGTGCACAACATGCTGGCCGGTGCCAGCGGCCTGGACCTGGCCTTGCTGGTGGTGGCCGCCGATGATGGCGTCATGCCCCAGACCCGCGAGCACCTGGCGATCCTCGAATTGCTTGGCATTCCCCGGCTGCTGGTGGCCCTGACCAAGGTTGACCGGGTGGACGCCGAGCGTCTGGCGGAGGTGCGCCAGGAAGTCGGTGTGCTGTTGGCTGCCGGGCCCTTCGCCGGCGCGCCGCTGTATCCGGTGGCCAGTCCCAGCGGCGCAGGCATCCCCGCATTGCGCGCCGCCTTGCTGAAGGCCCTGGGCGAGGTGCGTGAGCGCAATGCCCGGGGCAGCTTCCGCCTGGCGGTGGATCGGGTGTTCAGCGTCGCCGGTGCCGGGGTAGTGGTTACCGGCACTGCCTTTGCCGGTCAGGTCGCGGTGGGCGACGAACTCCTGCTCACCCCACGCGGGCAACGCCTGCGGGTGCGCGGTCTGCATGCCCAGAATCGCGCGGGCGAGACCGCCCGGGCCGGTCAACGAGTTTCCCTCAATCTCGCCGGTGAGCGGCTGAGCACCGACAGCATCGCCCGCGGTGACTGGCTGGTGGCCGAGGCGCTGCATGCGCCCACCACCCGGATCGATGTGGAGCTCCGGCTGCTGCCCGGCGAGACGCGCAACCTGGCGCACTGGACGCCGGTGCACGTGCACCTGGGTGCCCAGGATCTCACCGGCCGGGTGGCCCTGCTGGAAGGCGACAGCCTGGCACCCGGCGCCACGGCCCTGGCACAGCTGGTGCTCAATGCCCCGCTGCACGGCGTGCATGGCGATCGCCTGGTGCTGCGCGACCAGTCCGCCCAACGCACCCTGGGCGGCGCCCGGCTACTCGATCCCTTCGCCCCGGCGCGGCATCGCCGCACGCCGCAGCGCCTGGCACAACTCCAGGCACTGCGCCAGGGCGGTCTGGAGGAGGCCTTGCCCGAGCTCCTGGCCCAGGCCGACGGCGGTCTCGATCCGCGATTGCTGGCGCGCCAGTTCAATCGGCCCGAAGGCGACTGGCGATTGCCAACCGACACCCTGAGGGTGGAAACGCGCGTCGGCCCGCGGCTGTTCCAGGCTTCTCTGTGGCAGGCAGCGCTGGAGCGCCTGAGCGAGGCGCTCGCCACCTTTCACCAGGAACAACCCGACGAGCTGGGCCCCGATCGGGATCGCCTGCGCCGCATCGCTGCACCGGCGCTGGAACGGCCCGTCTATCTGGCCCTGCTGGAGACGGCACTGGCCGAAGGGCGACTGCAGAGCAGCGGCCCCTGGCTGCACCTGCCCGATCATCGGGTACGCCTCACCGAGGCGGAGGAGGGGCTCAAGGCCCGGCTCTGGCCGCTGCTGGAGGCCCAGCGTTTCGATCCGCCCTGGACGCGGGACCTGGCCAAGCACCTGGGTCAGCCCGAGGCCGAGGTACGGCTGCTGCTGCGCAAACTGGCTCGGCTGGGGGAACTGACTCAGGTGGTCAAGGATCTCTTCTATCCCCAGGCGAGCCTGGAAGCCGCGGCCGGCGAGGCATTGCGCCTGGAGCGCGAAGCAGGGATCATTCGCGCCGCGGCCTTCCGCGATGCCCTCGGCATCGGCCGTAAGCGCAGCATCCAGATCCTCGAATGCCTGGATCGCATCGGTTTCACCCGTCGCTTCGGCGACGAGCGCCGGGTTCGCCCGGACAGCGCCTGGGCCCGCGCGGCCGAGGGTTAGCGCAGCAGAGGAAGGCAATCACGCCCGGTGGCGTGGCCGGGCTTCAAACCCGGTTGGGGACGGCAGCCGTTCCCGGGTGGGTTCGACTCCCACTGCCTTCCGCCATTTCCCGCCGTCAGTGACCATCCGCCTGCTGATGGATCACCCCGCCCTCCCGTTGCAACTCCTGCAGAAACCACTTGGCCTCCCAGAGCAACTCAGGCATGTAGAGGCCCGCAGGTAGCGGGGTGCCAGTCTCCAGTCCCAACACTCGCTCCAGCGACAGCACCAGGCCCAGAGCCGTGAGCGACGACTGGCCGTGGCGGAATTCCAGCACGGCATGCCGGGTGGTCCACCGGCCCGCCGCTTCGCCGGTGACGGTCACCACGATCTCGGCGGCCGTTTCCGCTCCTCGGCGGCGACTGGAGGACTTGCCCGTGGCCAGGTCGAAGCGGATATCTCCGGCCCCGGTGGCAGAATAGAGGCTCAGCAGGTCGATGGAGCCGAAGGCGGTAGCAGGCAACCGGCGACCGTCCAGCGCGGTGATCTCTCCCTGGATCGCTGCGCCGGTCAGCCAGTGACGTCGACCGTTGTGGAACACCAGCGCGGCAGGGGCGGCGCTGTGGACACGCTCCATGTCTTCCCAGGCCAGCGGACCGGCTGGATCCTCTTCGTCGAGCAGGACGTCGATCTTGATAGCGGCGACCCGCGCCAGGCCGCTTGCCTGGTCGAGCGCGAGCGCCAGAGCGGCTCCGGAGGCCCAGTGGCTGGACAGCACCAGAGCGTTGGCAGCAGGGCGGTGCATGAACTGCGCGACCTCCAGCCCCAGTTCGGTGACGCCGGTGTTGGCATTCAAGTAGGGGATGCCCAAGGTCTGGGCGAGGCGCAGGCCGTGCAGCGCCTGGTCCGGCGCGAGCATGATCATGGCCCCGGGGGAGAGTGTCTCGTCCAGACCAAGTCCTGGCCGGTCGAGATCGAGGATGACTGCCTGGGCATTGCCCGCGATCCGGGCCACGGCCTGGGCAGTGCCAAGTGTGCGACCGCCCACCAGCAGAGGCCGGTCGGGGTGGCGCTTGCGAAACCACTGGACGGCCTGGCGGCCTACCGTGCCTGAGCCACCAGCGAAAAGTACGGGTTGCAGTGTCATGATCCGGTCCTCGATAGCGAAATGATGGGATCCATCGTCGGCGATAATTCTGATGTGGAGGATTCAGTGACCTGTTCCGCAACCACCACGGCAGGTCTGGCTGAAGACATTTTTTGCCGATAACCTACCAATAGTAGGTTGTATTCAGGATTAACCTACCTTTAGTAGGTTTGCAAGGTGATTTGACGAATGGCAGAACGATCCAAGGTGGAAAAGTCAGGCTCGGACAGCTCTGGACGACGCCTCTCGAAGGCCGCGCGGCGGCAGCAGTTGCTGGAGACGGCGCGGTTCATCGCACGGGAAGAGGGGGCGGATCGCTTGACGCTCGGCCATCTGGCCGTGCGGGCCGGAGTATCCAAGCCGGTGGTTTACGAGCACTTCGGTACCCGCTCGGGGCTGCTCATCGAGCTCTATCGCTGGTTGGATCTGGCGCAGATGGATGCCTTCCGCCAGACCCTGGTCGCCCGTCAGCAGAGCGCCGAAGAGGCCACCGCGGCGCTGGCAGAGGGTTACATCCGTTGCGTGACCGACATGCAGGGCGAGGTCGGCGTGCTGGCAGCGGCCCTGGCGGGAAGCGAGGAAAAGACGGCGGTGTACCAGGAACTGCTGGAACATGGCACCCAGATGGTGGCGGCGGTGCTCACGCCGCACAGCAAAAGACCCGCCGCGGAGTTGCAGGTGTCCTGCATCGGTCTGGTCGGCGCTGGCGAGGCCCTGGCCGCAGCCGTGGTGCGCGGGGCACTGGGCGAGCACGAGGCCATCGAGGCCTTCACCCGCCTGGTGCGCGCGGTGCTGTAGCCGGCGGCGCTAGTAGACGTCCTTCAGATAGCGCTTCTGTTCGCTCATCCCGCGCAGGTACTCGCTGGCGGCCTCGTCGCTGAGGTGGCCATGGGTGGCCACCACCTGGCGCAGGGCCAGGTCGACGTCCCGGGCCATGCGGCTGGCGTCGCCGCAGACATAGACGCGGGCGCCGTCCTGCAGCCAGCGCCAGACTTCGGCGCCGCGTTCGCGCAGCCGATCCTGCACATAGACCTTCTCGGCCTGGTCGCGGGAGAAGGCCAGGCTGAGTTCGCTCAGCAGGCCATCACGCTGGAAGGCTTCCAGCTCGTCGCGGTAGTAGAAGTCGTGGGCGGCGTGCTGTTCGCCAAAGAACAGCCAGTTGCGCCCCTGGTCGCCCCGGGCGCGGCGCTCGTGGAGAAAGCCGCGGAAGGGGGCGATGCCGGTGCCGGGGCCGATCATGATCAGCGGGACGTCGCCCTGGTCAGGCAGGCGGAAGTGGCGCGAGGGTTGGATATGGACCTCGGTGGCGGCCTCGCCTAGGCGGTCGGCGAGAAAGGTGGACGCCACACCCTTGCGCCGGCCGTAGCGCACCGCCGAGACGGTGAGGTGTACCTGGCCGGCATGGGCCAGGGGGCTGGAGGCGATGGAGTAGAGCCGCGGTTGCAGGCGCTTGAGGCTGCCGAGCAACTCGCGGGCGTCGTGGCGGGCGGGAAAGCGGGCCAGCACATCGGCCAGTTGCCGGGCCCAGAGCCAGCGCTTGAATTCGTCGCGGTCGTTCAGCAGGGCGCGGCAATCGTCACTGCCGCTGCGCTCGGCGATCAGCGCCAGGGTCTCGGGGTTGGGGCGGGCGATCTCGTAGTGCTCGCCCAGGGCCTGACGCAGTGACAACTCCCCGACTTTTGGCACGGCGACCGGCTGTTCGCCGTCCAGACCGGCGAGGGTGAGGATCTCCTCGACCAGCTCCGGGCAGTTGCGCGCCCTCACGCTCAAGGCGTCGCCGGCCTCGTAGGCCAGGGGCTGATCGGATTCGAACCCGAACAGCCGCACCTCCTTGTTGGATCCGGCGCTGTTGAGTCTGCGGTTGATGACCAGCCGCGCCGGGACTGGCACCGGGCGATTGGGCGTGGTCGGGGCGGTGACGGACACGCTGGTGGTATGGGGCGCCAGTTGCTCTTGCAGCCTGGCCAGCCAGGCATCGGCGCCGTCGAGACCATCGGCGTCGCAGTCCAGGCGCGAGCACAGGCGGCGGGCGCCGAGCTCGGCCAGGCGGGTGTCGAGGCGCTGGCCGTGGCCGCAGAATTGCTCGTAGGTGGAGTCGCCCAGGGCCAGCACGGCGTAGTCCAGTTCGGCCAGGGAGGCGTCGAGGCGACTGAGGCCCTGCCAGAAGGCCTGGCCGTTGTCAGGCGCCTCGCCGTCGCCAAAGGTGCTGCTGACCAGCAAGAGGCGGCGGGCACCGGTCAGGCGTTCCACGGCATAGGCGGCCATGTCGTGCAGCTCCACGCTGAGACCGGCCTGGCACAGGCGGGCGACGCAGCGCTCGGCCAGGGCTTCGGCGTTGCCGGTCTGGGACGCCCAGAGCACTACCAGATCGGCCGGCGCGGTGGGGGCCATGGCCAGGCCGGCGGCCTGGCTTTCCGGTAGGCGGCTGAACAAGCCGGCGAGCAGGCCGTCGAGCCAGAGCCGGGTGTCGGCGGCCAGCGGCGCCTGGGCCGGCAGGCAGGGTACGCCCTGGGCAACACCGTCGCGCAGGCCGTCCATGAAGCCGGCCAGGTAGGTGCGCTCGGCCGCGCTGAGCTGGGGCCGTACGGCGGTCGCGACCCCGGTGAGCTCGGCCAGGCGCACCAGGGCGGGCTGGTGGGTGCTCTCCATGACAGGCTCGTCGGCCGGCAGCTGGCGGTGGGGAATCGTGGCGACGCGAGACAGGCGCACGGCGCAGACCTTGAGTTCCGGTTGCAGCGAGAGCGGATCGACGGCGTCGCTGGTGACGGCATTGATGGCCAGGTCGCTGCCCTGGACGTCGGCCCAGTGAAAGGGCGCGAAGCAGTTGCCGGGCTGGACCCGGTCGCTAAGGGTCACCGGCAACACGGCACGGCCACGACGGGAGGTGATTTCCAGGCGGTCGCCGTCCGCCAGGCCCAGGGCCTCGGCATCCTGGGGATGTACCTCGATGAACGGGGCGGGGTTGAGGCGGTTGAGGGCGGCGATCTTGCCGGTCTTGGTCAGGGTGTGCCACTGGTGCTGCAGGCGGCCGGTATTGAGCACGAAGGGGTAGTCGGCATCGGGCAGTTCCGCCGGCTCCAGGTGCGGGCGGGCGAAGAATTGCGCCTTGCCGCTCGGGGTGGCGAAGTTGAGGGCGGTCGGTTCGCCGGTTTCGTCCAGGCGCAGGGTCTGGCTGCGGCCATCGTTGCGATAGCGGATCGGCTGGCGCGGATCGCTCTCTGCGCTGGGGCAGGGCCATTGCAGCGGCGTCTCGCGCAGCCGCGCATGACTGGCGCCGCGAATGTCGTAGCCGGTCTGGGGGTTGTGGAATTGCCGGATCTCGTCGAACACCTCGGCGGCCGAGGCGTAGCTGAAGTGTTCGCCATAGCCCAGGGCGCAGGCCACGTCGGCGATGATCCGCCAGTCGGCGCGGGCCTCGCCGGGCGGGGTGACAGCCTGGGGCGCCAGGGTCAGGTTACGCTCGGAGTTGATCATCACCCCGTCGGCCTCGGCCCAGAGCGCGCCGGGCAGCAGGATGTCGGCGTACGGGTTGGTCTCGGTGTCGAGAAAGGCGTCCTGGGTGATCACCAGCTCGGCGGCCTGCAGACCGCGGACGACCGTCTCGCGATTGGCCACGCTGGCCACCGGGTTGGTGCAGATGATCCAGCAGGCCTTCACCTTACCGGCGGCCAGGTCATCGAACAGGGCGACGGTGCCCTGGCCCAGGCGGGTGTGCAGGGTGCCTTCGGGGATGCCCCAGGCGCGCTCGACGAAGGTGCGGTCGGTAGCCGACAGCAGGCTGCGCTGGCCGGGCAGGCCGGGGCCCATGTAGCCCATCTCGCGCCCGCCCATGGCGTTGGGCTGGCCGGTGAGGGAGAAGGGGCCGCTGCCAGGGCGGCAGATCTTGCCGGTGGCCAGATGCAGGTTGCACAGGGCGTTGGTGCTCCAGGTGCCGTGGGTGCTCTGATTCAGGCCCATGGTCCAGAGACTGGTCCATTCGCCGGCCTCGCCGATCCAACGTGCGGCGGTGCGGATGTCCGCCTCGGCCAAGCCCGTGCCCGCAGCGACAAGCGCCGGCGTGTAGTCGGCGAGAAAATCGGGCATGGCTGCCCAACCTTCGGTATGGGCGGCGATAAAGGCTTCGTCCAGATGGCCCTCGGCGTGCAGCAGGTGCAGCAGGCCATTGAGCAGCAGCAGGTCGCTGCCGGGGCGCAGTTGCAGGAAGAGATCGGCCTTCTCGGCGGTGGCGGTGCGCCGCGGATCTATCACGATCAGCTTGGCGCCGCGCTTGACCCGATCCAGCAGGCGCAGGAAGAGGATGGGATGACAGTCGGCCATGTTGGCGCCGCTGACGAGGAAGAGGTCGGCGCGGTCGAGGTCGTCGTAGGAGCCGGGCGGACCGTCGGCGCCAAGGGACAGCTTGTAGCCGGTGCCAGCACTGGCCATGCACAGCCGGGAGTTGGATTCGAGCTGGTTGGTGCCGATGAAGCCCCGGGCCAGCTTGCTCACCAGGTACTGGGCCTCCAGCGACATCTGCCCGGACACATAGAAGGCGATGGCGTCCGGTCCGTCGCGGTCGAGGATGGCGCGCAGCCGTTCGGCGGTGGCAGCGATGGCCTGGTCCAGCTCGGTCTGCACCGGTTGGTGGGAGCGGTCGTGGCGGACATAGGCCTGCCCCATGCGCCCGCTGTCCACCAGCGCCTGGTGGCTGGTGCTGCCCTTGGTGCAGAGGCGGCCGCGATTGGCGGGGTGGTCGCGATCGCCGCTGACCTTGATGACCCGGCCGTCTTCCACCTGCATGACGATCCCGCAGCCGACGCCGCAGTAGGGGCAGACGCTCTTGATGTGGGTAGTGGCCATGGCAAGGATCCTTCGAAAACCAGAAAGCGAAAAGGCGCCGGTCGCGCTCCCCGGAGGGAGGCGAACACGGCGCCTTTGTCGTGAAAGGAAGCGATCGGCGTTGACCGCTTCAGGCCAGGGATTTAGCAAGGCTCGCGCCAGCTTGGTCCGGCGTGCTCGGGGAGCGCATCACTGCTGGTCTGGCGGGGTGCCAGCGGCGCTGATCGAGGTCGCTTCCCTCTCGGTCGAGGTGCGCCGTGACGGGGCAGGCAGGCCTTGCCCTGCAC
Source organism: Pseudomonas sp. JBR1 (assembly GCF_028198185.1). Classification (NCBI taxonomy): domain Bacteria; kingdom Pseudomonadati; phylum Pseudomonadota; class Gammaproteobacteria; order Pseudomonadales; family Pseudomonadaceae; genus Pseudomonas; species Pseudomonas sp. JBR1. The sequence continues at coordinate 4,760,008 of NZ_CP116340.1, forward strand.
CGTTGTGGTTCCGGCTGGCACGCATCCGGAACGTGGGCGGCAGTCCCCTTTGCCGGCTACAGGCCGCGCCAGCTGCGGATATATAGGCCATCAGGCGAAACTGGCACAGCCGATGCAAAAGCCTTGGCAGACCCGTCCATTCGGGTCGCCCGGTCGATCAACGGCGATCGACAGCCACTGCAGGCGACGGGCACGGAGCAGCGCCTGGCGCTCCTCCCTACCAGAACAGGCAAAGGCGCCTGAGACCGCAAGGTTTCAGGCGCCTTTTTATTTGCCGCGACTCAACCTGATTGGCCTCGGCCGGGGGATAGCCTCCATGAACAGCATCGTGACCCGCAAAGAACGCCTGATCGTCGTCGGCAACGGCATGGTCGGCCATCACCTCGTCGAGCAGCTGCTGGCGGCCGGCGCCCTGGACCACTACGAGATCCACGTCTTCGGCGAAGAACGTCAGCGCGCCTATGATCGGGTACACCTCTCCGAGTACTTCGCCGGTCGTGACGCTGAATCCCTGGCCATGAGTGAAGCCGGCCTCTATGCCGTGCCCGGCCTGGTGCTGCACTTGGGCTGCGCGGTGACCGCCATCGACCGCGAACAGCGTGAGGTGCTGACTTCTGAAGGCGCCTTTGGCTACGACCGCCTGGTGCTGGCCACCGGTTCCTATCCCTTCGTGCCACCCATCGAGGGCGCCGAGGGTGACTCGCGCCTGGTTTATCGCACCCTGGACGACCTGGACACCATCCGCCTGGCCGCTGCCAGGGCGCGCCGCGGCGTGGTGGTGGGCGGCGGCCTGCTAGGGCTAGAGGCGGCCAATGCCCTGAAGTCCCTGGGCCTGGAAGCCCATGTGGTGGAATTCGCCCCACGGCTGATGCCGGTGCAGCTGGACGATCTCGGTGGCGCCGCGCTCAAGCAGCGTATCGAGGACTTGGGCGTGGGCGTGCATCTGTCCAAGGCTACCCAGAACATCACCGCCGGCAGCGAGTACCGCTACCGCATGAACTTCGCCGGCGAGGATTTCCTCGAGACCGACCTGATCCTGTTTTCCGCCGGCATCCGGCCCCAGGACGCCCTGGCCCGCAGCTGCGGCCTGGAACTCGGCCCCCGCGGCGGGGTGGCGGTGGACAACGGCTGCCAGACCAGCGACCCCTTCATCCACGCCATCGGCGAGTGCGCCGCCTGGAATGGCAGCGTCTTCGGCCTGGTCGCGCCGGGCTACCAGATGGCGCGCCTGGTGGCCGCCACCCTCTGCCATGGCCAGGCCACGCCCTTCACCGGCGCCGACATGTCCACCAAGCTCAAGCTGCTGGGCGTGGACGTGGGTTCCATCGGTGATGCCCACGGCGCCACCCCCGGCGCGCGCAGCTATCGCTACATCGACGAAGCCAGCGCCAGCTACCGGCGCCTGGTGGTCTCTGCCGATGGCAAGCACGTCCTCGGCGCCGTGCTGGTGGGCGACAACAGCTACTACGATACCCTGCTGCAATACGCCCAGAACGGCATCCCGCTGCCCCAGGATCCGGCCAGCCTGATCATGCCGGTGGGCGAGGGCGCCCCGACCCTGGGCGCCGATGCCTTGCCGGCCACCGCCACTCTCTGCTCCTGCCACAACGTCACCAAGGGCGCGGTCTGCGCCGCCATCGACGCCGGCTGCACCGATCTCGCCGGCATCAAGAGCTGCACCAAGGCCGCCACCGGTTGCGGCGGCTGCGCGGCGCTGGTCAAGCAGGTGTTCGAGCACGAGCTGGTCGCCCGGGGCGTCGAGGTCGACAAGAGTCTCTGCGAACACTTCGCCCATACCCGCCAGGAGCTCTATCACCTGGTGCGGGTGGAAGGCATCCAGAGTTTCGACGAGCTGCTGGCGCGCCACGGCCGCGGCCAGCATGGTTGCGACATCTGCAAGCCGGCGGTAGCCAACGTCCTGGCCTCCTGCTGGAACGCGCCCATCACAGCTCCGCACCTGGTGCCGCTGCAGGACACCAACGACACCTTCATGGCCAACATGCAGAAGAACGGCACCTATTCGGTGGTGCCACGCATCCCGGGTGGCGAGATCAGCCCGGAAGGCCTGATCGCCATCGGCCAGGTGGCGAAGAAATACGACCTCTACACCAAGATCACCGGCGGCCAGCGCATCGATCTCTTCGGCGCCCAATTGCACGAGCTGCCGGACATCTGGGGCGAACTGATCGCCGCCGGCTTCGAGACCGGTCATGCCTACGGCAAGTCCACCCGCACGGTGAAGAGCTGCGTGGGCAGTACCTGGTGCCGCTACGGGGTGCAGGACAGCGTCAAGATGGCGCTGGACATCGAGCACCGCTACAAGGGCCTGCGCGCGCCGCACAAGCTCAAGTTCGCCGTCAGCGGCTGCACCCGCGAATGCGCCGAGGCGCAAAGCAAGGACATCGGCGTGATCGCCACCGAGAACGGCTGGAATCTCTATGTCTGCGGCAATGGCGGCATGCGCCCGCGCCACGCCGAGCTGTTCGCCACCGACCTGGATGACGAAACCCTGATCCGCTACATCGACCGGCTGCTGATGTTCTACATCCGTACCGCCGACCGTCTGCAGCGCACCTCGGTGTGGCGCGAGTCGCTGGAGGGCGGGCTGGACTACCTAAAGCAGGTGATCATCGAGGACAGCCTGGGCCTGGGCATTGAGCTGGAAGCTCAGATGCAGCTGGTGGTGGATCGCTACGAATGCGAATGGGCCAACGCCCTGAACGACCCCGACAAGCTCAAACGCTTCCGTACCTTCGTCAACCAGCGCGGCAACGACCCGGACATTCACTTCGTCAAGGAACGTGGCCAGCGCCGACCGGCGCGTCACCACGAACTTCAGCTCATCGCCGTTACCGAGGAGGCTTGACCATGACCCAGACCAATACCGCCCGCGCCCTGCAACCCACCTGGCAACCCCTGTGCAGCCTGGCCGACCTGGTACCCCAGTCCGGCGTGGTGGCCCTGCACGAGGGCGAGCAGGTGGCGCTGTTCTACCTGCCCGATACCGAGCAGAAGGTCTTTGCCGTGGGCAACCGCGATCCCAAGTCCGGTGCCAACGTCATCGGCCGTGGCATCGTCGGCCAGCTGGGCCAGGATCTGGTGATCGCCTCGCCACTGTACAAGCAGCATTTCCGCCTGGCGGATGGCGGCTGCCTGGAGTATCCCGAGCAGGCGCTGCCCACCTGGGCGGTACGGTTGAATGGGGAGCGGGTGGAGATCGCCTGAGGCGGCTTGGCTCTCACCCCAACCCTCTCCCGGAGAGATAGGGGGCGGTACGGCGCTGCACGGCGCTATTCGCGTAGCCTGGACAACGGCGCAGCCCTGTCCGGGTGATCACCGCGCCTACTGCGACTGACTGTTGCACCCCCGGCAGTGCAGTGTTGCGCGATAGGTGCTGGTCCAGGCAGGCGAAAACCCTCGGACGGGACGATACTCAAGGAGCGGGACGCTATCCGCCCGAGCCTGGCAATCGCCCCGCGGGAGATCACCATGCGCCTGACAAGAACCCTTCGCTCCGCACTGTTCATCACCCTGCTGCTGGCCCTGGCCGCCGTGGCCCTGCTGGAAGGCTGGCGCGCGCAACCGGTGGGCGAACCCGCCTTGCGCGCCGATCCGGTCTGCACCCACGGCTACGCGCCCTATGGCTGCTATCCGGTGCCGGCCCGCGGTGGCGATCTGGGGTGGCTGGAGCGCCTCTAGACGGTCAACCAGCCCGTAGCTCCCTGTCCAGCAGCGCCGTCAGCTCGCTGGCAGACAGGGCGTGGCCGACCAGCGCGCCCTGGACTTCATCGCAGTGCTGCGCCTGCAGCCAATGCAACTGGCCTGGCGTCTCGACGTCCGTCGCCGCCACCTTGAGGCCCAAGGTTCGTCCGAGGCCGATCAGGGCTTGTGCGATAGCCGCGTCGGCGTGCTGACGTTCCAGGTGGGTGATCACGCGGCTATCGAGGCTGATGCCGTCCAGCCACGGCTGGCGCAGTGCCTCGAAGGCGGTGAGACCCCTGCCGAAGTCGGCCAGGCTCATACGCACCCCCAGCGCCTTGAGCGCCTGAAGGTGGGCCAGTTGCTGATCACAGTCGGCATGTAGCAGCGTGTCCGGAAGCTGCAGCTCCAGCCGTTCCGCTGCCAAGCCAGTCGCCTGCACGGTCTGGGTGACCGCTTCCAGCAGCTCCCCGGCAGCGGCGAATTGGCGTGGCGACAGACTGACCACCAGCTTCAGCGGCAGGGGCCAGGTAGCCGCGCTGCGACAGGCGCCCTCCAGCAGCCAGAGCCCCAGGGAAGCGCCAAGGCCGAGCTCTTCGGCCAGGGGCAAAAAGGCGTCCGGGGGCAACAGTCCGCGTACCGGGTGGGCCCACTGCCCCTGGGCCTCAACGCCGCACAGGGCGCCATCGGCGACGCTCCGGCGGGGCAGGTAGCTCAGGCGCAACTGGTCACGCGCCAGCGCCTGGCGCAGTTCCTGTTCCAGGTCACGACGCTGGCTGAGCTCGGCGTCCATGGCCGGCGCATGAAAGCACCAGCCGTTGCGGCCCGCGGCCTTGGCCTGGTAGAGCGCGATGTCGGCCAGCCGCAGCAATTCCTCGACCTGGTCGGCCTGGCCCGGCGCCTGGGCGATGCCGATGCTGGTCCCGACGCTGACGGTCTGCTCTTCCAGCAGGATCGGCCGGGCGATGGCGGTTACCAGCCGGGCACAGATCTGGTCGACCGTCGTGGCATCCAGGTGACCGAGCAGCACCACGATGAATTCATCGCCGCCCAGCCGCGCCACCAGGCCGCCGGGCCTCAGGCTGGCTTGCAGACGACGGGCGATTTCCTGCAGCACCCGATCACCGGCGGCGTGGCCGAGGCTGTCGTTGATCGGTTTGAAGCGATCCAGGTCCAGACTGAGCAGGGTGAGCGGCGTGCTAGGTTGCGCCAGTTGAGCGGCCAAATAGTGCTGCAACTGCAACCGGTTGGCCAGCCCGGTCAGGCTGTCGTGTTGCGACAGATGCTCGATTTCGGCCTGGGCGTTGACCGCGGCGGTGATGTCACTGGCGGTTCCACGAAAACCCGCACCCTTGGGCAAGGGGCGGGCGGTGATTTCGCAGACCCGGGAATGGCCGAGACGGTCACGATAATGACAGCGCAGCACCTGACGCTCGTCGAGGTGTCGAGCGTTGTCCAGGAGCCAGTCAGCCAGGCTGGTCGTCTCGGTGCTGAACAGTTCCGCGAGCGGCCGACCGAGCCAGCTGCCAGGCGCATACCCGGTGATGCGGGCGAAGCGTTCGGACAGATAGGCGATGCGGCCTTCGGCATCGCTTTCCCAGAGCCAGTCGGAGGCTGCCTCGGCGAGCTCGCGAAAGCGGCGTTCGCTGCGACTCAGCTCCGTCTGGCTGGCGACCAGGGCATCGAACTGTTGGTCGAGCTGCCGGGCCGAATTCAGCGCATGGCGGATCAGCAGCGCCAGCACCAGGCCGAGCAACAGCACCCCGGCCAGGAACACCGGTAGCGTCCGGCGCAGCAACTGGGCGCCGGGCCGTGGGGGTTGCCAGTTGAGCAACAGCGGTGAATCCAGCGGGCGCAGGGATTCATGATCGGGCAGAGGCAGCCGGGAGGCCTGCAGCGTCGGCAGCCCGTAGGTGTCGCTGAGATGAGCCAGGGTCGCGGGGTCGAGCACATTGACGAACAGCATCACCGAGGGCACGCCGGCGCCCGGCGTGACGCCATAGCTCGCGCCCGGCGTGATGGTGGCGGCGGCGACCAGCGCAGGGACGCCGCCGACGCTCAGGATCCGCACCAGGCTTTCGGTTTCTCCAGGTCGCTTGCGAGTCGCCGCCAGCAGGGCAGTGAGATCCCCTTCCAGCCATTGCGCGGCCGTGCGCTCCGTTGGCTGGCCGTCGATCACGGCATAGACGGTACGGTCCTGGGGATCCAGCACGAAGACGCCGTTGTAGCCATAGAGCTCATAGGGAATGTCGCCAACGTTACGCTCCTCGTTGGCCCAGAAGCGATCGACCTTCAGGTGCAGGTGCTTGTAGGCCTCGCCCCACTTGGCATAGTTGATGATGTTATGGCCGACCTCGTTTTCCACCTGCTCCAGGGTGCGGGTGATATAGGTCCGCGCCCGCTGCTGGACATCGGCGTCCTGGCTGGAGGCGGTCTTGATCAGCAGGTAGCAGCCGATGCCGAGCAGGATCGGCAGGGCGCAGATGACTGGAAACAGGCGCAGCAACAGGGCGTGGCTGCGACGGGTGGCGATGGGGGTTGACGACATGAGGGACCTGGGCGGCGCTGGACGACGGTCAGGTTTCCTGCGAGGTGGCCAAAGACGGCGCGAGGAATACCTGGCCAGGTGCCATTATCCGCGACTGGCTAACAGACGTCTGCTCATCATCGGACCAGGGGCAGCGCTGAGCTGCCCGGACGGTCGACCGCTCAAGGACGCGGCGGATAGCCGATCAGCAGTTCGTTGATCAGACGGCCAAAGCCGGCACTGCGTTGGGCGGGTGTGGCGTTCTGGTCGTCCAGCAGCCGTTCTTCGCTGGCACGCCAGACCAGCTTGCCGTCGCGGCCGTCGAGCATATCGAGCTGCACCGTCATCACCGGGTAAGTGACGGTCTGGGTGCGCACATAGCTCGGTCCCCAGGGGCCCGGGCCCCAGGCGGAGCCCCAAGGGCCACCCCAGCCCGAACCCCAGTAGGGGTCGGCATAGCTGTAGCTCTGCTGACGCTGGTCGAGGATCACATAGAGCTTGATCCTGAGGTCTGGCCGCGTGCCTGTCGCGGCGGGGCGCAGCCCACGCTGGTCGAGGCCGCCGCTGACCGAGTCGCGCAGGCGCTGCTCGGTAAGATCGCTGCGCACCCGGGGATCGTTGGGTCGGTATTCGATGGCTGGATCGGCCCAGCTCCAGCTGCGATAGGCGGCGAAATCGCGGCTGGCGTCATAGTCCAGGTTGCGGGGTCCCCGCTCGGCACAGGCCGCCAGCAGCAGGACCGACAGCAGCAGGAGACAGCGTTTCATGGGCGAACCTCTGGGTGAGCGCACTAGTCTGCTTGGACTGGCTTAAGGGCGACTTATCCCCTCAGCTCGGCGGATAGTTGGCCAACAGGCGGCGGGTGGTGTCTCTCAAGGCACGCACGCGTTCGCTGCCGTTGCCCCCGGTGGCCTGTTCGGCGGCCGAATGCCAGAGCACCCGGCCACTGGTGGGGTCGAGCAATTCAACCTCCAGCACGTCCACCAAAAAGGTGCGGGTACGGGTCCGCGCCTGGCCGACCGTGGCGCCATAGCCAGGCCCGTAACCGTAGGGCCCATAGCCGCCGTAGCCATAGTTGGTGTCGTAGTAGTCGGTGTACTGCTCGCTGCGCTGCTGCTGGGTGAGGCGGGCACGGACCTGCAGATCGGCACGGGCACCCCCGAGTGCCGGCCGCAGGCCGCGCTGGTCGAGGCCATCGGCCACTGCCTGCTGCACGGTCTGCCCATCCAGGCCACCGCTGACCACGGCGGCACCGGGTGCCCAGCGCCAGGTGCGATAACGACTCCAATCGGTGGGCGCCGCCGGATAGGCTGCTGGATCCTGCTGTGGCAATACCGGCGCCGAGGCCTCCGGCAGGCTGCTGGCGACATAGGGGTTGGGACTCTGGCAAGCGGCCAGGGTGAGCAGCGCGAGGCAGAGCAGGAGGCGACGCATGACCGGTTCCTCGAAGGAATGCTGGCCAGAGCATACCGCGCCCGGCGTTATCCTGCCTTAGCTTGGCAGAGCCAATGCAGATAGCGCCCCAGGCCCGCGAAAGCCGGGTGCCGTCGGTGGGCCAGTTCCATGGCCACCAGCTCCGCGCCGTCGGCACGGGTCTGGAATTCCGGCGGCATATAGTCGTGAAAGACCCGTACGCCGCTGCGCGCCTGGATCTGCCAGTCCAGCGCCAGCCAGGCCTCGACCTCGCGCGGATCGAGGGGCTGTTGCGGCGTGAGACCACGGCGACCCTCGCCCGCATAGTCGCCCCGCTTGAGCTTGCGAAAATGGCCCTTGAGCAGATTGCGATAGATCAGGGCGTCACGGTTGTAGAAGGCCAGGGACAGCCAGCCGTCCGTGGCCAGGCAGCGCTGCAGCGTCGGCAGGATCGCCGTGGGCGTCTCCAGCCATTCCAGCACCGCGTGGCAGAGCACCAGGTCGAAGGGTTCGGCGAAGGCGGGCAACTCCTGCCAGGGCAGCGCCAGCCAATCGGCCCGCAAGCCGGCGGCCGCGAAGGCCTCCTGGGCGCCGGCGAGCATGGGCGCTGACGGCTCGGCCAGGGTCACGGCATGGCCCTGCTGGGCCAGCCAAAGACTCATGTGGCCGAGGCCGGCACCGATGTCCAGCACCCGCAGCGGGCGTTGCGGCAGCACCTCGGCGAGATCCGCCTGCAGCACGGCCAGGCGGATGGCGCCCTTGGTGCCGCCATAGATGTTGGCGGCGAAGCGGGTGGCGCGGTCGTCGAAGAAGGTATCGCTCACGGCAGGAAGCGCCTCTCGTTGTCGGCCAGCTTGGCCAGCACCGCCTGTTCCACGTCCAGCTCCAGTTCGCTGCCCAGTTGCAGCAGATAGAGCAGCACGTCGGCGATTTCCTGGCCGGCGTGTTCGCGCTCGGTGGCGCTCAGCGCGCGGGCCTCGGCATCGCTCTTCCACTGGAAGATCTCCACCAGCTCGGCCATCTCGACACTGGCGGCCATCGCCAGGTTCTTGGGGTTGTGATAACGCCGCCAGGCGTTGGCATCGCGGATGGCGTGCAGGCGGGTGAGCAGGGCAGGGAGGTCCATGGGCGTCCGGAGGCGTCGATAAACCACCATTCTCCCATGGCTGGCCCGGCGGACGGCAGTGTCCTGGCTGACGGCGGCCGGCGACAGCCCAGGCCGACTGCTCTACCCTGAGGCCTTCACCCTGACGTTGGCTGCTGGAGACCTGATGAAATTTCGCCTGTCCGGACTGTTGCTGGCCCTGACCATGATCACCGGCACTGCCCATGCCGAACGGCTGCTGCTGGAGGGCACTCTGGGTCAAGCCCGGGTGGTGGTGGACGTCGATCCCGTGGCCAACGACGAAGCCTATGGTCGCTATTTTTACGACCGCTATCGCCGCGATCTGCGCCTGAGCGGTCCGGCGCAGCGGGGCGACCAGCTTGAGCTGGAGGAGGGGGCGCCCTGGCAGGACGGACCCAAGGCCCGCTGGGCGCTGGCCCGAGGTGGCGACGGACGCTGGACCGGTACCTGGAATGGCGAGGGCAAGACCCTGCCCATCGCGCTGGCGCCGCTGCACCTGGCCGAGGCCGTGGACACGGGTAGCTATCGCCAGAAGCTGCGCCAGGAAGACCCCTACGAATATCGCCGGCTGCAGGGACTGAGCCTGGTGCAGGGCGAGCGCCAGACCTTCATGGGCCGCGGCCTGCGCTGGTGGCGCGAGCCGGTCTCGGGCATGCGGCTGTTCACCGTGGACGGCGCCAGCGAGGCGGCCAACGGCGTCTTGCGTGAACGTCTCTGGCAGGAGGTGGACGCTCACCTGAGCTGCATCGGCAGTGACGGCGACCATAGCCTGACCGTGACCCCTCAATTGCTCACCGAGCGGGCGCTCAGCGTCAACCTGTTCAGCGAATACAGCTGCAGCGGTGCGGCTCACCCGGATTTCGGCAGCGCGCCCCTGACCCTGGATCTCAAGAGCGGCCGCGAACTGGCGCTGGAGGATGTCCTCTGGCTGGGCCGCGGTGCGCCGATCCGGCCGGCGGCGGACGACCGCTATTCCCAGGCACTGACGGACTATCGGGAAAAGACCCTGGCACCCTGGGTGGTCCGGCTCTTCACCCGGCTGTATCCGGAGTTGATGCAGGCACCGGCCAATGGCGACGGCTGCGACTATCGCAGTGCCGATGTCTGGCAATTCGCCCCCTGGTACCTGACGACCAAGGGTCTCTACCTGGGCCCGACCTTCTACCGCGCTGCTCGCAGCTGCGACGAGCCCGGCGGCACCCTGGTGCCCTATGCCGAAGTCCGGAAACACCCAGGGCCGTTGGTGGGCCTGCTGCCACGCTGACGTAGGTTGGCGCGGAGCGCAGCGAAGCCCAACGTTCCCATACCCCGCGCGGGCATGTTGGGCTTCGACGATGGAGCCGTCTCAGCCCAACCTACGACGGTTTGGTGGCACACCCGTAGGTTGGCGCTGAGCGCAGCGAAGCCCCACAGCAAGGAACAGGCTCAGGGTGTCGAGCTTCTACGACGGAGCCATCTCAGCCCAGCCTACAGCAGTTGGTGGTGGACCCGTAGGTTGGCGCTGAGCGTAGCGAAGCCCAACAGCAGGAGCAGGCTCAGGGCGTCGGGCTTCGACGATGGAGCCGTCTCAGCCCACCCTGCTAAAGCGGTGTAGCGTGGGAAACCGCGCAGCGTTTTCCAAGTGCAGTGAAGGATCACCGGCAACGCTGCGCCGTCGTCTTAATTGTCAGCGATCAGCCGCTTGCCCAGGGTGACGACCTCGGCCTCGGCATAGCCCAGCGCGGTATAGAAGCCGATGATCGCCGCGTTGTCCCGCCGTACCATCAGCTGCAGCTTGGGGCAGCCTCTTTCGATCAGCAGCCGTTCGCCGGTCTCTACCAGGCGGCGCGCATGGCCGCGGCGCTGATGCTCCGGTGCCACGGCGAGGTAATAGAGCCAGCCGCGATGGCCGTCGGTGCCGAGCATGGCGCTGGCCATGAGGATGCCGTCCACTTCGCCCACGAGGAACAATTCCGGCTGCTCGACGAGCTTGCGCTGGATGTCGCGGTAGGGATCGTTCCAGGGGCGGGTCAGGCCGCAGACCTGCCAGAGACTGACGATGGCCTCGGTGTCGGCGGGCTGGAAAGGGCGGATGTGCATGGGGAGTTCGGCAAGGGGGCGGAGCTCAAAGATAACAGGCGGGGGTGTGGGCTTCGAGGAGGGTGCTGGCTTTGACGGCGCTATTGCGGCCATGGGCCGCTCCTACGGGTTTTGACATCCTGTAGGAGCGGCCCATGGCCGCGATAAGAGCGTTGCTCCTACGGATCGGCGTCAGTAGGAGCGGGCGCATCAGCGGACTGCCGTGGCCGGGATCGAGACGTCAGAAGCCGCTAGAGAAAATTCTCCGCATAGTGGCAGGCCACCTGGCGGGCTTCCACGTTCCGCAGCGCCGGCACCTCGGTCTTGCACTTCTCCGTCGCATAGGGGCAGCGACGGTGGAAGACGCAACCGGGTGGCGGATCCAGCGGGTTGGGCAGTTCGCCCTGGATGCGGATGCGCGGCTTGCTCGGATCCGGGTGCAGGCTCGGGGTGGCCGACAGCAGCATCTGGGTATAGGGATGCAGGGGCCGCTCGAACAGCAGGTCGCGACTGGTCTTTTCGACGATGCAGCCGAGGTACATCACCATCACCTCGTCGGCGATATGGCGCACCACCGAGAGGTTGTGGGAGATGAACACATAGGCTGTGCGGTACTGCTGCTGCAGATCCATGAACAGGTTGAGCACCTGCGCCTGGATGGAGACGTCCAGCGCCGAGGTCGGCTCGTCCGCCACCAGCACCTTGGGCTGCAGCATCATGGCGCGAGCCACGGCGATGCGCTGGCGCTGGCCGCCGGAGAACATGTGCGGATAGCGCTGGTAGTGCTCCGGCCGCAACCCCACCTGCTGCATCATCGCCTGGACCTTCTCGCGTCTTTCAGCGCGCGAGAGGCTGGTGTTGATCTGCAGCGGTTCGGCCAGCTGATCGCCGATCTTGCGCCGCGGATTGAGCGAGGCATAGGGATTCTGGAACACCATCTGCACCTCGCGGCGCAGCTCCTTGCGGCGGGCGGCATCGGCCTTGGCGACGTCCTGGCCACCAATGACCAGGCTGCCGGTAGTGGGCTGCTCGATCAGGGTCAGAGCGCGGGCCAGGGTGGACTTGCCGCAGCCGGACTCTCCCACCACGGCCAGGGTGCGTCCGGCCTGGAGGTCGAAGGAGACGCCGTTGAGCGCCTTGACCGTGGCGTTGTCCTTGAACAGGCCGCGGGACAGCTGATAGTGCTGGGTCAGGTCACGGGCTTCGAGCACGTTCCCCTGGGTGACAGGGGTTTCGAGGACGGTGGCTTCAGACGGCGCCATGGCGATCCTCCGGTAGCTGACTGGGACGTTGATGTTCGGGCAGCACTTCGGGCGCCTCGCCCGGGCCGACATTGCGCGGGAAGAAGCAGCGCACCGCTCCGCGGTCGTAGGGCTCCAGCGCCGGACGCTCCTGGCAGCGCGGCTGCACATAGGGGCAGCGCGGGCTGAGCAGGCAGCCGGCCGGACGGTCGTAGCGACCGGGCACGATGCCGGGCAGGGTGTGCAGGCGGTCCGTCTGGCTATGCTCGGGAATGGCCGCGAGCAGGGCTTCGGTGTAGGGGTGGGCGGGCGCGTCGAACAGCGTCGGCACCACGCCTTTCTCCACCGCCTGGCCGGCATACATCACCACCACGCGCTGGGCGGTCTCGGCCACCACGGCGAGGTCGTGGGTGATGAGGATCAGCCCCATGCCCTCGTCACGCTGCAGGTTGACCAGCAGTTCCATGATCTGCGCCTGGATGGTCACGTCCAGGGCGGTGGTGGGTTCGTCGGCGATCAGCAGGCGCGGCTCGGCGGCGATGGCCATGGCGATGGCGACGCGCTGGCTCATGCCCCCTGACAGCTGGTGCGGATAGGCGCCGAGGCGACTGGCCGCGGCCGGGATCTCGACCTTTTCCAGCAGCTCCAGGGCGCGCTGGCGGGCGGCGCGGCCCTTGAGGCCCAGGTGCTGGCGGATCACCTCTTCCAGCTGGAAGCCCACGGTGTAGCTGGGATTGAGCGCCGTCATCGGGTCCTGGAACACCATCGACAGCTCCTTGCCGATCAGGTGACGCCGACGGCGACCCTTGAGGCTGAGCAGGTCCTGGCCATCGAAGGTCAGGCGGTCGGCGGTGATACGGCCAGGGTGATCGATCAGGCCCATCACGGCCATCATGGTCACCGATTTGCCGGAGCCGGATTCACCGACGATGGCGACGATCTCGCCCTGATCCACCGTGAGATCGAGGCCTTCCACCACCGGCGGGGCGTCGGCGCCGCCGAAGCGGACCGAGAGGTTCTGGATTTCGAGGAGGCTCATGACTGCACCTTCAGACGCGGATCGAGGGCATCGCGCAGGCCGTCGCCCATCAGGTTGATGGCCAGCACGGTGAAGAGGATGGCGAGACCCGGCAGGGTCACCACCCACCAGGCGCGCTCGATGTAGTCGCGGGCCGAGGCCAGCATGGTGCCCCACTCCGGAGTGGGCGGCTGCACGCCGAGGCCGAGGAAGCCCAGGGCGGCGGCATCGAGAATCGCCGAGGAGAAGCTCAGGGTGGCCTGGACGATCAGCGGCGCCATGCAGTTGGGTAGCACACTGACGAACATCAGGCGCAGGGTACCGGCGCCCGCCAACCGCGAGGCGGTGACGTAGTCGCGATGCAGTTCGCCCATTACCGCGGCGCGGGTCAGGCGGACATAGGAGGGCAGCGAGACGATGGCGATGGCCACCACGGTGTTGATCAGGCCTGGGCCGAGGATGGCGACGATGGCCACGGCCAGCAGCAGCGAGGGCAGCGCCAGCATGATGTCCATCAGGCGCATGATCACCGGACCGGCGCGGTTGGGCGAGAAGCCGGCGATCAGTCCGAGCAGGATGCCGGGAATCAGCGAGAAGACCACCGAGGCCAGGCCGATCAGCAGCGACAGCCGGGCGCCATGGATCAGTCGGCTGAGCAGGTCACGGCCCAGTTCGTCGGTGCCCAGGGGAAACTGACTGGTGCCACCGTCCAGCCACAGCGGCGGGGTGAGCATGAAGTCGCGGAACTGCTCGCTGGGCGCATGGGGTGCGACCCAGGGCGCGAAGAGCGCGCAGAACACCACGATGACCATGAAGATCAGCCCGCCCAGGGCGCCCTTGTTGCGGGCGAAGGCATGCCAGAACTCCTTGAAGGGGGAGGGGTAGAGGGCGCTCGGGTCTTGAGCGGCTGGGGTGTTTACCGTTGTCATAGGCTCTGTCCGTATGGGCGCATCAACGCTGGTGGCGGATGCGCGGATTGACCAGGCCGTAGAGGATGTCCACGACGAAATTGACCAGGATGACCAGGGTGGCGATTAGCAGGATGCCGTTCTGCACCACCGGGTAGTCCCGAGCGCCGATGGCCTCGATCAGCCACTTGCCGATGCCGGGCCAGGAAAAGATGGTCTCGGTGAGCACCGCGCCGGAGAGCAGGCTGCCCACCTGCAGGCCGAGCACCGTCAGGACCGGGATCAGGGCATTGCGCAGGGCGTGGACGAAGACCACGCGCTTGGGCGACAGGCCCTTGGCCCGAGCGGTCCGCACATAGTCTTCGCGCAGGACTTCGAGCATGGCCGAGCGGGTCATGCGGGCGATCACCGCCAGGGGGATGGTGCCCACCACGATGGCCGGCAGGATCAGGTGCTTGAGGGCATCGACGAAGGCGCCGGGTTCGTCGGAGAGCAGGGTGTCGATGAGCATGAAGCCGGTGCGCGGCGGGATGTCGTAGAGCAGGTCCAGACGGCCGGAAACTGGGGTCCAGCCGAGTTGCACCGAGAACAGCATGATCAGCAGCAGGCCCCACCAGAAGATCGGCATGGAGTAGCCGGTAAGGGCCACGCCCATCACCCCGTGATCCACCGTGGAGCCGCGCCTCAGCGCGGCGATGATGCCGGCCAGCACACCGAATACCGTGGCGAACAGCATGGCCGCCACCGAAAGCTCCAGGGTGGCCGGGAACAGGGTCAGGAATTCATCCCAGACCCCGACGCGACTGCGCAGAGATTCGCCAAGGTTGCCCTGGGCGAGATTGCCGATGTAGTCGAAATACTGCTGGTACAGGGGCTTGTCGAGGCCCAGACGGTGCATGGCTTCGGCGTGCATCTGCGGATCGACGCGGCGTTCGCCCATCATGACTTCCACCGGATCGCCGGGGATGAGGCGGATCAGGGCGAAGGTCAGCAGGGTGACGCCAAAGAACGTCGGTATCAGCAGCCCGAAGCGACGGGCGATGAAGGCGAGCATCGGAGGGGGTATCTCCTCTTGAGGCTGATCAAGACGGCGCGAGTACATGCCCGGCCGCGTTTTTAAGTGAGAGCCCGCTCAAAAGCTAATGAGCTTTTGATCTGACTCTCAGACCTTGTGGGCCTGGATTCATCCCTGAAAAGACCATCCTGGTCCGCAACGAACGACACCTGCGGGCAGCAGGCTCGTTCGGTCCTACGAATAGGTTCGAAGAGCGCTCTGAACCAGTGCTCCAAACCCGGCAGACTACCACGTTGCCACGGGCGTCGATATCTTCGACATGGCCAGGGCTTCGCCGGTGTTCGCGACGCGATCCCGGCCAAGTGCCGGGTGCTGCGCCAAATCTGCCGGGTTTGGTCATCACAGCAGGTTGAACGGCAGGGTGGACACCAGGCGCAGTTCCTTGACGTTGCCGTCGACCTGGTTCTGGCTGGCGCGGTGATCGGTCAGCAGCA
This sequence comes from Pseudomonas sp. JBR1, assembly GCF_028198185.1. Taxonomy (NCBI): domain Bacteria; kingdom Pseudomonadati; phylum Pseudomonadota; class Gammaproteobacteria; order Pseudomonadales; family Pseudomonadaceae; genus Pseudomonas; species Pseudomonas sp. JBR1. Next base: position 4,775,507 of record NZ_CP116340.1, read on the forward strand.
GGCGGAAGCGGCTGTCCTTGAGCGTGCCCTGTTGCACCTTGTAGGTGGTGACCAGACCGATCTCGCGGTGCTTCTCACCATCCTGCTGCAGGACCTCGGCATAGTTGGCGTACTTGCCGGCGCCGGCGTCGTAGTGGGTGCCGTCGATGTCCCAGCCCTTGGCGTACCAGACGCCGGTACTCAGGCCGGGCACGCCGAAGTAGCTCCAGTCGGTCTCGTAGCGGATCTGCAGTGACTTCTCGTTGGGGCCGTTGTAGTCCGAGACCAGGGAGTTGGCCAGGTAGATGGCCGCGGTCTCGTGGGCGTAGTCGAAGTACTCGTTGCCGTCGATCTGCTGGTAGGCCAGGGTCAGGCTGTGGGCCTGGTGGCTGCCGGTGAACGCCAGGCTCCAGGCGGTGTTGTCGATGTTGCCGGCCTTGGCGCTGCCGGCGTCGACGGTGCGATAGGCGTTGGCCACCGCCTTCCAGGCGAAGGTGTCGAGGGTGCCGCCGGCCTGGGTGACGCTCAGGAAGTACTGGTTCCAGACGTCTTCGAAGTTGGCGCCATAGACGCTGACTTCCCAGCCCTGGGGCAGCTTGTAGTTGCCGCCGAGAAAGCTCAGGCGGTCGGCGGTGACCTCGCGGGTGCCGTACTCGGTGGTCCACTTCTCGTCGCCGGCGCCGGTCCGCGGGCTGACGCGGGTGAAGCTGCCGCCCTGCAGCGAGAGGTTGTCCCACTCATCGCTGGTCAGCGCGAAGCCGTCGAAGCCGGAGGGGAAGGGCCGGTTGTCGTTGTAGCTGATCACCGGGGTGTCGAGCATGAAACGGCCGATCTTGAGTTCGGTGTTGGAGACGCGGAAGCGGGCATCGGCGATGCCCAGCTTGGACCATTCCGCATGGCCCTCGCCCTCGGCGTTGGCCAGGGTGCGGTTGCCGCCGCCACCGATGCGGCCCTTGCCGCGTTCCAGGTTGGTGGCCTGGTAGCCCGCCACGTCGATGCCGAAGCCCACCGGGCCCTGGGTGTAGCCGGAGCTGTACTTGAGCGCCGTGGCCTGGACCCAGGTGTTGCGCGAATGGGTGCGCACCCGGGTGCCGTTCTTGCTGTAGCTGAAGATCGGATCGGAGCTGGTCTCGCGGGCGAAGAAGTTGCGCGTGGTCAGGGTCAGGCTGTCGTCGGCCAGAAAACCCTTGGCGCCTGCCTGGCCCTTCACCGGCTTCTGCACGTTGGGCAGGGTCTGGACCTCGTTGGCGTAGCTGGGATCTTCCGGCGCCGGGGATTGGGCGTGGGCGGTCAGCGCCAGGGTAAGCAGGGAGAGGGCAAGGCCTCCACGGTGCAGGTTGGTCATCGGTTGTGCTCCAAAGCAGTTGTTTTTGCTGTTATCTGGGCGTTTTCCGGCACGACCGGACCCGTCGCGCCAGAGGCTGGCGCGAGGTGGGTAAGGTCGTGGGGCGGGCCGCCCGGGCCCGGTTTGTTGCGGCGTCAGGCGCCGATCAGTCGAGGGTCACCGTGGAGAAGTCGTAGACCCCCAACGGGCTCTGCACATAGCCCTGCACCTTGGGTTGCAGGACGTCGGTGAACAGCGGGTGCGCCAGCGGAATCCAGGGCATCTGCTGGTGGAAGATCTGCTGGGCCTGCTCGTAGAGGGCCGCGCGCTGGGCGGGATCGTTGATGCGCTTGGCCTTCTCGATGGCGTCGTTGAACGCCTTGTCGCACCAGAAGGAACGGTTCTCGCCACCCTGCACGGCCGCGCAACTCAGGTTGGTGGTGAGGAAGTTGTCCGGATCGCCATTGTCGCCGGTCCAGCTCATCATCATCAGGTCGTGCTCGCCGGCCTTGGTACGCTTGACGAACTCACCCCACTCGAACTGGGTGATCTCGGCCTTGATGCCGATCTTGGCCAGGTCGCCCTGGATCAGCTGGGCCACCAGGGCCGGACTGCCACCAGGACCACTGCCGGTGCTGATGTAGTACTTGAGGGTGAAGCCATTGGCGTAGCCGGCGTCCTTGAGCAACGCCTTGGCCTTCTCCACGTCGTGGGGCCAGGGCTTGATGTCCTTGGCATAGCCCAGCAGCGAGGAGGGGTAGGGGTTGATCGCCGCCTTGGCGCCGCCCTCGCCGAACACCGTCTTCAGGTAGTTCTGCTGATCGAAGGCCATGGCGATGGCCTGGCGCACCCGTACATCGCTCAGCGGCTTGTGCCTGGTGTTCATCGCCAGGTAGGAGGTGGTCTGGCTTTCCACCTGGGCCAGCTTGAGGTGCTTGTCCTGCTTGAGCATCGGCACGTCCTGCGGTTTGACCGTCAGGCCGATCTGGCACTCGTTGTTGCGTACCCGCTGGATGCGCACGTTGGGATCCAGGGTCACCGCCAGCACCAGGCCATCCATCGGTGGCTTCTGGCCGAAGTAGTCCGGGTTGACCTTGTAGCGGGTATTGGAATCCTTGGCATAGCGCTGGAAGACGTAGGGGCCGGTGCCGATGGGCTTCTGGTTGATGTCATCGGTCTTCTTGCTGGCCAGCAGGCTGTCGGCGTATTCCTTGGACAGGATGGAGCCGAAGGCCATGGCGAGGTCGGCGAGGAAGGGCGCCTCGGGCTGGTTGAGGGTGAAGCGCACATGGCTGTCGTCCACCTTCTCGATGGACTTGATCAGGCTGCCCATCTCCATGGCCGCGGCATAGGGATAGCCGCTGGGGGAGAGGTCGTACCAGGGATTGTTCTTGTCGAGCATGCGCTCGAAGCTGAACACCACGTCGTCGGCGTTGAAGTCGCGCGTGGGCTTGAAGTAGTCGGTGGTGTGGAATTTCACGCCCTGGCGCAGGGCGAAGGTGTACTGCAGACCATCGGGCGAGATCTCCCAGCTTTCGGCCAGGCCCGGCTCCAGTTCGGCGCTGCCCTGCTTGAATTCCACCAGGCGGTTATAAAGCGGCGTGGCCGAGGCATTGAAGGTGTAGCCCGAGGTGTAGCGACCCGGATCGAAGCCTTCCGGATTGGCCTCGGTGCAGACCACCAGGGGCCGCGCCAGGGCGGCATTGGCCGTCAGGCACAGGAGAGCGGCGAGAGACAGCGAGAACAGGGGTTTGGACACGAAAGGCTCCTCGTGAAAGGCCCGCTGGGCGGGCCGGACAGGGTCAGCGGTCGAGGCTTACGCCATAGAAACCGGTAACGCCGAAGGGATTGATCTTGAAGCCCTGCACTTCTTTGCGCATGGGCTGGGATACCACCGAATGGGCCATGGGACTCACCGGCATCTGCTGGCGAATGATCTGTTGCGCCTGCTCGTAGAGACGGGTGCGCTGGGCGCGATCGTTGCTGGTCTTGGCCTGCTGGATGAGGGCGTCGTAGTCCTTGTCGCACCAGCGCGCATAGTTGCTGCCACCGATGGCGCTGCAGCCGTAGAGCACGCCCAGCCAGTTGTCTGGATCGCCGTTGTCACCGGTCCAGCCATAGGTCAGGACATCGTGCTCGCCGGCCTTGGCTCTCTTGATGTACTCGCCCCATTCGTAGCTGACGATCTTGGCCTTGATGCCGACCTTGGCCCAGTCCTGCTGGATCATCTGCGCCGACTGGCGGGCGTTGGGGTTGGAAGAGCGTTGCACGGTCATGGCCCAGAGGGCGATCTCGGTGCCGTCCTTGATCCCGGCCTGCTTGAGCAGGGCGCGGGCCTTGGTCGGATCATAGGGCGCGCCCTTGATGCTCTTGTCGTAGGACCACTGGTTGGGCGGAATCACGTTCTGCGCGACCTGGCCGGCCCCCTGGAACACGGTATCGACGATCGCCTGCTTGTTGATGGCCATGTCCAGCGCGCGCCGCACCTCGGGCTTGTCCAGTGGCGGATGCTGAACGTTGTAGGCGAGGAAGCCGACGTTGAAACCCGGCTGCTGGAGCACCTTTAGATGAGGATCCTGCTTCATCTCCACCAGATCCGCCGGGCGCGCATAACCGCTGACCTGGCACTCGTTGGCCTTGAGCTTCTGCAGGCGGGTAGCGGCGTCGGGGGTGATGGCGAAGATGAGGTTGTCGAGCTTGACGTCCTCGGGCTTCCAGTAGTCCGGATTACCCTTGAAGCGGATCACCGCATCCTTCTGGTAGCGACTGAAGACGAAGGGACCGGTGCCGATGGGCTGCTGGTTGAGCAGCTCGGGCTTGCCTTCCTTGAGCAACTGATCGGCGTATTCGGCCGATTGAATGGAGGCGAAGCTCATCGCCAGGTCGGCGGCGAAGGCGGCGTCCACCTTGTTCAGGGTGAAGACCACGGTGTGGTCGTCGACCTTGGCCACCTTGGCGATGTTCTGGTCCAGCCCCATGTCGGTGAAGTAGGGGAATTCGGTGGGATAGGCCTTACGGAACGGCTGGTTCTTGTCCAGCATGCGCTGGAAGGTGAAGACCACGTCGTCGGCGTTGAAGTCGCGGGTGGGCTTGAAGTAGTCGGTGGTGTGGAATTTCACGCCCTGGCGCAGGTGGAAGGTATAGGTCTTGCCATCCGCGCTCACGTCCCATTGGGTCGCCAGGCCCGGCTCCAGGGTGGTACCGCCGCGCTGGAACTGCACCAGGCGGTTGAAGACCGTTTCGGCCGAGGCATCGAACTCGGTGCCCGAGGTGTATTGCGCCGGATCGAAACCGGCAGGGCTGGCTTCCGAGCAGTAGACGAGATTGCTCGCCGCCTGGGCGAACGGAGCGCAGGCGAGCAGGCTCGCCGCCAACAGCGAGTAGGCGTAGGGAAGGCGCATGGGTCTCACTCCATCAGTCAAATGAATGGCCAAGGCCGGGAGTCTAGCTACCGGACCTGGCCAAGAGGCTTCACTTGCTGACGCTGACGCCGTAGAACTGGTTCAGTCCGAAGGGGCTGATCTTGAAGCCCTGGACCTCTTTGCGCATGGGCATGTAGAGGGTCGAATGGGCGATGGGCGCCAGGGGGCGCTGCTCCATGATGACCTTCTGAGCCTGCTGGTAGAGCTCGGTACGCTTGGCCTGGTCGGTGGTGCGCTTGGCAGCCTGGATCAGATCCTCGTAGGGCTTGTAGCACCACATGGAGAAGTTGTTGCCACCGACCGCGTCGCAGCCGAAGTTGGTGCCCAGCCAATTGTCCGGGTCACCGTTGTCGCCGCTCCAGCCGATCAACAGGCTGTCGTGCTCGCCGTTGTGGGCACGCTTGATGTACTCGCCCCATTCGTAGCTGACGATCCTGGCCTTGACGCCGACCTTGGACCAATCCTGCTGGATCATCTCGGCCATCAGGCGAGCATTGGGGTTGTAGGGGCGTTGCACCGGCATGGCCCAGAGGGTGATCTCGGTGCCTTCCTTGACGCCTGCCTTCTCCAGCATGGCCTTGGCTTTGGCAGGATCGTAAGGCACCGCCTTGATCGAGGTGTCATAGGACCACTGGGTCGGCGGCATGGCATTGACCGCCTCCTGACCGGCGCCCTGGTAGACGGTGTCGATGATGGCCTTCTTGTTGATAGCCATATCCAGCGCCTGGCGCACCTCGATCTTGTCCAGCGGCGCGTGCTTGACGTTGAAGCCCAGCCAGCCTTCGTTGAAGCCGGGCTGCGACGGCATCTGCAGGTTGGCGTCCTTCTTCAGACCTTCCAGGTCGGCCGGGCGCGGGTAGGCGGTGATCTGGCACTCGCCGGCCTTGAGTTTCTGGATGCGTACGGAAGGATCGGTGTTGATGGAGAAGATCAGGTTGTCCACCTTGGGGCCGTCTTCCTTGTCCCAGTAGCTGGGGTTGGCCTTGAAGCGGATCACCGCATCCTTCTGGTAGCGGTTGAAGACGAAGGGCCCCGTGCCGACCGGTTTCTGGTTGATATCGGCGGCCTTGCCCTGCTTGAGTAGCTGATCGGCGTACTCGGCGGACAGGATCGAAGCGAAAGGCATGGCGACGTTCTGCAGGAAGGCCGCGTCGACGTCGTTCAGGGTGAAGCGCACGCTGTGCTCATCGACCTTCTCGACCTTGGCGATATTCTTGTCCAGGCCCATGTCGGTGAAGTAGGGGAACTCGGTGGGATAGGCCTTACGGAACGGCTGGTTCTTGTCCAGCATGCGCTGGAAGGTGAAGACCACGTCATCGGCATTGAAGTCGCGGGTCGGCTTGAAGTAGTCGGTGGTATGGAACTTCACGCCCTGGCGCAGATGGAAGGTGTAGGTCTTGCTGTCCGGGCTGATGTCCCAGCTTTCGGCCAGGCCAGGCTTGACCTGGGTACCGCCGCGCTCGAACTGCACCAGTTCATTGAACACGGTCTCGGCCGAGGCATCCCAGTCGGTGCCAGTGGTGTATTGCGCCGGGTCGAAGCCGGCCGGGCTGCCTTCGGAGCAGAACACCAGGTTGGCCGCCTGGGCCAGGGGTGCGCCGGCCAGCAGACCGGAAGCGAAGAGGGCAGCGAGTACGTTCTTGTGCATGGAGACCTCATGTCGGGGACGGCGCAACACGATGTGGCGTTGCGAAACAGAATGCCGATGTCTTGTGGACAGATGAGCCCACATGCACAGCTTATGCCCATGTCCATAGCTCAGGCGAGCTATTGACCCGAAGAGACCCAAACACAAAACAGATGTCGCAAAGATGTAAGACAGGATGTCGCAGCGTGGAATCGGTGCGCACCAAAAGTGCGCACCGAGACAGCATTGTTACTTTTCTGCACTAGATCAGGGCATCTGTACTTCGATGGTACCGCCTGCCGTCACTTCGACGGTGGTCGTACCCGGTGCGACATCCGGGGTCACGGCGTCACTGGCGGCCTTCATCGCCGACATGCGCAGCATCGGCAGCGGCTGAGGAACGCCACTGGTGCCCAGGTCCAGATTGACGATGCGATAGCCCGAGCCCCCCAAGGCGTCGGTCGCCAACTGGGCGCGGGCCTTGAAGGCGGCCACGGCGTCCTTGAACAGGGCATCCTCCTGCTGCTTGCGGGTGCCATCGGCGATGGTGAATTGCAGGTTGCCCATCTTCAGCGTGCCCAGCAGCTCGCCGGTCAGCTTGGACAGGGCGGCGAAATCCGCGCTTTCCAGACGCAGCTCGCCGCGCTCGCGCCAGGCATTGATGGCACGGCCCTGGTCTTCGTAGACCGGGTAGGTGTTGCGATTGCCCAGGGAGACATCTACGCCTTTGACCTTGCGGGCTTCTTCCAGGGCTGCATTGAGAGTCTTGGTGGTGTCGCTGGCCAGCGCCGCCGGATCCTGGCCCTGGCTCTCGGTATAGAGCATGACCTGCATGCGATCACGCGGCACTTCGCGACTGACCTCGGCCCTCAGGCTGATCTGGTTGTAACGCGGCTCGTCGGCTTGGGCGCCGGTGGCGAGCGCGGCGCTGAACAGGGCGGCGCCCAGCACGAGTGGGCGTAGGGAAAAGGTCATGGTGTTCTCCTGATTGGCAGTACGAAAGCCTTGGGACCTCAGGCCCGGCGGATGGTGCGTCGCATTGCCGCGTCTGCGGCTGAAGGCGGACGGGGCTCGCTATAATGCCGGGTCTGCTCTGACGGACACGCCCCTCTGGGGCCCGCCGTCTCGATCGTTTCTTGCGCCTGGAACCTCGCATGTTCTCCTTGCCCGTTCAATGGTTGTCCGCCAATCGCCAGAATCTCGGGCGCCTGGTTCTCATCCGCGTGCTGGTGCTGGCCGCCCAGGCTGGCTCGGTGGGCATCGCCCGGCTGTCGGGCATCGTCCAGCTGCCCTGGACGGCCCTGGCCATCACCCTGGGCGTCTCCGCGGTACTCTGCCTGTTTGCCGCCCTGCGACTGACCCGCCCCTGGCCGGTCACCGAGCAGGAATATGCCGCGCACCTGGGCTGCGACCTGGCCATCCACAGTGCGCTGCTGTATTTCGCCGGCGGGCCGACCAACCCCTTCGCCTCCTATTACCTGGTGCCCCTGACCATCGCCGCGGCCACATTGCCCTGGCTCTACACCCTGGTATTGGCGGCCCTGACCCTGGTGGTCTTCTCGCTGATGCTGCTCTCCTATGAGCCGCTGCATCTGCTGGTAGCCAACGATGGCGCGGTGCTGAGCTACGGCATGTGGCTGAGCTTCGCGCTGTCCGCCGCCGTCATCACCCTGTTCGTCGCGCGGATGGCCACCGCCCTGCGTGAGCAGGAGAACCTACAGGCCCAACGCCGCGAGCAGGCCATGCGCGACCAGCAGTTGCTGGCGGTCGCCACCCAGGCGGCCGGTGCCGCCCATGAACTGGGTACCCCGCTGTCCACCATGAGCGTGCTGCTCAAGGAATTGCAGCAGGAGCACGCCGATCAGCCGACCCTGAGCGAGGACCTAGCGCTGTTGCAGGTGCAGGTCGGGCAATGCAAGCAGACCCTGCAGCAACTGGTGCGCGCCGCCGAGGCCGACCGGCGCCAGACCGTGCAGGAGCAGACCGCGGTGGAATGGCTGGAGGCGACCATGGATCGCTGGCACCTGATGCGGCCGGAAGCCACCTATCGCTTCGAGGTGGTCAGCCTGGGCACGCCGCCACGCCTGACGCCGCCGGTCGAACTTACCCAGGCACTGCTGAATCTACTCAACAATGCCGCCGATGCTTGCCCGGAAGACCTGGCCATCCGCCTGCACTGGGATGCTCGCGAGCTGTGCCTGTCGATTCGTGACCACGGGGCCGGAGTGCCCCTTGCCATCGCCGAGCAGCTTGGCAAGCCCTTCTTCACCACCAAGGGCAAGGGCTTCGGGCTGGGGCTGTTCCTCAGCCAGGCCAGCGTCACCCGTGCTGGTGGCACGGTGAAGCTCTACAATCACGAAGAAGGCGGCACCCTGACCGAATTGCGCCTGCCGCGGCACTACGCCTTGGCGTGAATGCCTGGAGAATTCTATGACTGACGACCTCAACAGCGGTTTCGACGACCAGCCCCACATCCTGCTGGTGGACGACGATCCCACCTTTACCCGGGTCATGGCCCGGGCCATGGATCGCCGTGGCCTGCGGGTATCCATCGCCGACAGCGCCGAGGAAGGCCTGCAGCTGGCCAAGGACGACCTGCCGGACTACGCGGTGCTCGACCTGAAGATGGAAGGCGACTCCGGCCTGGTGCTGCTGCCCAAGCTGCTGGAACTGCATCCGGAGATGCGCGTGGTCTTGCTGACCGGCTATTCCAGCATCGCCACCGCCGTGGAAGCCATCAAGCGCGGCGCCACCAACTACCTGTGCAAGCCGGCCGATGCCGACGATGTCCTGGCCGCCTTGCTCGCCCAGCACGCCGACCTCGACACCCTGGTGCCGGACAATCCCATGTCGGTGGACCGCCTACAGTGGGAGCACATCCAGCGGGTGCTGGCCGAGCACGAAGGCAACATCTCGGCGACCGCTCGCGCCCTGGGCATGCACCGCCGGACCCTGCAGCGCAAGTTGCAGAAGCGCCCCGTACGCCGCTGAGCGAGCCTCATCGTCCACGGGCCGGGGGCGATGAGTGTTACATTGTTTCAGTCAGACTTCGTTCAGGCATCTCGGCATAGGCTGTGCAAGCGTCTCGTTGAGCAGTCCTTGAGAGTCCGAGCATGTCCGAATCCGCCGTACCCGTACCCTCCGTCTATGGAGCTTCCCGCGGGCATTTTCTTGCCCGTGTCTGGGCCCTGATCACCCCCTACTGGCGCAGTGATGAGAAGGGCAAGGCCTGGCTTCTGCTGTCCGTGGTCATCGCCCTGTCCCTGGCCGGGGTAGGCCTGTCGGTGGCCCTCAATACCTGGTATCGCTATTTCTACGATGCTCTGCAGAATCGCGATCTCGCTGCCTTCATCCGCCTGATGCTGTATTTCTGCGGTCTGGCGACCACGGCCATCCTGCTGGCGGTGTACCGGCTGTACCTGACCCAGGCGCTGACCATCAACTGGCGCCGCTGGCTGACCGAAAAGCACTTCGGGCTCTGGCTGTCCGATCGCAACTACTATCATCTCGAACGCGAAGGCGGCGCGGACAACCCCGACCAGCGCCTCACCGAAGACATCCGCGACTTCGCCGAAACCACCCTGACCCTGGGACTTGGTTTTATCCGTACCGTGGTCAGCCTGGTGTCCTTCAGCGTCATCCTGTTCGGCATTTCCGGCGACATCACCCTGTTTGGCATCACCATTCCGGCCTACATGTTCTGGGCCGCGCTGATCTACGCCACCATCGGCACCTGGCTGACCCATCTCATCGGTCGACGGCTGATCGGCCTGTACAACCAGCAGCAGCGCTACGAAGCCGATCTGCGTTTCGGTCTGATCAGGGTCCGCGAGAAGGCCGAAAGCGTAGCCTTGTTCCGTGGCGAGGCCAACGAGCAGCAACGCCTGCTGGAGCGTTTCGGCTATGTCTGGGGCAACTACCACCTGCTGATGAACTACACCAAGCGCCTGACCTTCTTTACCGCCGGCTACAGCCAGATCGCCATCGTTGCCGGCTTCGTGCTGGCGGCGCCGCGCTATTTCTCGGGCAAGATCCAGCTGGGCGACCTGATGCAGATCAACTCGGCCTTCGGCAACGTTCAGGAAAGTCTCAGCTGGTTCGTCGACGCCTACGTCAGCCTGGCGTCCTGGCGCGCCATCTCCGATCGCCTGCTCACCTTCCGCGAGACCATGGCCGAACTGAGCCAGGAATCCGAAGTGCTGGTGCCGCGTACCGGCGACCAGGACCTGCTGCTGGAGAGCCTTACCCTGAGCGCCGCCGGCCGGCTGCTGCTACACCCCACCGATCTGCGCATCGCCCGTGGCGAGCACCTGCTGATCGAAGGCGCCTCGGGCAGCGGCAAGAGCACCCTGCTGCGCGCCCTGGCCGGACTCTGGCGGCAGGGGCAGGGCGATATCGCCGTGCCGGCCGGACGCCAGCTCTTCCTGCCACAGCAACCCTATCTGCCCATCGGCTCCCTGCGCGAGGCGCTGGCCTATCCGCAAGCCGCCGATGCCTACTCCGACGCACGTCTGACGGAGGTGCTGCAGCTGTGCCGCCTGGAGCATCTTCTTGAGCATCTGGACGAAGCCCGTCATTGGGAGCGGACCCTGTCGCCCGGCGAGCAGCAGCGGGTGGCCCTGGCGCGGGCGCTGCTCTATGCCCCCGAGTGGCTGTTCCTCGACGAGGCCAGCTCGGCGCTGAGCGAGGCGGACGAGCGCCTTCTCTATGAACGCCTGCTGGCCGAGAATCCTGGCCTTACCCTGGTCAGCGTCGGGCACCGGCCCAGCCTGAGGGCCTACCACCGTCGCCACTTGCTGCTGGAGGACCAAGAGCTGCGCCCTAGAGCGGTAGTGGACGTGTCTTGATATGGACCGAGCGGTCTAAATAGGGCGTTTGGGAGGAGGTGGGTGCTATGATTCCAGAGTCCCTTCAATCGGTACGAGAATCCATGTCAGCCCCCACCGTATCCCGCCCCCGAAAAAGACCCCGTAGCCTGGCAGAAGAGGTCGTCGCGGTGCTGATCCAGCAGATCGGCGATGGCCAGTTTCAGCCAGGCGACAAGCTCCCCACGGAATCGGCCATCATGCAGGCCCAAGGCGTGAGCCGCACCGTGGTACGCGAGGCCATCTCCCGACTGCAGGCCGGCGGCTATGTGGAGACCCGTCACGGCATAGGCACCTTCGTGCTGGAGCGACGCCCCGAGTCGCCGCTGCCAATCGATCTGGCGACCATCACCACCCTCAAGGACGTCCTGGCAATGCTCGAATTGCGCATCAGCCTGGAAGTCGAGGCAGCCGGCCTCGCGGCCCAGCGTCGTTCCGCCGAGCAATTGCAGACGATGTGGACCTTGCTGGAAAACATGCGCACCGGTGTCGAGCAGCCCGACCGCGCGGTAAGCGCCGACCTGGAGTTGCACCTGTTGATCGCCAGCTCCACCGGCAATCGCTATTTCAGCGACATCATGGGTTACCTCGGCACGGTGCTGATTCCCCGTACCCGACTCAATTCCGCCTATCTCGCCCACGATGACCAGCAGCGCTACCAGAGCCGGCTGGACGCCGAGCATGAAGCCATCGTCCAGGCCATCGAAGATGGCGATCTGGAGGCGGCTCGTTCGGCCATGCGTCTGCACCTGAGCAACAGTCGCGAGCGCCTGAGACGCGCCCATGAAGAGATGGAGCGTCAGGCGGAAGGGGCGTGAAACCAGGGCATTGACCTGGCGATACGCATTTTCATGGTAGGGGCTTGCCCCTTCCACAAGAGAGGTTGTACGATGACTTACAACAGGTAGCGGACGCGCCGCACCTCAGTCCAACCTACGCCGAGGCACTCAAGATGACTCCACAAGAACTCAAACACGTCCTCTCTTCCGGTCTGCTGTCCTTCCCGCTGACCGACTTCGATGCCAACGGCGACTTCCGTCCCGATACCTATGCCAAGCGCCTGGAGTGGCTGGCCCCCTACGGCGCTACCGCGCTGTTCGCGGCTGGCGGCACCGGTGAATTCTTCTCGCTGGAAGCCAGCGAATACAGCGGCATCATCAAGACCGCCGTGGACACCTGCCAGGGCAGCGTGCCGATTCTCGCTGGCGTCGGCGGCTCCACTCGCCAGGCCATCGCCTATGCCCAGGAAGCCGAGCGCCTGGGTGCCAAGGGTCTGCTGCTGCTGCCGCACTACCTGACCGAAGCCAGTCAGGACGGCGTCGCCGCCCATGTCGAGGCCGTCTGCAAATCGGTCAAGATCGGCGTAGTGGTCTACAATCGCAACGTCTGCCGCCTGCAGCCCCATCATCTGGAGCAGCTGGCCGAGCGTTGCCCTAACCTGATCGGCTACAAGGACGGCCTGGGTGACATCGAGCTGATGGTCGCCATCCGCCGCCGTCTGGGTGATCGCTTCAGCTACCTGGGCGGTCTGCCCACCGCCGAAGTCTATGCCGCCGCCTACAAGGCGCTGGGCGTACCGGTCTATTCGTCGGCCGTATTCAACTTCGTGCCCAAGACCGCCGTGCAGTTCTACGAAGCCATCGCCCGTGACGACCACGAGGCTGTCGGCAAGCTGATCGACGACTTCTTCCTGCCGTACCTGGAGATCCGCAACCGCTGCGCCGGTTACGCCGTGAGCATCGTCAAGGCGGGCGCCAAGATCGCCGGTTACGATGCCGGTCCCGTACGCACCCCGCTGACCGATCTCAAGCAGGACGAGTACGAGCAGCTGGCTGCACTGATGGACAAGCTCGGCCCGCAGTAAGGTCCAGCGCCTGAGAGGGCTATCAAGCACCTCTCCTCAGTTGCTTGCCCGCGACCAGTTGTCTGGTCGCGGGCTTTTTTCTGCCCGCGTCTCAAGGCGCTGGTAGAGCGCTCAAGGCCCTGAGGCGGCGAGGCTCGCCTGGCTTAAGGCGATCCTAAGGGCGGGTGGGCAGACTGGATTGCACGCCGCGCCTGGGTCGCGAAGCCGTTAGGGTAGGGGAGAGCTGGTGCCTTGGTGCAGGCGCTTCTTGAGCAACGTCCAGCCAGAGGGTCCCTGTCATGAGTGCCGCCCTGCTGTTTCTCGCCCTCGCCGCGACGCCTGGGCATGCGACTTGCCTGGCCGCCAAGCCGCCCTCGGCCGCTGCGCTGACGCGGGCGGTCGGCAACCCTCCAGCTCCCGCGCCCCAGGCGCTGCCGATCATCCATACCGCGGGGACGCTGCCTCATACGGGCATCCACGATCAGTCCACGGCGGCCGTACGCGATTTCGGCTATATGCTCGACTTGGCGCTGGCCTGGCGAGATAACCACGATGCCGCGGCCCTGGCGCGGCTGGCAGGCTATCTCGATGCCTGGATACCGTTATATCGGCCCAGCTTCCAACCCATCGACGAGACCAACCTGGGCATGCTCATCGCGGCCTATCGGTTGACCGCGACGAACCTTCCGGCGCCAATGGCCCGGCGCACCCGCGCCTTCATCGAGGCACTGGCTCAGGGGTATCTGCAGCAAATGGAGGCGCACCGCGGCGATGACCGGGGCGTCTGGAGCAACAACTGGCAGAGCCACAGGATCAAGCTGGTGACCCTGGCGGCCAGCGCCCTGGATGACCGGGCACTGTTTGCCCGGGCACGGGCGGCCTTCGTCACCCAGCTGGCGGTCAACATCAAACCCGATGGCGAGGTGCTCGACTTCAGCGAGCGCGATGCCTTGCACTATGTCGTCTACGATCTCGAACCGCTGGTGCTGGCTGCCGCAGTGGCCCGGGGGCGTGGCGAGGACTGGCTACGGCTGCCGGGCCGCGAAGGGCAGACTCTGGCCGCGACGCTCGACTGGCTGCTGCCCTATGCGCAAGGCCAGCGCAGCCATGAAGAATTCCGCCATACGACGGTGCGCTTCGATGTGCAGCGGGCCGAGGCCGGGCTGCCAGGCTATGCGGGGGTCTGGGATCCGAAAGGCGCCAGGACGCTGTACTGGTCGGCCAGTCTGCTTGACCCGCGCTACGTAGCCATCGCCCAGAAGCTTGCTGCCGCGCCACCGCGGATGCTGTGGGCCTATGCCCCGGCCTGTCAGGGCTAGCCCGACCTGAGAGTCTCAGTCCAGGCTGCGGATGCTGACCCTGGAGGTCCCGTCGGCCACCATATCGAGCCGATCGGCCGCGCTGCGCGACAGGTCGATCACCCGCCGGCGCACCGTCGGGCCGCGATCATTGATGCGGACCACCACGCTGCGGCCGTTGGCCAGGTTGGTGACCTGGACGCGGGTACCGAAAGGCAGGGTGCGATGGGCGGCGGTCAGGGCGTTGGGGTCGTACTTCTCGCCGCTGGCGGTACGGCGGCCGGCGTGCCACTTGGAGTAGAAGGACGCCATGCCGGTGTCCTGATAGTCATGGGCCGCGCTGGAGGACAGCGGTGGCGGGAAGCTCTCATGACTGGCGCAACCGGCGAACAGCAGGACCAGCGACAACAGTCCAACGCGGTGGATCCGATGCATCTCGATGCCTCCTGGCAAAACGACCGGCAGCAGCTTAAGGGCTCGAACCGAGGCTGTCAGCCCCGGTCCGTTACCCCGTGCGACTGCCGTCAGCCTTCCAGTTTCTGCTTGAGCAACTGGTTGACCTGGCCGGGGTTGGCCTTGCCCTTGGAAGCCTTCATCGCCTGGCCGACGAAGAAGCCGAACATCTTGCCGCGCTTGGCTTCGTCGCTGGCGCGGTATTGCTCGACCTGGGCGGCATTGGCGGCCAGGACCTCGTCCAGCATGGCCTCGATGGCGCCGCTGTCGGTGACCTGCTTGAGGCCCTTGGCTTCGATGATGGCATCGGCGCTCTCGCCTTCGCCGGCGGCCAGGGCTTCGAACACCATCTTGGCGATCTTGCCGGAGATGGTGTCGTCCTTGATGCGCAGGATCAGGCCGCCCAGCTGGGCCGCGCTCACCGGTGCCTGGCCGATCTCCAGGTCCTGCTTGTTGAGCAGGCTGGACAGGTCGCCCATCACCCAGTTGGCGGCCAGCTTGGCATCTCCGCTCACCCGCTGGACTTCCTCGAAGTAGTCGGCCAGCTCGCGGCTGGCGGACAACACGCTGGCGTCATAGACCGACAGGCCGTACTCACGCTGGAAGCGGTCGCGCTTTTCGGTCGGCAGCTCAGGCAACTGGCTGCGCACCTCGGCGAGGAAGGCTGGCTCGATCACGACCGGCAGCAGGTCGGGGCAGGGGAAGTAACGGTAGTCGTTGGCTTCTTCCTTGCTCCGCATGGAGCGGGTCTCATCCTTGTTGGGATCGTACAGGCGGGTTTCCTGCACGACTTTGCCACCATCCTCGATGAGTTCGATCTGGCGCTGAACCTCGTGGTTGATGGCCTTCTCGATGAAGCGGAAGGAGTTGACGTTCTTGATCTCGGCGCGGGTGCCGAAGGCTTCCTGACCCTTGGGGCGCACCGAGACGTTGCAGTCGCAACGCAGCGAGCCCTCGGCCATGTTGCCGTCGCAGATACCCAGGTAGCGCACCAGGGCGTGGATGGCCTTGACGTAGGCCACGGCTTCCTTGGCGCTGCGGATGTCCGGCTCGGAGACGATCTCCAGCAGGGGGGTGCCGGCGCGGTTCAGGTCGATGCCGCTCATGCCGTGGAAGTCTTCGTGCAGGCTCTTGCCGGCGTCCTCTTCCAGGTGCGCACGGGTGATGCCGATACGCTTGACGGTGCCGTCTTCCAGGGTGATGTCCAGGTGGCCCTTGCCGACGATGGGATGATTCATCTGGCTGGTCTGGTAGCCCTTGGGCAGGTCCGGGTAGAAGTAGTTCTTGCGCGCGAAGACGTTGCGCTCGGCGATCTCGGCATCGATGGCCAGACCGAACTTGCAGGCCATGCGCACGGCCTCGGCGTTGAGCACCGGCAGGGTGCCGGGCATGCCCAGGTCGACCAGGCTGGCGTGGGCGTTGGGCTCGGCGCCGAAGCTGGTGGCGCTGCCGGAGAAAATCTTCGATTGGGTGCTGAGCTGAGCGTGAATCTCAAGCCCGATCACGGTTTCCCATTGCATGTCTCTATCCTTCCTCAGAAGCCGCTCGGCGCCTGGCGATGCCAGTCGCTGACCTGCTGGTACTGGTGGGCGACGTTGAGTAGACGGCCTTCCTGGAAATAGTTGCCGAGCAGTTGCACGCCCACCGGCAGGCCATCGACGAAGCCGGCCGGCATCGACAGGCCGGGAATGCCGGCGAGGTTGGCGGTGATGGTGTAGATATCTTCGAGATAGGCGGAGACCGGGTCACCACCCTTTTCGCCGAGCTTCCAGGCCAGGTTCGGCGTGGTCGGGCCGAGGATGACGTCGACCTCGGCGAAGGCCGCGACAAAGTCGTTCTTGATCAGCCGGCGGATGCGCTGCGCCTTGAGGTAATAGGCGTCGTAGTAGCCAGCCGACAGGGCGTAGGTGCCGACCATGATGCGGCGCTTCACCTCGGCGCCGAAGCCTTCGCCGCGGGATCTCTTGTAGAGATCTTCCAGGTTGACCGGATTTTCGCAGCGATAGCCGAAGCGCACGCCGTCGAAGCGCGACAGGTTGGAGCTGGCCTCGGCCGGGGCGATGACGTAGTAGGCCGGGATGGCGTGCTGCAGGTTGGGCAGGGAGATGTCCTTGACGGTGGCGCCGAGCTTCTTCAGCTCCTCGACCACGGCCAGTACCTTCTCACCGATGCGGGCATCGAGACCGGCGCCGAAGTATTCCCTTGGCAGGCCGATGCGCAGGCCGGTCAGCGGCTGCTGCAGGGCGGCACGGTAGTCGTCCACCGGCTGGTCGACGCTGGTGGAATCCTTGGGGTCGAAGCCGGCCATGGCCTGCAAGAGCAGGGCGCAGTCCTCGGCGGTACGTGCCAGCGGACCGCCCTGGTCGAGGCTGGAGGCGTAGGCGATCATGCCCCAGCGCGAGACACGGCCGTAGGTAGGCTTGATGCCGGTGAGGTTGGTCAGGGCCGCCGGCTGGCGGATCGAGCCGCCGGTGTCGGTGCCGGTGGCAGCCGGCAACAGCCGCGCGGCCACGGCAGCGGCGGAGCCGCCGGAAGAGCCGCCAGGCACCCGGGTGACGTCCCAGGGATTCTTCACCGGGCCGTAGTGGCTGGATTCGTTGGCCGAACCCATGGCGAATTCGTCCATGTTCAGCTTGCCGAGGGAGACGGTGCCGGCCGCGGCCAGCCTCTCCACCACGGTGGCGTCGTAGGGTGCCTTGAAGCCAGTGAGGATCTTCGAGCCGCAGCTGGTCAGCACGCCCTGGGTACAGAACAGGTCCTTGTGGGCGAGGGGCGCGCCCAGCAGGGCGCCCGTCTCGCCGGCGGCGCGGCGGGCATCGGCAGTGCGCGCCTGTTCCAGCGCCTGCTCGGCGGTCACGGTGATGAAACTGTTGAGCTGGGGATCGAGCTGCTCGATCCGTTGCAGCAGCTCGCCGGTCAGTTCTTCGGCGGAAAAGTCCTTCGCGGCCAGGGCGGCGGCGATCTCGGTCAGGGTCAGCTGATGCATGTCGTGTCTCACTCGATCACCTTGGGAACCAGGTACAGCCCGGCTTCCACGGCCGGGGCGATGGCCTGGTAGGTCGCGCGCTGGTCGCCTTCGGTAGCCTGGTCGGGCCGCAGGCGCTGGGTGGCTTCCAGCGGGTGGGCAAGGGGGGCGATGTCCGCGGTGTCCACGGCCTGCATCTGGTCGACGAGGCCGAGGATATCGTTGAGGGTAGCGGTGGTAGCGGCGAGATCCGCCTCGTCGAGACCCAGGCGGGCCAGGTGAGCGATCTTTTCGACGTCGGTGCGTTCGAGCGCCATCGGCTTCTCCAAGCAGGAAGGCGGCGTGACCCAGTTGGCGGCCGCGTATGCTGGAGACGGGCTGGCGGGTCGGGCGCCGCGTTGAACGGGGGCTTAACGGCCCGGAAAAGCTCTCAATCTAGCATATCGGCGCCTTGCCCTAAATCCCCGCGATTGTTAGAGTCTGCCGCACTTTTTTACCCGCACGTTTGTCCTGTCGCGTGCCTGCTTGTCACCGCCTAGGGTCACCTCATGTTCAAGAAATTGCGTGGCATGTTCTCCAGCGATCTGTCGATCGACCTGGGGACCGCCAACACTCTGATTTACGTCCGCGAGCGCGGCATCGTGCTGAACGAGCCGTCGGTGGTCGCCATCCGCACCCACGGCAGTAGCAACCAGAAGAGCGTGGTCGCCGTCGGTACCGACGCCAAGCGCATGCTGGGTCGCACCCCGGGCAACATTGCCGCCATCCGTCCGATGAAGGACGGCGTCATTGCCGACTTCAGCGTCTGCGAAAAGATGTTGCAATACTTTATCAACAAGGTGCACGAGAACAGCTTCCTGCAGCCCAGTCCGCGGGTGCTGATCTGCGTGCCCTGCAAGTCGACCCAGGTCGAGCGCCGCGCCATCCGTGAATCCGCGCTCGGCGCGGGTGCCCGTGAGGTGTTCCTGATCGAGGAGCCGATGGCCGCAGCCATTGGCGCCGGTCTGCCGGTCGAGGAAGCCCATGGTTCCATGGTCGTCGACATCGGTGGTGGCACCACCGAGATCGCACTGATCTCCCTGAACGGTGTGGTCTATGCCGAGTCCGTCCGCGTCGGCGGTGATCGCTTCGACGAAGCCATCGTCACCTACGTGCGCCGCAACTACGGCAGCCTGATCGGCGAATCCACCGCCGAGCGCATCAAGCAGGAAATCGGCACCGCCTACCCGGGCGGCGAGGTCCGCGAGATCGATGTCCGGGGTCGCAACCTGGCCGAAGGCGTCCCGCGCAGCTTCACCCTCAATTCCAACGAGGTGCTCGAAGCCATGCAGGAATCCCTGGCGACCATCGTCCAGGCGGTCAAGAGCTGCCTGGAGCAGTCACCGCCGGAGCTGGCGTCCGACATCGCCGAGCGTGGCCTGGTGCTCACCGGTGGTGGCGCTCTGCTGCGCGACCTGGACAAGCTGCTGGCGCTGGAAACCGGCCTGCCGGTGATCGTCGCCGAAGACCCCCTGACCTGCGTGGCCCGGGGCGGCGGCAAGGCGCTGGAAATGATGGATCGCCACGCCATGGACCTGCTGTCCACCGAATAAGGCAGTTCCAGGCTACAGGCCCCGCTCCGGTCGCCCTAGGCTACCGGGGTGCCGGGCGCGTTCTGCGAGGAACTCACCATCAAGCCGATTTTCAGCAAAGGCCCAGCGCTGGGCATTCGTCTGCTGATCCTGGCCGCCCTTTCGGTGGGTGTCATGGTCACCGACGCGCGTTTCGACTATCTGAAGCCGGTGCGCAGCGAACTGGCGCTGGTACTCTCGCCCCTCTATCAGGTGGCGGGCTTTCCCGTGCGCGCCTGGGAAGTTGTCAGCGATCAGTTTTCCAGCCGTACCGAGTTGATGGCGGAAAACGAAAGACTCAAGGCCGAGCAGCTCCTGCTGCAACGGCGACTGCAGAAGCTGGCCGCCCTCACCGAACAGAACGTACGCCTGCGCGAGCTGCTCAATTCCGCCGCCCTGGTGGACGACAAGGTGCTGGTTGGCGAGCTGATCGGCGTCGATCCCAATCCCTATACCCATCGCATCATCATCGACAAGGGCGCGAAGGACGGTGTCTTCGTCGGCCAACCGGTGCTCGACGCCAGTGGCCTGATGGGGCAGGTGGTGGAGGTGATGCCCTATTCGGCGCGCGTCCTGCTGCTGACCGACGTGACCCACAGCATTCCGGTGCAGGTCAATCGCAACGGCCTGCGCGCCATTGCCGCCGGCACCGGTAACCCCGAGCGCCTGGAGCTGCGCTATGTGGCCGATACCGCCGACATCAAGGAAGGCGACCTGCTGGTGAGCTCCGGGTTGGGGCAGCGTTTCCCGGCCGGTTATCCGGTGGCCACGGTGTCCAAGGTGATCCACGACTCGGGGCAGCCCTTCGCCGTGGTGCGCGCCATTCCCACCGCCAAGCTCAATCGCAGTCGCTACATGCTGCTGGTGTTCAGCGATACCCGCACCCCGGAGCAACGCGCCAACGATGCCGCCGAGGCCCAGGAGGCGGCGGATCGCCATGCCGCCCAGCGTCCGGCCGCCGCCGCGAATCCGGCCCCCGCCGGAGCCTCCGCCGCGCAGCCGCCGGCTCCTGCTACGCCAGCGCCGAGCGCCGCCGCCAGCAGTCGCGCCGCGACCCCGACCAAGCCTCCGGCGACCCAGGGCAACACTGGGGCTCATCCGGCCACGCCGACCAAGCCACCTGCGGGTGCGAATGGCGCCGCGGCGCATCCTGCCACGCCAGCCAGGTCGCCCGCCCAACCGGCCACGACCGGTACCCAGGCACCACGTCGGGCCCAGCAGCCAGCCGCGGAATTGCCCGACGAGGGTGATCGTTGATGGCGCTGCGCATCGGCCATAACGGGTGGGTGATCTGGCTCACCCTGCTGGTCGGGCTGCTGCTCTCCATCGTGCCCATGCCGGAATTCATGGAGATCGGTCGGCCGCTGTGGCTGGCCATGCTGCTGACCTTCTGGACCCTGGCCCTACCGCACCGCGTCGGGCTGCTCACCGCCTGGGTGATGGGCATCGCCGAGGACGTGCTCTATGGCAGCCTGCTGGGGCAGACCGCCCTGGTGCTGAGCCTGGTCGTCTTCCTGGTCCGCTCCCTGGCGCAGCGGCTGCGCGCCTTTCCCGTCTGGCAACAGAGTTTCGTGCTGCTGGTGGTCTACGGTATCGCCCAGCTGCTGGCGCTGTGGCTCAACGCCCTGGCCGGCAGCCGGCCACCGACCCTGGTGTTTCTCACCCCCTCGCTGGTCAGCGCGCTGCTCTGGCCGTGGATCTATCTGCTGCTGCGCGGGCTGCGCCTCAGATTCGGTGTCACCTGAGGCGGTCTGAACCACCGCTGGCCGAAGGCAAGGCAGGCAAGACTCTCTGAGGACACGGCGTTTACCAGTGATGAACGAGCCTTCCGAAGGGATGTTCAACGCCGCATGACCGAGCGCAGGCTCTTTTCCCGCAAAGCCTAAGCTGGTTTCACCGGCGATGGGCTGGCATTCTCCCGTCATCCCCTCGTCATCTGGTTGTTGTCGATGCCCCAGCTCTATCTCGCCTCCGCCTCGCCACGGCGTGCCGAACTGCTCGAACAGATCGGCGTCGCCTTCCAGAAAGTCGCCGCGACGGTGGACGAAACCCCTCATCCGGGGGAGGCGGCGGACGCCTATGTCGAGCGCCTGGCCCGGGCCAAGGCGGCCATGGGCCGGCAAGTACTGGCCGGCGCCTCCGATGGCTGTGTCCTGGGCGCCGACACCTGCGTGGTGCTCGATGACCAACTGCTCGGCAAGCCCCGCGATCGCGCCGAGGCGCTGGCCATGCTCAACGCTTTGGGTGGTCGACGGCATCGGGTGGTGACCGGCGTTGCCGTGGCCGATGGCGAGCGCTGTCTGAGTCGCGTGGTCGCCGCGGAGGTGGAGTTTCGTCCCCTGGCCCCCGGTGAAGCCGAACGCTACTGGGACACCGGCGAGCCGGCCGACAAGGCCGGCAGCTATGCCATCCAGGGCGCCGGTGCGGTCTTCGTTCGCGGACTGCAAGGCAGCTACAGCGCCGTCGTAGGGCTGCCGCTGTGCGAAACCGCGGAACTGCTGAGCGCTTTCGCCATCCCTTGTTGGCGGCCTGTCGGACGGCCGACCGCTCAGTCTTGAGGTCCCTGGTATCCCGGTCCTCATTCCGCCCTTCCACGTCGTCCAAGAGTCCTCCATGAGCGAAGAGATCCTCATCAACATCACTCCCATGGAGTCCCGTGTCGCCGTCGTGGAAAACGGTGTGCTACAGGAGGTGCACGTCGAGCGCACGTTGCGCCGCGGCATCGTCGGCAACATCTATCGCGGCCGGGTCGTGCGGGTACTGCCGGGCATGCAGGCGGCCTTCATCGACATCGGCCTGGCCCGCGCGGCCTTCATCCACGCCGCCGAGATATCCCAGCGTGAAGGCGCGGCGGTGGAGAGCATCAGCGCGCTGGTGCGCGAGGGCCAGACGCTGGTGGTCCAGGTCACCAAGGACCCCATCGGCACCAAGGGCGCGCGCCTTACCACCCATCTGTCGATTCCCTCGCGCTATCTGGTCTATATGCCGCGTACCTCCCATGTCGGCATCTCGCTGAAGATCGAGGACGAAGCCGAACGCGAGCGCCTCAAGGCGATCATGGCGCGTTGCGTGGAAAGCGAGGGCATTGAGCACGAGGGCGGTTTCATCCTGCGCACCGCCGCCGAGGCGGCGCGCGAGGAAGACATCCTGGCCGACATCCGCTATCTGCGCCGCCTTTGGCAGCAGATCTCCAGCAATCTGCAGGGACCGACGCCGGCGCCCATCTATGAAGACCTGACCCTGGCCCTGCGCGCCTTGCGTGATCTGGTCGGGCCGCGCACGGAAAAGATCCGCGTCGACAGCCGCGAGAACTTCCAGCGCATCGGCCAGTTCGTCGAGGAGTTGATGCCCGAGGTGGCGGCGCGGCTGGAGCATTATCCGGGCGAGCGGCCGATCTTCGATCTGTATGGCGTGGAAGACGAGATCCAGAAGGCCCTGGAGCGCAAGGTACTACTCAAGTCCGGCGGCTATCTGGTGATAGATCCCACCGAGGCGATGACCACCATCGACGTCAATACCGGCGCCTTCGTCGGCCATCGCAATCTGGAAGAGACCATCTTCAAGACCAACCTGGAGGCCGCTACCGCCATTGCCCGTCAGCTGCGGCTGCGCAATCTCGGCGGCATCATCATCATCGATTTCATCGACATGGAAGACGAGGAGCATCAGCGCCAGGTGATCCGTACCCTGGAAAAGCAGCTCGAACGTGACCATGCCAAGACCAATATCATCGGCATCACCGAGCTGGGCCTCCTGCAGATGACCCGCAAGCGCACCCGCGAGAGCCTGTCCCAGGTGCTCTGCGAACCCTGCGGCAATTGTCAGGGACGCGGCATCCTGCGCACCGCCGAGACCATTTGCTACGAGATCTTTCGCGAAATCCTGCGCGAGGCGCGGGCCTACCAGGCCAATTCCTATCTGGTGCTGGCCAATCAGAAGGTGGTGGATCGGCTGCTGGACGAGGAATCGGGCAATGTCGCCGATCTCGAAGCCTTCATCGGCCGCACCGTCAAGTTCCAGGTGGAGACCATGTATTCCCAGGAGCAGTACGATGTCGTGCTGCTCTAGGTTCGTGCCTTGATGTCCCTGCTCAAACGCGGCGCGCTTGGCTTGGCGCTGCTACTGCTGGCCCTGGTGACCCTCTATATGGGCCTGGGGCGGCTGCTCATGCCCTGGGTCGGCGAATACCGCAGCGAGGTCGAGGGGCGCGCTACCGCCGCGTTGGGCGAGCCGGTGCGCCTGGGACGACTCGAAGGACGCTGGGCCACCTGGAATCCGGTGCTGATCCTGCGCGATCTGAGCCTGGGGCGCGGCGAAAGCAGCGTACAGCTGGATCATCTCAAGGTGGTGCCGGATGTGCTCGGCAGTCTCTGGCATCGCCAGCTGCGGCTCAAGTCGGTGCAGATCGATGGCGTCCATCTGGTCCTGGAGGAGGATGCCCAGGGCCACTGGCAATTGCGCGGCCTGCCGCCGCGGGCGCCGGACGCCAAGCCCTTCGATCCGGGTCCGCTGCTCGATGCCCTGGCGCGCCTGGGTCATGCCAGTCTGCTGGACAGCCAGCTCAGTCTGATCCCCCAGCAGGGTTCCCCGGTGACCCTCAGGTATGCCGAGGCCAGCCTGTCCCGGCAGTTGAACGGTGCCCTGGAACTGGCAACGCGTTTCCGACTGCCCGATGGCGGCACGGTGGCGGCGCATTTCATCGCCAGGCCACGGCCCGAGGACTGGCGCGCCAGTGGGCTGGAAGGCTATGTCAGCCTGCCCGCCAGCGACTGGTCCCGCTGGATCCCGGGAACCCTGACCCGGCAATGGCAATTGCGCCGTGCCCAGGCGGAAGGCGAGCTCTGGTTCGCCTGGGCCGAAGGGCGGTTGCAGCGTTCCCATGTGCGCCTGAAGGCGGATGAGCTGACGCTCGCCTATGCCGATCACCCCCCTGTGCGGCTGCAGGCCCTGGCGCTGGACAGCGACCAGCAGGCTGGCGACGCCGGCCAATACAGCGGGGCGATAGCGCTCAGGGCGCAGCTCGACGGCAAGCCGCTTGAAGCGCGCTACGCCCTGGCCTACGACAGCACCGCCCAGCACCTGCAGGTACGTAGCGACCAGCTGGATCTCAAGCAGGCTGCCCGGCTGGCGCGGGACCTGGCACCCTTGCCGGCGCCTGTCGCCCAGGCCGTGCAGGCCTTGGCGCCCCATGGTCAGCTGCGCAATCTCAACGCCGACTTCTATCCGCAGAAGCCCCTGCGCGAGCGGCTCTCCTATGCGGCCAACCTGGAGCGGGTGGGCGTTTCCGCCTATCGGGGGGCGCCTGCCGTCGAGGGTGTCACCGGCAGCCTGAGCGGCAGTCTGGGCGGCGGCGAATTGCGCCTGGACACCAGCGACTTCATGCTGCACCTGAGTGACCTCTTTCCCGAGCCCTGGCGCTATCGCACCGCCAAGGCGCGATTGACCTGGAGCCTCGACGATCAGCGCTTCACCCTCGGCAGTGCCCTGATGCAGGTCACCGGGCCGGAGGGTGCGGCCAGTGGCGACATGCACATCCAGCTCGGTCTGCACCCCGAGGTGGACAGCTACATGGACCTGCGTGTCGGCCTCAAGGACGGCGACGCGAGCTACACCCGCAAGTACCTGCCCACCAAGCTGCCGGCGACCGACTTCAGTCCGGAACTGGCCCAGTGGCTGACCACCGCCATCGTCGGCGGCCGGATCGACGAGGCCATCTACCAGTACCAGGGCTCCCTGCGCCATGGCTCGCCTCCGCACTCGCGCACCATGAGTCTGTTCTTCCGGGTACACGATGCCCAGCTGGCCTATCAGCCCGGCTGGCCCGCGCTGCGCGAAGCCCGGGGTGATGTCTTCATCGAGAGCGATGGGGTCAAGGTTCAGGTACCCGAGGGGCGCATCCTCGACACCCGGGTCAGGGATGTCGAAGCCCGTATCCCGCTGCTGCACGATGGCAGCGCGCCGCACCTGCGTCTTACCGCACGACTCGACAGCAGCGTGCGCGATGGCCTGAAGATCCTCCAGGACACGCCGCTACCGACCGCCAAGGTCTTCGCCGGCTGGAAGGGGGAGGGGGCGCTCAACAACAGCAGCCTGAATCTGGACATTCCCCTGGCCAAGGGACAGCCACCCGTCGTGGTGGTCGAGCTGACGCCGGACAAGGCGCGCCTGGAGCTGGCGGATCCCCAGCTGACCCTCACCGACCTGCGCGGCACCTTCCGCTACGACACTCGTAGCGGCCTCAGCGCACCCGACATCCAGGCGCGTGTCTTCGATCAACCCATTCGCGGTCAGGCCCTGGCCGAAGGCAAGGCCAACGAGCCCCGTACCCGCCTGGTAGTGGACGGCCGCGTGGACGTGGACCAGCTGGCACGCTGGCTGGGCAGCGAGGGGCGACCCCTCCCGGCGCGGGGCCTGCTTGGCTATCGCCTCGGTCTGACCCTTGCCGAGCACAGCGAGCTGGCCGTTACCTCCGACCTGCGCGGGGTAGCCATCGATCTGCCGGCGCCCTTCGGCAAGAGCGCGGACCAGAGCCGTGAGGCCTTCTTCAGCCTGGCGCTCAACGAGGGTGAGCGCCGGGTGGAAGCGACCTACAAGGGGCTTGCTGACGCCGTGCTGATGCTCGATCCCAAGGCCATGGACAAGGGGCGCGGCGAGATCGTGCTGGGTGGCGGGACCGCCAATCTGCCCACCACTGCCGGTTACGACCTGCGCGGCCAACTCGCGGAATTCGATCTGGCGGCCTGGCAGGACGTCTATCAGCGTTATGGCAAGGCCAGCGGCAGTGGCGGGGCGGGGCAGGGCGGCGGCAACGCGGTCGATATCTCCAGCCTCGGACGCGGCGATCTCAGCTTCGGGCGCTTTCTGGCGTTCGGCCAGGAAATCGACAACCTGCGCCTCACCTACGCGCCCCAGGGCAATGCCTGTCAACTGGGACTGGCCAGCCAGACCGTGGCTGGCCAAGTGCGTATCCCCCGCCAGACTGGCCAGCCGATCGACATCAACCTACAGCACCTGCGCATTCCCCAGACCCCGGCAGATCCCTCGGTGGAAAGCGACGCGCCCCGTCCCGATCCGCTGGCTGACGTCGATCCGCGCACCCTGCCAGCGCTGAATCTGGTCATCGACCGTTTCGAACTGGGTGGGCGCCTGGTCGGTGCCCAGCGCCTGCAGCTCAGGCCGTCGCCATCCGGCGCCAACTTCAATGCCCTGGACCTCGACCTGCGCGGCCTCAAGGTCATGGGCTCCCTGCGTTGGGAAGGAGCGCCGGGTGCGACCCACAGCTACTACCAGGGACGTCTGTCCGGCGGCAACATCGCCGACATCCTGCTGGGCTGGAATTTCGCCTCCAGCGTGACCAGTCGCGATTTCCGGCTGGATGCCCGGGTCGACTGGCCCGGCTCGCCTGCCCATGTCGCCCTGGCGCGGCTCAATGGCAATCTCGATGCGCGCTTCAACGATGGCCAGTTGCGCCAGGTGGAAGGAACGGCTTCGGCGCTGCGTATCTTCGGCCTGCTCAACTTCGAATCCATCCGCCGCCGCCTGCGCCTGGACTTCTCCGATCTGTTCGGCAAGGGCTTGAGCTACGACAGCATTACCGGGGTACTCGACGCCCAGCAGGGCGCCTTCCGTACCCGCAAGCCCATCAGCCTGAGCGGGCCGGGTGCCGAGATGAGTCTGCAGGGCCTGCTGGACATGGCCAGCAATCGCATCGACGCCAACCTCAAGGTCGGGCTGCCGGTCAGCAACTCCCTGCCGCTGGCCGCGCTGATCGCCGGGGCGCCGGCCATCGGCGGCGCGCTGTTCATCGTCGATCGGCTGATTGGCGACCGCATCACCCGCATGGCCAGCATCAACTACCACATCGAAGGCCCCTGGCAGAATCCGACCATGACCACGGGCAAGCGCGATTGAGCGTTGCCCTGCGGCCGCGCCACTGCTTAGGATGGGCGATCCCTTCTGGAGTGCCTGCATGTCCATAGCCATCCTGCAGATGGTCAGCGGCCCCGCGGTAGCGGCCAATCTGCACGCCGCCGAGCGGCTGCTCGAACGCGCCGCCAACGCCGGTGCGCAACTGGCGGTGCTGCCGGAAAACTTCGTCGCCATCGGGCATCCGGCCCCCGCCGAACTGGCCCGGGCGGAGGCGCTTGGCGAGGGTGAGATCCTGCCCTGGCTGTCCAGCCGGGCGCGCGAGCTGGGCCTCTGGCTGCTGGCCGGCACCCTGCCGCTGCTGCCCGACGGCGCCACCGAGGGCAAGCCCTGCGCCTGTTCGCTGCTGTTCGACGACCAGGGTCGCCGCGTCGCCCGCTATGACAAGCTGCATCTCTTCGATGCCGACGTCAGCGACAGCCAGGGCAGCTATCGCGAATCCGATCACTATGCCGCCGGTGAGACCCTCACGGTGGTGGATACCCCGGTCGGCCGCCTGGGCCTGACCGTCTGCTACGACCTGCGCTTTCCCGAACTCTATGGCGCCCTGCGCGCTGCCGGTGCGGAGCTGATCAGCGCCCCCTCGGCCTTTACCGTGCCGACCGGCCAGGCCCATTGGGAGCTGCTGCTGCGCGCCCGGGCGGTGGAAACCCAGAGCTATCTGCTGGGCGCCGCCCAGGGCGGTGTCCACGCCAATGGCCGCACGACCTGGGGCCACGCCATGGCCGTGGATCCCTGGGGCGAGGTGCTTGCCGTCCAGGCCAGCGGCGAAGCGGTCCTGCTCATCGAGCGCGATGTCGAGCGCCAGGCCCAGTTACGCCAGCGAATGCCCGTCACCCAGCACCGCCGCTTCGCACCGGCGCGCCTGGCTGGCCACTAGGAGGCGAACGGCAATGGCGCCCATTGGTCATTTGCATCAGGGATCAGTCACTTCCGCGAGTAGGCTAGAGGCCACCTCGCGCCCCTTTCATCGTTCCGACGCCCGGGGTGGCGTCGTCTGGAGTTTCCATGAGTGATTACCTGAATAGCGTCGGCGCGGCCCTGCTGGGGCCGGGCGGACTCGCGCTGGACGATCTGCAGCCCGTGCTGCAGCGCCTCGCCGGCCCCGGCATCGACGCTGCGGACCTGTACTTCCAGAGCATCGTCTCCGAGTCCTGGCTGCTGGAAGACGGCATCGTCAAGGAAGGCGGTTTCCATCTCGACCAAGGCGTCGGGGTGAGGGCGCTGTCCGGCGAGAAGACCGGCTTCGCCTACAGCAACGCCATCACCGGCGAGGCACTGGATCTCGCTGCCCAGGCCGCGCGCTCCATCTCCCGCAGTGGCGTTGAGGGCCAGGTCCAGGCATTTCGTGCGGTGGAACCCGCGCAGCGCCTCTATGGCCAGGACAACCCCCTCGATGTGCTGGATCGCGCGACCAAGGTGACCTTCCTGCAGCAACTGGACGAGGCCACCCGGGCCCTGGATCCGCGCATCCAGCAGGTCACCATCAGCCTGGCCGGCGTCTGGGAGCGCACCCTGGTGGCCGCGGTCGACGGCACCCTCGCCGCCGACGTGCGCCCCCTGGTGCGCCTGGGCGTCAGCGTCATCGTCGAGCAGAACGGTCGTCGCGAGCGCGGCAACAGCGGTGGCGGTGGCCGTTGCGACTACCGCTATTTCCAGAGCGACGACCGCGCCCTGGGCTATGCCCGCGAAGCGGTCCGCCAGGCGCTGGTCAATCTGGAAGCCACGGCGGCCCCGGCCGGCACCCTGCCGGTGGTGCTGGGTGCCGGCTGGTCCGGCGTGCTCCTGCACGAAGCGGTCGGCCATGGTCTGGAAGGCGACTTCAACCGCAAGGGCAGCTCCAACTACAGCGGTCAGCTCGGCCGGCAGGTAGCCTCGTCGCTGTGCACCATCGTCGACGACGGTACCCTGCCGGATCGCCGTGGTTCCCTGTCCATCGACGACGAGGGTACCCCCAGCGGCTACAACGTGCTGATCGAGAACGGCATCCTCAAGGGCTACATGCAGGACAAGCTCAACGCCCGGCTGATGGGGGTGGCTCCCACCGGCAATGGCCGGCGCGAGTCCTATGCCCACCTGCCCATGCCGCGCATGACCAACACCTACATGCTCGCCGGCCAGAGCGATCCGGCCGAGATCATCGCCTCGGTGGAGAAGGGCATCTATTGCGCCAGCCTCGGCGGCGGTCAGGTGGACATCACCAGTGGCAAGTTCGTCTTCACCACCAACGAGGCCTACCTGATCGAGAACGGCAAGCTCGGCCGCCCGGTGAAGGGCGCCACCCTGATCGGCAATGGTCCCGAGGTCATGAACCGGGTATCCATGGTCGGCAACGACCTGGCGCTGGATGCGGGGGTAGGGACCTGTGGCAAGGATGGCCAGTCATTGCCGGTGGGCGTGGGTCAGCCGACCCTGAAGATCGACGCCATCACCGTGGGCGGCACCGGCGCCTGATGCCGGCACCGGCCGTGGCCGTAGCGGACAGAAACCTAGCGCAGACCGCGCTGGGTTTCGTCGAGGGTGCGGATGTATTTGAAGACCTTGCGCGCCGCCGCGGGCGGCTTGTTGTGCGCGGCCTCGTGCTGGGCATGGCGCACCAGGCCGCGCAGGTGCTGGCGGTCGGTTTCCGGATACAGCGCCACGAAGGCTTCCAGCGCCTGGTCGCCCTCGGCGATCAGGCGGTCGCGCCAGCGCTCCAGGGCATGGAAGCGCTCGTTGTACTGCCGCGTCGAGCTGTCCATCTGGTCGACCAGCGCCAGGATGGCCTCCAGATCCTGGTCACGCATCAGCTTGCCCAGGTACTGGACATGCCTTTTGCGCGCGATGTGCGTCTTGTGCTTGGGCGCCTCGGCCAGGGCCTTGCGCAGCGGATCGGTCAGGGGCAGGCGGTCCAGCTGCTCAGCCGGCAACCCGGCCAGGCGTTCGCCCAGCTCCTGCAGCGCGTGCAGCTCACGCTTGACCTGTGTCTTGCTCTTTTCGCCCAGCGGCGCGTCGTCGTCGTAAGAATCAACCATGAACTATGGGGTCCAGCTAAGAATGGGCGCCATCATAACGAGTTGCCGCACGGTTGTCCGGCCTGGCCGGCGCCGTCCGTAAGGAGAACGTCATGAATCGCAACGCCGCCGTGGGTCCCGCCGCGCTACCCGAATTGCGCGAACAGGTCGAAGCCATCCTGGCCGAGGCCCGTCGCCAGGGCGCCAGTGCCGGTGAAGTGGCCGTCTCGATCGACCAGGGGCTGTCCACCTCGGTCCGCAAGGGTGAGGTGGAAACGGTCGAATTCAATCGCGACCAGGGCTTTGGCATCACCCTCTATGCCGGTCAGCGCAAGGGCTCGGCCAGTACCTCGGCCACCGGCCCCGAGGCGATCCGCGAGACCGTGGCCGCGGCCCTGGCCATCGCCAAGCACACCTCCGAGGATCCCTGTGCCGGCCTCGCCGACGCCGAGCTAATGGCGCGTGGCGAGCTGCCCGATCTCGATCTCTATCATCCCTGGGACATCACCCCCGAGCAGGCCATCGAGCAGGCCCTGGCCTGTGAAGCCGCTGCCTATGCCGCCGACAGCCGCATCGGCAATGCCGACGGTACAACCCTCAATACCCACCAGAGCTGCCGGGTCTACGGCAACAGCCACGGCTTCGTCGGCGGCTACGCCAGCACCCGCCACAGCCTGAGCTGCGTGATGATCGCCGGCAGCGGCGAGGCCATGCAGCGCGACTACTACTACGACGTCAACCGCCTCGGCAGCGAACTGATGAGCGCCGAGGAAATCGGTCGGCGCGCCACTGAACGCGCCGTGAGCCGTCTGGGCGCCAGGCCGGTGCCCACCGCCAAGGTTCCAGTGCTCTTCTCCCCGGAAATGGCCGCCGGCCTGTTCGGCACCTTCCTCGCTGCCATTTCCGGCGGCAACCTCTATCGCAAGTCGTCCTTTCTTGAGGGCGCCCTCGGGCAGCAGGTGTTTCCAGACTGGCTGGCCCTGGATGAACGGCCGCACCTTCCCCGCGCCCTGGGCAGTGCCGCCTTCGATGGTGAAGGCCTGGCCACCTACGCCAAGCCCTTCGTGGAGAACGGCCAGCTGGTGTCCTATGTGCTCGGCAGCTATTCCGCGCGTAAGCTGGGTATGCAGAGCACCGCCAACGCCGGTGGCGTGCACAACCTGCATGTCAGTCATGGCACGGCCGACCAGGCCGAGTTGATCCGGCAGATGGGCACGGGCTTTTTGGTCACGGAAATGATGGGGCAGGGTACCAACCTGGTCACCGGCGACTACTCCCGGGGCGCCGGTGGTTTCTGGATCGAGAATGGCGAGATCCAGTTTCCAGTCCAGGAGGTCACCATCGCCGGTCGCCTCGGCGACATGTTCCGCCAGATCCTGGCCGTGGGCAGCGACGTGGAACGCCGCGGCAGCCTGCGCACCGGCTCGGTGCTGATCGACGGCATGACCCTGGCGGGTAGCTAGAAAAGATGCCGGAAGTGTCGCGGTGAGGAAAATCCCGTCGAACGGGAGACAGCCCACCCCGTTAGTCGTTAGTATCCTAGCAATGCACTAGGACATAGCCGTGCGGTCGAATTCCGTGATCGGACGGCCCAGATTCAGACGGTGCGCCGTGGCGCACCAGCCGTACTCCCCGCTGCCCCAGGGCAGTGGGTCCATACCAAAACCACCATGGAGACATTCCGCATGCCGCATACTCTGCCTCAGCTGCCCTACGCCTACGACGCGCTGGAACCGCACGTCGATGCCCAGACCATGGAAATCCACCACACCAAGCACCACCAGACCTACATCAACAACCTGAACGCTGCGCTGGAAGGCACCGAGTTCGCCAACCTGTCGGCCGAAGAAGTGGTTCGTCAGCTGGACAAGCTGCCCCAGGACAAGCGCGGTGCCGTGCAGAACAACGGTGGCGGCCATGCCAACCACAGCCTGTTCTGGACCGTGATGGCCCCTAACGCCGGCAGCAAGCCCGAAGGTGCTCTGGCTGAAGCCATCGAGTCCCAGCTGGGCGGCTTCGATGCCTTCAAGGAGGCCTTCACCAAGGCTGCCCTGACCCGCTTCGGCAGCGGCTGGGCCTGGCTGAGCGTCACCCCCGAGAAGAAGCTGGTGGTCGAGAGCACCGGCAACCAGGACAGCCCGCTGATGACCGGCAATACCCCGATCCTCGGCCTGGACGTCTGGGAGCACGCCTACTACCTGCGCTACCAGAACCGTCGTCCCGAATACATCGGTGCCTTCTTCAACGTCATCAACTGGCCGGAAGTGTCCCGTCGCTACGAAGCGGCGCTGAACGCCTGAGTTGACGCCCAATAAAAAAGCCGCCCTCGGGCGGCTTTTTTATTGGGCGAAGCTGGAGCAGGGCCGATCACTCACCCTCGTCGAAGTAGTTGTTGATCAGTTCGATCAGGGCGCGCATGGCCTCGTCGCTCTGTTCACCCTCGGTTTCCAGTTGCAGCACCGTGCCCTTGCCAGCGGCCAGCATCATGACCGCCATGATGCTCTTGCCATCGACTGGCGGCTCGCCACTGCGGCCAACGCGGACGCTAGCAGGATAACGGCCGGCCACGCCGACGAACTTGGCGGCCGCGCGGGCGTGCAGGCCAAGCTTGTTGATGATGGTGATCTGTTGGGCAGGCATTGAGTCTGTCCTTGTCGAAACAAAACGGGCGTCAGAGATCGCGATGGCGGATCTGGACGTTCTTGAGCAGGTCTTTGAGTTCGCGACCCAGGCGATCGGCCAGGTAGACCGAACGGTGATGACCGCCGGTACAGCCAATGGCCACGGTCACATAGGACCTGTTGTTGGCCGCGAAGCGCGGCAGCCACTTCACCAGGTAATCGCGGATGTCATTGTACAGGGTCTCTACCTCGGGCTGTTGCTCGAGATAATCGCGCACCTGGGCATCGAGTCCGGAAAAGTCGCGCAGGTCCGGTTTCCAGTAGGGATTGGGCAGGAAACGTACATCGAAGACCATGTCCGCATCCACCGGCAGGCCCCGCTTGAAGCCGAAGGATTCCACCAGGTAGGCGGTGCCGGGCTCGGGCGCGTTCAGCAGACGCAACTTGAGGATGTCACGCAGCTGATAGAGATTCAGGTGCGTGGTGTCGATCTTAAGATCGGACAGATCGGCGATGGGCGACAGCAGCACCTGCTCATCGTGAATGGCCTCGGCCAGCGATCTTTCCTGATTGGACAGCGGATGCCGGCGGCGCGTCTCGGAAAAGCGCTTGAGCAAGGTCTGGTCATCGGCGTCCAGATAGAGGATGTCGCAGCGAATGTTGCGGCTGCGCACCTGTTCGAGCAATTCGGGAAAGCGCTGCAGCTGGCTGGGCAGATTGCGTGCATCGATGGACAGGGCGACCTTGGGCTGAGGTCGTTCCATGTCGGTGAGGGCGTGCTGGGCCAGTTCGGGCAGGAGGCTGGCCGGCAGGTTGTCGATACAGTAGAAGCCATTGTCCTCAAGCACGTTGAGCGCCGTACTCTTGCCCGACCCGGAACGTCCGCTCACGATGATGAGGTGCATGTCAGTGTCCGCTCTGGGCCTCGACGACGATCTGATAGAGCGCCTGGCTGTCCTTGGCCTTGCGTAGCCGTTCGCGGATGTCCGCGCGGTCCAGGATGCCGGCGATCTGGCGCAGCAGGGTCAGGTGCTGTTCGGTGGCGGCTTCGGGTACCAGCAGCACGAACACCAGGTCTACCGGTGCGCCATCCAGGGAGTCGAAGTCCACGGGTTGCTGCAGGTGGAAGAGGACGCACAGCGGCTGTTGCAGGCCCGCCAGGCGACAGTGGGGAATGGCGATGCCATTGCCGAAGCCAGTGGAGCCCAGGCGCTCGCGCGCCATCAGGCATTCATGGATGTGCGCCGCGTCATGGCCAGGCAATTCCTGCGCGGCCAGTTCGGCGATACGTTCCAGTACGGCGGCTTTGCTGCCACCCGGCGCACCCGTCTGGGTGCGGCCGGGGGTCAGAATATTTTCGAGTCTGATCATAAAGCGGCGATCGAAACCTCAGCGGACGCCGACGCCCTGCTGGCGTTCGATCGATTTTTCCTTGTGTTTAATCAGTTGGCGGTCGAGCTTGTCGGCCAGGAGATCAATGGCGGCATACATGTCGTCATGCTCGGCGTTGGCGACCACCGCGGCGCCAGCGACGTGCAGGGTGGCTTCGGCTTTCTGCTTGAGCTTGTCCACTTCCAGAATGACCTGGACGTTGGTAATACGGTCGAAGTGCCGTTCGAGGCGGGCGAGTTTCTCGCCGATGTAGTCACGCAGGGCTTCTGTCACTTCAAGCTGATGGCCACTGATGTTGACTTGCATACCGCTTCTCCTTATTGCCGGGCTGCGATCGGCGAAGCTGCTCGCCGACATGACACGGGTCGATCGAGGCACGGTCACATCAGGACGCGTCAGAGGAGACGCTTGCGTTCGCTGGACGGAGCGATACCCAGGGATTCCCGATACTTAGCCACCGTGCGACGAGCGACTTGTATACCTTGCGATTCCAGTAAACCAGCGATCTTGCTGTCACTCAACGGCTTTTTCGCGTTTTCCGCCGCCACCAATTTCTTGATGATCGCGCGGATCGCGGTGGAGGAGCATTCGCCCCCTTCGGCGGTGCTGACGTGACTGGAGAAGAAATACTTGAGTTCGTAGATGCCACGCGGGGTGTGCATGAACTTCTGGGTGGTCACCCGGGAGATGGTCGACTCGTGCATGCCCACCGCCTCGGCGATGTCGTGCAGGACCAACGGCTTCATGGCCTCTTCGCCGTATTCGAGAAAACCCCGCTGGTGCTCGACGATCTGGGTCGCCACCTTCATCAGGGTCTCGTTGCGGCTCTGCAGGCTCTTGATGAACCAGCGCGCTTCCTGCAGCTGATTGCGCATGTAGGTATTGTCGGCGCTGCTGTCGGCGCGTTTGACGAAGCCCGCATACTGGGGATTCACCCGCAGGCGCGGCATGGATTCCTGATTGAGCTCCACCAGCCAACGCTCGTTGTGCTTGCGCACGATGACGTCCGGTACCACGTATTCGGCTTCGCCGGACTCGATCTGGGAGCCAGGCCGCGGATGCAGCGTCTGGATCAGCTCGATGATCGGCTTGAGTTCGTCTTCCTTGATCTTCATGCGCCGCATCAGCTGCGCGTAGTCGCGGCTGCCGAGCAGATCCAGGTAGTCACCGACCAGGCGCTTGGCCTCGCCGAGCAAGGGGAGGGTGGCCGGCAGTTGCGCCAGCTGGATCAGCAGGCATTCGCGCAGATTGCGAGCGGCGACGCCGGCGGGCTCGAATTGCTGGACCCGTCGGAGCACCACCTCGACTTCGTCGAGATCGACTTCCAGGTCCGGGTCGAGCGAGGCATGGATGTCTTCGAGGCTTTCCTGCAGGTAACCGTCGGTGTCGATGCCATCGATGATGGCCAGCGCGATCAGGCGATCGAGGTCCGACATGGGTGCCAGGTTGAGCTGCCAGAGCAGATGCGTCTGCAGGCTCTCGCCCGCCGAGGTGCGAGTGGTGAAGTCCCACTCGTCGTCGTCACTGCTGGGCAGGCTGCTGGCGCTGGTCTGGTAGATGTCTTCCCAGGCCGTGTCGACCGGCAGCTCGCTGTCGCTGGGGATGCGCTCGCTCCACTCGGATTCGTCGGCCAACTCGTTGGTGGCGACCGAGGTTTCCTTGAAGGTGGTTTCCATATTGCCGGAGTTCGCATGCTCGTCGCTTTCGCCCGAGGCTTCGCTCTGGTCGAAGTCTTCCCCGTCTTCCTGGCGTTCCAGCATCGGATTGGATTCCAGGGCTTCCTGGATTTCCTGCTGCAAATCGAGCGTCGAGAGCTGGAGCAGACGTATGGCTTGTTGCAGCTGCGGCGTCATCGTCAGCTGCTGGCCCATCTTGAGGACTAGCGATGGTTTCATGGCTGCGGAAATACACCTTGTCTACCGACGCGAACAGCGCCACCGAACCTCGCGAACCCTGCGAGCGTTAGCAAATTATATGCCTTGTTTCCCCGGGTTTGCCTAGAGGCGGAATTCGTGGCCCAGATAGACTTCCTTCACCAGGTCGTTGGCGAGGACTTCTTCGGCGGTACCTTCGGCGATGAGCTGGCCGTCATTGACGATATAGGCCGTTTCGCAGATGGTCAGGGTTTCCCGCACGTTGTGGTCGGTGATGAGCACACCGATGCCCTTGGCCTTGAGGTGGCGGATGATCTGCTTGATATCGCCCACCGAGATGGGGTCCACGCCCGCGAAGGGTTCGTCGAGCAGGATGAACTTGGGCGCGGTGGCCAGGGCGCGGGCGATCTCGACACGGCGTCTTTCACCGCCAGACAGGCTCATGCCCCGGTTGTCGCGGATGTGGGTGATGTGGAATTCCTGCAGCAGGCTTTCCAGCTCGCGCAGTCGTCCGGCTTTGTCCAGGTCCTTGCGGGTTTCCAGGATGCCAAGGATGTTGTCGGCCACGGTCAGCTTGCGAAAGATCGAGGCTTCCTGGGGCAGATAGCCGATCCCGGCACGGGCGCGGCCATGCATGGGCAGCGCGGTGACATCCTGGTCGTCGATCAGCACGCGACCCTGATCCGCCTTGACCAGGCCGACGATCATGTAGAAGCAGGTGGTCTTGCCGGCGCCGTTCGGGCCGAGCAGGCCAACGATCTGGCCGCTGTCGATGCTGACGCTGACATCACGAACGACCTGACGACCCTTGTAGCTCTTGGCCAGATGCTGGGCTTTGAGCGTAACCGTCATTGTTTCTGCCCCGACTGCTGCTGATCCTTGGGCTGGATGACCATGTCGATCCGCGGCCGCGGCGTGGTGACCTTGCTGCCGTTGGCCCGTCCCGCATTGACGATCTGGCGCTGGGTGTCGTAGACGATCTTCTCGCCTTCGAAGGTGTTGCCCTGTTGGACCACCTTGGCCTGGTCAATCAGGATGATGCGGTTTTCCTGGGCGAAGTATTGGATGGTCAGGCCATAGGCCTTGACGATGTCCTTGTCCGCCGAGGGTTTCTGCTCGTAGTAGGCCGGTTTGCCCACTGCGGTGGCGACCTTGATATTGCCCTGGTTGTCCTGGGTCAAGGTCACGGTATTGCCGGTGATCTTCATGCTGCCCTGGGTGATGACCACGTCTCCGCGATACACGGCCACGCCCTGCTTGTCATCGAGCTCGGCGCTGTCGGCCTGCACGCGGATCGGCTGGGTGCGATCGGTCGGCAGGGCCCAAGCCGCGGCACTGCCCAAGGTGGCGCCGAGGGTGAACAGGAAGGGGAGGGTTTTAACGAACCTCATGCTGGCCTCTTACGTTGGACAGCAGGAGCATTCTGCCGTCTTCTAGATACGCTTTCATGCCATTGGCCGTGGTCACCCCATTGGCGGCCTCGATTCTAACGGCTTGCTCAGTTTGCGCATATTGTTTGTCAGGAAAGACGGTCATGCGGGTGGTGGTCAATACCACCGGGCGGCCTTTCGCGTCGGTACGTTCCACACGCACGTCATCGATCAGCTCCGCCTGACTGCCACCGGGGGCGACCTCGGCGCGGGCACTGCGAATGTGCCAGGGAAAGTCGGTGCCACGGAAGGCCAGCATGTCGGGCCGGGTCACCAGGGTGACATCGGTGGCCTTGACGTGTTCGCTGCGCTCGGCCTTGAGTTCGTACTGGATCTTGCCGTCCAGGCGATACTGAATCGTCCGGGTATTGAGAGCATAACCGTCGATGGCACTGTCTTGCGGGGTCGATGACGCTGGAGCATCGACGAAGCGCTGCGGCAGGATGTTCCAGTAGCCGATCGCGATGAGCGCGGCGGCGATCAGGACCAACAGCACGGGTCGGCGCAAGCTGCGAAACATGAGGGTACCTGTGGTGGGCCGCACGGGGCGGCGGGTTGAACACGAGTTGTGGGCGTATTTAGTCGGTCAGTATAACCCGGCCTACAGCACCCCGGCGCGTAGCAGGTCACCCATGTTGAGCGCACCGACCGGGCGCCGCTCGTCATTGATCACCACCAGCGCATTGATCTTGTGCTCTTCCATGATCTTCAGCGCCTCCGCCGCGAGCATCTGGGCCCTGGCGGTTCGACCGCCGCGGGTCATCACGGTTGCGATGGGCGTGGTCCGGACATCGATACCGCGATCCAGGGCGCGCCGCAGATCGCCATCGGTGAAGATGCCGGCGAGGCGGCCATCGGCGCCCAGTACGCTGGTCATGCCCAGCCCTTTGCGCGACATCTCCAGCAGGGCGTCGGACACCAGGGTGTCCTCGCTGACCTGCGGCAGATCGACGCCGGCGTGCATGACGTCTTCCACCTTCAGCAACAGGCGGCGACCCAGGGCTCCACCGGGATGGGAAAAGGCGAAGTCCTCGGCGGTGAAGCCGCGGGCTTCGAGCAGGGCAATGGCCAAGGCGTCGCCCAGGACCAGGGCGACGGTGGTGGAGGAGGTGGGTGCCAGGTTGAGCGGGCAGGCCTCGGTGGCGACGCTGGTGTCCAGGTTGACGTCCGCCGCCTTCGCCAGGGGCGAGGTGGGATTGCCGGCGAAGCTGATCAGGGGAACGCCCAGGCGCTTGATCAGTGGCAGCAGCGTCAGGATCTCACTGGAGGTGCCCGATTGGGAGATGGCGATGATGACGTCGTCGCGGGTGATCATGCCCATGTCACCATGGCTGGCTTCGGCTGGATGCACGAAGAACGCCGGGCTGCCGGTACTGGCCAGGGTGGCGGCGATCTTGTTGCCGACATGGCCGGACTTGCCCATGCCCAGCACCACGATGCGACCGCGGCAGGCGAGCAGCAGACGGCAAGCCTGGGCAAAGCTCGCGTCGACGCGGTCACCCAGGGCGGCCACTGCCGCTCGCTCTACATCGATGGTGCGCTTGGCGGACGCGATGAAATCTATTGAGTCGGACATGGGTCAGAAGGCAGGTGACGGGACAATCGGAAATTATATGCGCAAAGCCGCGACACTCAGCAACGTCGCCCGCAGGTCAGAGGTCTCAGCGGCAACGAATGGTATAGTGCCGCCCTTTTGCCGGGACCATCGAGCGCGAAAGCCGCGTGCCCTGACGCGGCGGAGCGGCGTCTCCCTGCACAGAGTTGAACCTTAGGAGTCTTGATGACCGTCGATAGCCCGTACGCCGTGGAGCTAAAGGGCGTTTCCTTCAAGCGCGGCACGCGTCTCATCTACGACCGTGTCGATATCCGTATCCCGCGGGGCAAGGTCACCGGGATCATGGGGCCGTCCGGCAGTGGCAAGACCACCCTGTTGCGCCTCATCGCTGCCCAGCTGCGGCCGAGCAGTGGCGAGATCTGGGTCAATGGCGCCAATCTGCCGCAGCTGTCCCGTGGCGAGCTGTTCGAGATGCGCCGACAGATGGGGGTGCTGTTCCAGAGCGGGGCGCTGTTCACCGATCTCGATGTCTTCGAGAACGTGGCCTTCCCGCTGCGGGTGCACACCAAGCTGCCCGAGGAGATGATCCGCGACATCGTCCTGCTCAAGCTGCAGGCAGTAGGCCTGCGCGGGGCAGTCGAGCTGATGCCGGACGAACTCTCCGGCGGCATGAAGCGCCGGGTCGCCCTGGCGCGGGCCATCGCCCTGGATCCACAAATCCTCATGTACGACGAGCCCTTCGTTGGCCAGGACCCCATCGCCATGGGCGTTCTGGTGCGGCTGATCCGGCTGCTCAACCAGGCCCTCGGGCTGACCAGCATCGTGGTCTCCCACGACCTGGCCGAGACTGCCAGTATCGCCGACTACCTCTATGTTGTCGGCGATACCAAGGTGCTGGGGCAGGGCACGCCAAAGGAACTGCGCGAGTCGCCGGATCCTCGGGTTCGCCAGTTCATGCAGGGCATCCCTGATGGCCCCGTACCCTTCCACTACGCCGCGCCTGATCTGCGCGATGCCTTGCTGGGGAAACACTGATGCGTAAGGTCTCCGCCGTGGAGCGGATTCGTCGGCTGGGCAAGGCCGGGCTGGACGTCGTGGCTGCCATTGGCCGCTCCGTCATCGTTCTGCTGCTGGCGGTGTTCGGTCGGGGTGGCGTGGGCAGCGGCCTGCAGCTGCTGGGCAAGCAACTCTATTCGGTGGGCGTGATGTCACTGCCCATCATCGTGGTCTCGGGTTTCTTCATCGGCATGGTGATTGCCCTGCAGGGCTACAACATCCTGGTCAAGTACGGCTCCGAGCAGGCCGTGGGGCAGATGGTGGCCCTGACTCTGCTGCGCGAACTGGGGCCAGTGGTCACCGCCCTGCTGTTCGCCGGTCGGGCCGGTTCCGCGCTGACCGCCGAGATCGGCAACATGAAATCCACCGAGCAGTTATCCAGCCTGGAAATGATCGGCGTGGACCCGCTCAAGTACATCGTCGCGCCGCGCTTCTGGGCCGGCTTCATTTCCATGCCCCTGCTGGCCGCCATGTTCAACGTGGTGGGTATCTGGGGCGCGGCCATGGTCGCCATCGATTGGCTCGGCGTCTACGACGGTTCCTTCTGGGCCACCATGCAGAACAGCGTGATGCTCAGCGACGTGCTCAATGGGGTGATCAAGAGCCTGGTGTTCGCCTTCGTGGTGACCTGGGTCGCCGTTTTCCAGGGGTATGACTGCGAGCCGACCTCCGAAGGCATCGGTCGCGCCACTACCCGTACCGTCGTCTATGCGTCGCTTGCCGTGCTCGGCCTCGACTTCATTCTTACCGCCCTGATGTTTGGAGATCTCTGATGCAAACCCGCACCCAGGAAATCGGTGTCGGACTCTTCCTGCTGGCCGGCGTGCTCGCACTGCTGCTGCTGGCGCTGCGGGTAAGCGGTCTGACGATGAGCGACCATCACGATACCTACAAGGTCTATGCCTACTTCGACAACATCGCCGGTCTCACCGTGAGATCGCGAGTGACCATGTCCGGCGTGACCATTGGCAAGGTCACCGCCATCGATCTCGACCGCAACAGCTATCGCGGCCGGGTCACCATGCAGATCGACAAGCAGGTGGACAACCTGCCGACTGACTCCATCGCCTCCATCCTGACCGCTGGCCTGCTTGGTGAGAAATACATCGGCATCAGCGTCGGGGGCGACGAGCAGGTGCTCAAGGAAGGCTCGACTATTCGAGATACACAATCCTCGCTGGTTCTCGAAGATCTGATCGGTAAATTCCTGCTCAACTCGGTCAATAAAGACTCTTCCGCCAACAAATGATGAGAGGCTTCTTCATGCTCAAGCTAATTCGTCACGGAGTGATCGCGATCCTGGCCCTGCTGCCGCTGGTGTCCCAGGCGGCGCCCTCGGCCCATGACGTGATCCAGCAGACCACCAGTACCCTGCTCAGTGATCTCGAGGCCAATCGCGACAAGTATCGCAGCAATCCGGACGCCTTCTACGAGTCGCTCAACAGCATTCTCGGGCCGGTAGTGGATGCCGAGGGCATCTCGCGCAGCATCATGACCGTGCGCTATAGCCGCAGCGCTTCGCCCGAGCAGATGGCGCGCTTCCAGGAAAACTTCAAGCGCAGCCTGATGCAGTTCTATGGCAATGCACTGCTGGAGTACAACAACCAGGGTATCCGCGTCCTGCCCGAAGGCCCGTCCGACGGCCCCGACCGCACCAGCGTGGGCATGGAGGTCAAGGGTAACAATGGCGCCGTGTATCCCGTGCAGTACAGCATGGTCAAGCAAGGCGAGGAATGGAAAGTCCGCAACGTCATCATCAACGGCCTGAACCTGGGCAAGCTGTTCCGTGACCAATTCGCCCAGGCGATGCAGGAAAACGGCAACGACCTGGACAAGACCATCAACAACTGGGCGGGCACCGTGGCCAAGGCCAAGGACTCTCCCGAGGCCCAGAAGGCCAAGGTCGGGTCGTGAGTCGCGCAACCATCACCCGCGAGGGCGCCCGGCTGCAACTCTCGGGCGTACTCGATCACGCCAGTGTGCCGATCCTGCGCGAGCAGGGTCGAACCTTGATCGCTCAGGGCAGTGGTCCACTGGTGCTGGACTGCGCAGGTGTCGAACACTCCAACAGCGCCGGTCTGGCGCTGTTGCTGGCCTGGTTGCGCGATGCCCAGGCGGCGAGTCGCCCGCTGACCATCGCCGGCCTGCCGTCCGAGTTGCGGCAGATCGCCGACGTTTCGAATGCCCTGGAATTGCTACCGCTGGCCGAGCAGGCTCACAGCTAGGTTGTGTCCAGAAAACGCCTGGGCACCGCCAGTTGGCCTTGGAACTCAGCGTGGAATGCTCCTTTACCCCTGGTAAACACCGCTTCCTCGCTGGCTTTCGCCTTTCCTGACCTTGGCTTGGCGACCTTGCAAACGAGCCCTGGCAGTCATCGCAGTCGCCGTGCAGCCGGTTTTTTTGTATGATCGCCGGCTGTACTAGATTGCCGAGGTGCCGCCATGCAGGCCCAAGAAGTCAAAAGCCTCCTGGAGGCAAAACTGACCGATACCCAGGTCGAAGTGGAAGGCGAGGGCTGCAATTTCCAGCTCTACCTGATCAGCGACGAGCTCCAGGCACTCAGCCCGGTCAAGCGTCAGCAGCAGGTCTACTCCCATCTCCAGCCGCAGATCGCCGATGGCAGCATCCATGCTGTCACCATGAAATTCTTCACCCGTGCTGCCTGGGCCGAACGCGCCTGATTCGCAGCGCCGAGAACTCGCTATGGACAAACTGATCATTACCGGCGGCAACTGCCTGAACGGTGAAATTCGCATTTCCGGGGCCAAGAACTCCGCCCTGCCGATTCTGGCCGCGACCCTGCTCGCCGATACCCCGGTGACCGTCGCCAACCTGCCGCACCTGCACGACATCACCACCATGATCGAGCTGTTCGGCCGCATGGGCGTTCAGCCGGTGATCGGTGAAAAGCTCAATGTCGAGGTGGATGCCTCCAGCATTAAGACCCTGGTCGCGCCCTATGAGCTGGTCAAGACCATGCGCGCTTCCATTCTGGTGCTGGGCCCGATGGTCGCCCGCTTCGGCGAGGCGGAAGTCGCCCTGCCCGGCGGTTGCGCCATCGGCTCGCGTCCGGTCGACCTGCACCTGCGCGGTCTGGAAGCCATGGGCGCCAAGATCACCGTCGAAGGCGGCTACATCAAGGCCAAGGCTCCGGCTGGCGGCCTGCGCGGCGCTCACTACTATTTCGATACCGTCAGCGTGACCGGTACCGAGAACGTGCTGATGGCCGCCACCCTGGCCAAGGGCCGCAGCGTCATCCAGAACGCCGCCCGTGAGCCCGAGGTGGTGGATCTGGCCAACTGCCTGATCGCCATGGGTGCCAACATCCAGGGCGCCGGTACCGACACCATCACCGTGGAAGGCGTCGAGCGCCTGGGCGGCGCCACCTATTCGGTCCTGCCCGACCGCATCGAGACCGGCAGCTACCTGGTTGCCGCCGCTGCCACCCGTGGCCGCGTCAAGCTCAAGGACACCGATCCGACCATCCTCGAGGCCGTGCTGGCCAAGCTGGAAGAGGCGGGTGCCCACATCTCCACCGGCAGCAACTGGATCGAGCTGGACATGAAGGGCAATCGCCCCCGCGCGGTAAACATCCGCACGGCGCCTTACCCGGCGTTCCCCACCGACATGCAGGCCCAGTTCATCTCCATGAACGCCGTCGCCGAAGGCACTGGCACCGTGGTGGAAACCATCTTCGAGAACCGCTTCATGCACGTTCACGAGATGGTGCGCATGGGCGCCAACATCGCTATCGAAGGCAATGCCGCCATCGTCACCGGCGTGCCCAGCCTCAAGGCCGCCCCGGTCATGGCGACCGATTTGCGCGCCTCGGCGAGTCTGGTCATCGCCGCCCTGGTGGCCGAAGGCGACACCCTGATCGATCGCATCTACCACATAGATCGCGGCTACGAATGCATCGAGGAGAAATTCCAGCTGCTCGGCGCCAAGATCCGTCGCACGCCCAAGTAA
Organism: Pseudomonas sp. JBR1; assembly: GCF_028198185.1. Taxonomy (NCBI): domain Bacteria; kingdom Pseudomonadati; phylum Pseudomonadota; class Gammaproteobacteria; order Pseudomonadales; family Pseudomonadaceae; genus Pseudomonas; species Pseudomonas sp. JBR1. The sequence goes on from NZ_CP116340.1 coordinate 4,819,709, forward strand.
GGACCTCCGATGCTGACCATCGCCCTGTCCAAGGGCCGTATCCTCGACGACACCCTGCCGCTGCTGGCGGCGGCGGGGATCGCCCCGACCGAGAATCCGGACAAGAGCCGCAAGCTCATCATCCCGACCACCCAGGACGATGTACGCCTGCTCATCGTTCGCGCCACCGACGTGCCCACCTATGTGGAGCATGGCGCCGCGGACCTGGGCGTGGCCGGCAAGGACGTGCTGATGGAATACGGCGGCGATGGTCTCTACGAGCCGCTCGACCTGCGCATCGCCCGTTGCAAGCTGATGACCGCAGGCGCCGTAGGCGCTCCGGCGCCGCGCGGCCGACTGCGGGTGGCGACCAAGTTCGTCAACGTCGCCAAGCGCTATTATGCCGAGCAGGGCCGCCAGGTCGACATCATCAAGCTGTACGGCTCCATGGAGCTGGCACCGCTGGTGGGTCTGGCCGACAAGATCATCGACGTGGTCGACACGGGCAATACGCTCAAGGCCAATGGCCTCGAGCCCCAGGAGCTGATCGCCCACATCAGCTCGCGCTTGATCGTCAACAAGGCCTCGATGAAGATGCAGCACGGCCGCATCCAGGCCCTCATCGAGACCCTGCGCCATGCCGTCGAGGCGCGCGGCGCCTGAGACTCAGGCCGGCACGCTGGTAGCCGGCCAAGGCTGATTCCATCTCTCTACCGTCGCCTATCCGTGCCATAGCCAAATTGTCGGGCGCCCACACGGAGCCGGCTGTTACTCTCGGGCGCCCCTTTCGCTATCCTGAAGAGGACCCGCCATGACCGCTCCGCTCGCCATCCGCCGACTCGTCGCCGCCGCTCCGGATTTCGCCGAGCATCTGGATCATCTGCTGAGCTGGGAAGGGGTGTCCGACGCCGATATCAACCAGCGGGTCCTGGCGATCATCGCCGATGTCCGCCATCAGGGTGACCAGGCGCTACTCGAGTACACCCGCCGCTTCGATGCCATCGAGACGACCTCCATGAGCGATCTCATCCTGCCGCGGGCCCGTCTCGAGGAAGCCCTGACCCGGATCACGCCGGAGCAGCGCACGGCGCTGGAAGCCGCTGCTGAACGGGTGCGCAGCTATCACGAAAAGCAGCGCCAGGATTCCTGGCAGTACCAGGAGGCCGACGGCACGGTGCTCGGCCAGCAGGTCACGCCGCTGGATAGGGCCGGTCTCTATGTGCCGGGTGGCAAGGCCTCCTATCCTTCTTCGGTACTGATGAACGCCATCCCGGCCAAGGTCGCCGGCGTGCCCGAAGTGGTCATGGTGGTGCCCACGCCCCGTGGCGAGGTCAACGAACTGGTGCTGGCGGCTGCGGCCCTGGCCGGCGTCGATCGCGTCTTCACCATAGGTGGTGCCCAGGCGGTGGCCGCTCTGGCCTATGGCACCGAAAGCGTACCGCCGGTGGACAAGATCGTCGGTCCTGGCAACATCTATGTCGCCACCGCCAAACGCCACGTGTTCGGCAAGGTCGGCATCGACATGATCGCCGGCCCGTCCGAGATCCTGGTGGTCTGTGACGGCCAGACCGATCCCGACTGGATCGCCATGGATCTGTTTTCCCAGGCCGAGCACGACGAGGACGCCCAGGCCATCTTGGTGAGTCCGGACGCCGCCTTCCTTGATGCCGTGGCGGCCAGCATCGCCCGGCTGCTGCCGGAGATGGAGCGCGCCGACATCATCCGCGCCTCCCTGGAAGGGCGCGGTGCGCTCATCCAGGTCGCCGACATGGCCCAGGCCATCGAGGTGGCCAACCGCATCGCGCCGGAACACCTCGAGCTGTCGGTCGCCGAGCCGGAGCAATGGCTGCCCAAGATCCGCCACGCTGGCGCCATCTTCATGGGGCGCTATACCGCCGAAGCCCTGGGCGACTACTGCGCCGGTCCCAACCACGTGCTGCCGACCTCGGGCACCGCGCGCTTCTCCTCGCCCCTGGGCGTGTACGACTTCCAGAAGCGCTCCTCGATCATCCACTGCTCGGCCGCCGGTGCCTCGGCGCTGGGCCGGGTCGCGTCGGTCCTGGCCCGTGGCGAGTCTCTGACCGCCCACGCCCGCAGCGCCGAATACCGTATTCAGGAGGAGCAGGCATGAGCGAGCTCTGGAGTCCCTTCGTCAAGAATCTGGTGCCCTATGTGCCAGGCGAGCAGCCCAAGCTGACCAACCTGGTCAAGCTCAACACCAACGAGAATCCCTATGGGCCTTCCCCGCGGGCGCTGGACGCCATCCGCGCCGCGGCCACCGACGACCTGCGTCTCTATCCCGACCCCAACGGTCAGGCGCTCAAGGATGCGGTCGCTCAGTATTACGGCATCCAGAGCGATCAGGTCTTTGTCGGCAATGGCTCGGACGAAGTCCTGGCGCACATCTTCCTGGGCCTGTTCGGTCACGGGCGGCCGGTCCTGTTCCCGGACATCAGCTACAGCTTCTATCCGGTGTACTGCGGCCTCTACGACATCGCCTTCGAGACCCCGGCGCTGGATGAGGATTTCCAGATCGTCGTTGAAGACTATTTCCGGCCCAATGGCGGCATCATCTTCCCCAATCCCAATGCGCCCACCGGCAGCGCCCTGGCGCTGGAAGCGATCGAGCGTATCGTCGTTGGCAACCCGACGTCCGTGGTGGTGGTGGATGAAGCCTACGTCGATTTCGGTGCAGAGTCGGCGGTCGCCCTGATCGGGCGCCATCCCAATCTGGTGGTGACCCAGACGCTGTCCAAGTCCCGCTCCCTGGCCGGTCTGCGAGTGGGTCTGGCCATGGGCCAGGCGCCGCTGATGGAAGCCCTGGAACGAATCAAGAACAGCTTCAACTCCTATCCGCTGGACCGCCTGGCGTTGGCCGGGGCGGTGGCCGCCTTCGAGGATCGCGCCTATTTCGACGAGACCTGCCGGCAGGTAGTCGAAAGCCGTGAAAGCCTGGTGGCCCAGTTGCTGGAGCGGGGCTTCGAGGTATTGCCCTCGGCGGCCAACTTCATCTTCGCCCGTCATGTGCAGAAGGGTGGGGCGGCGCTGGCGGCGGGGCTGCGTGAGCACGGCGTCATCGTGCGCCACTTCAGCCGACCCGAACGCATCGCCGACTTCCTGCGCATCACCATCGGCACGCCGGCACAGAATCAGGCGCTGATCACGGCCCTCGACGCTCTCTGAGAGCCTGCTCAAAGGCCGCGGCGTGTCGGCCAGACGGCATTGAAAATGCCTTGTTTGGCTTTAGCTCAGAGCCTTTAGCAGGCTCTGAGCGCCGCGGGCGGCTAGCGCGCCTTCTCCATCAGGGGACGCAGACCGACAGTGACCTTGAGCTGCAGGGTTTTGTCCTGCCGCCGCACCTCGATGGGGATGCTGTCGCCCGGCTGCTTGCGGGCGATCTGATTCATCGCCAGTCGACCATCCTTGATCGGCTGCCCAGCCAGCTTGACCAGCACGTCGCCAGCGCGCAGACCGGCCTTGTGCGCCGGCCCATCGGGATCGATGTCCGTCACCACGATGCCCTGGTCGACCTTGAGGCCGTAGGTCTTGATCAGTTCCGGGGTGATCACCTCCACCGCCACGCCCAGCCAGCCTCGGATGACCTGACCATGCTGGATGATCGACCGCATGACCTCCATGGCCAGCTTGATCGGGATGGCGAAGCCGATGCCCTGGGAGCCGCCGGAGAGGATGGCGGTGTTGATGCCGATCAGGTTGCCATTGGCATCCACCAGCGCCCCGCCCGAATTGCCCAGGTTGATCGCCGCATCGGTCTGGATGAAGTCCTCGTAGGTGTTGAGGCCCAGCTGATTGCGGCCGGTGGCGCTGATGATGCCCATGGTCACGGTCTGGCCGACGCCGAAGGGGTTGCCGATGGCCAGCACCACGTCGCCGATGCGGATGGCGGTCGAATCGCCTACCGAGATGGCTGGCAGATTGGGCAGGTCGATCTTGAGCACGGCGAGGTCGGTGGCCGGATCGTTGCCGATCAGCTTGGCCAGGGTCTGGCGACCGTCGGCGAGCGCGACTACGATGGATTCGGCATCGAGCGTCACATGGTTGTTGGTCAGCAGGTAGCCATCATGACTCATCAGCACCGCCGAGCCGAGGCTTAGCTCTTCCACCGGCTTGGCCGGGCTCTTGCGGTCGTTGGCCGTGTCGCCGGCCTTGCCCGGCTTGGCTGCCTTGGTCGAGCGCAGCGACACCACCGCCGGTGCTGCCCGACTCGCCGCATCGGCGTAGGAGACCGGCCCCTGCTGGCGCCCAGGCGAGGGCGCCTGGGCAGCCTCGAACAGCGGCGGCTGGGCCGGTAGCCCGAGCCACTGGGGATAGTGCTGCATGATCAGGGCTGCAACGAGCAGACCGCACAGCACGGGCCAGCCGAGATAACGCAAAGCCTTGTACATCGATCACATCCTTGAATTTGTCCGCCCGAAGTGCGGCGGATAAGCTGGCGGCATTATAAGGAGCGGCGCCGCTCGATGACATGCCGGGGCGCCGCCACAGAGGAGGTAAGCCGTCCGTGACCCTGTCCCTTGATCTACTGGTAGAAACCGCCGACCGTTACCTGGAGACGGCCCGTATCCAGGATTATTGCCCCAATGGCCTGCAGGTCCAGGGCCGTGGGCAGCTTCGCCTGCTGGTCAGTGGCGTCACGGCCTCCCAGCAGTTGCTGGATGCCGCTGTAGCGGCCAGTGCCGATGCCATCCTCGTGCACCACGGCTACTTCTGGAAAAACGAAGATGCCCGTCTCATCGGCATGAAGCACCGCCGGATCAAGACCCTGCTGAGCCACGACATCAGCCTGCTAGCCTATCACCTGCCGCTGGACGTCCATCCCGAAGTGGGCAACAACGTTCAGCTGGGACGCCGCCTTGGCGTGCAGAACATTCGTCCGCTGCCGGGCGATGCCAGGGGGCTGATCTGGGAGGGCGAGCTGGCCGAGCCGTTGTCCGCGACGGATTTTGGTCGGCGGGTAGCGGATACCCTGCAGCGCCAGCCGCTGGTGGTCGATGGCGGACGATCGATCCGGCGCCTGGCCTGGTGCACCGGAGGCGCCCAGGGCTATATCGATCAGGCCATCGCGGCGGGCGTGGACGCCTACCTGACCGGTGAGGTATCCGAGCAGACGGTGCACAGTGCCCGCGAAAACGGGGTCAGTTTCTTCGCTGCCGGCCACCATGCTACCGAGCGCTATGGGGTGCAGGCGCTGGGCGACTATCTGGCCACTCAACTGGGCGTGCAGCATCTATTCATCGACTGCGACAACCCGGCATGAGCGTCATAAGCATATAGCTTCTAGTTCTAGAAGGGCTGTCGGGACATAACCATTGCCTATGATAAGGTTGAGGTTCGTCCACGGCCCGCTCTGTCCGGTGTGTCCAGTCGACTGGATGCCGCAACGGACATCTCCTAGGCCACCTTTCTGCAATCGTGAGTAGCCATGCTCGACAAACAGACGCACCTCAAACAGCTTGAGGCGGAAAGCATCCACATCATCCGTGAAGTGGCCGCCGAGTTCGACAATCCGGTCATGCTGTATTCCATCGGCAAGGATTCGGCCGTGATGCTGCACCTGGCCCGCAAGGCCTTCTTTCCCGGCAAGCTGCCGTTCCCGGTACTCCACGTGGACACCGGCTGGAAATTCCAGGCCATGTACGAATTCCGCGATCGCATGGTTGAGGACATGGGGCTCGATCTGCTGGTGCACAAGAATCCGGAGGGGGTCGCCCAGGGCATCAACCCCTTCACCCATGGCAGCGCCAAGCACACCGACATCATGAAGACCCAGGGCCTCAAGCAGGCGCTGGACAAGTACGGCTTCGACGCAGCCTTCGGCGGCGCCCGCCGTGATGAAGAGAAGTCCCGCGCCAAGGAGCGCGTCTACTCCTTCCGCGACAGCAAGCACCGCTGGGACCCCAAGAACCAGCGTCCCGAACTGTGGAACATCTACAACGGCAAGACCAACAAGGGCGAGTCGATCCGGGTCTTCCCGCTGTCCAACTGGACCGAGCTGGACATCTGGCAATACATCTATCTCGAAGGCATCCCGATCGTGCCGCTGTACTTCGCCGCCGAGCGCGAGGTGATCGAGAAGAACGGCACCCTGCTCATGATCGACGACGACCGTATCCTCGAGCACCTCTCGCCCGAGGAAAAGGCGCGTATCCACAAGCGCCAGGTGCGCTTCCGTACCCTCGGCTGCTATCCCCTGACCGGCGCGGTGGAGTCCCAGGCGACGACACTGACGGACATCATCCAGGAGATGCTGCTTACCCGCACCTCCGAACGCCAGGGCCGGGTCATCGACCACGATGGCGCCGGATCCATGGAAGAGAAGAAACGTCAGGGGTATTTCTAAGATGTCGCACCAATCCGATCTGATCGGCCAGGACATCCTGGCCTACCTCGCGCAGCACGAACGCAAGGAACTGCTGCGCTTCCTCACCTGCGGCAACGTCGACGACGGCAAGAGCACCCTGATCGGGCGCCTGCTGCACGACTCCAAGATGATCTACGAGGATCACCTGGAAGCCATCACTCGTGACTCCAAGAAGGTGGGCACCACCGGCGAGGAGGTCGACCTGGCGCTGCTGGTGGATGGCCTGCAGGCCGAGCGCGAGCAGGGCATCACCATCGACGTGGCCTATCGCTACTTCTCCACGGCCAAGCGCAAGTTCATCATCGCCGACACCCCCGGCCATGAGCAGTACACCCGCAACATGGCTACCGGGGCCTCCACCTGCGACCTGGCGATCATCCTGGTCGATGCTCGTCACGGCATCCAGACCCAGACGCGCCGGCACAGCTACATCGCTTCGCTGCTGGGCATCAAGCACATCGTGGTCGCCATCAACAAGATGGACCTGCTGGGCTTCGACCAGGCAGTGTTCGAACGCATCAAGGACGACTACCTGGCCTTCGCCCAGCGCATCGAGCTGGGCGCCAAGGACATCCACTTCGTCCCCATGTCGGCGCTCAAGGGCGACAACGTGGTGAATCGCAGCGAGCAGACGCCCTGGTACAGCGGCAAGTCGCTGATGGAAATCCTCGAGACCGTGGAGATCGCCGCGGATCGCAATCTCGACGACCTGCGCTTTCCGGTGCAGTACGTCAATCGGCCCAACCTCAACTTCCGTGGCTTCGCCGGGACCCTGGCATCGGGTGTCGTCACCAAGGGCGATGCTGTGGTGGTCCTGCCGTCGGGTAAGGGCAGTCGGGTCAAGTCCATCGTCACCTACGAAGGCGAGCTGGAGCAGGCAGGTCCCGGCCAGGCGGTGACCCTGACCATGGAAGACGAGATCGACATCTCCCGGGGCGACGTCCTGGTGCATGCCGACAACCGTCCCCAGGTGACCGACAGCTTCGAGGCCATGCTCGTGTGGATGGCCGAAGAGCCCATGCGCCCTGGCAAGAAGTACGACATCAAGCGCGCCACCAGCTATGTGCCGGGTTCGCTGCCGAGCATCGTGCACACGGTGGACGTAAATACCCTGGAACGCGGCGCCACCAGCGAGCTCAAGCTCAACGAGATCGCCCGGGTCAAGGTGGCCCTGGATTCCCCCATCGCCCTGGACGGCTATGGCGTCAACCGCACCACCGGCGCCTTCATCGTCATCGATCGCCTGACCAATGGCACCGTAGGTGCCGGCATGATCATCGCCGACCCGGTAGGTAGCGCTGGCCATGGCCAGAGCGCGCATCAGCTGCACGTCGCCACCAGCGAGCGGGCTGCCCGTTTCGGTCAGCAGCCCACCACGGTGCTCTTCACTGGCCTTTCCGGTGCCGGCAAGACCACCCTGGCCTATGCCCTGGAGCGGCGCCTGTTCGACGCCGGTCGCGCGGTCTTCGTGCTGGATGGCCAGAATCTGCGCCACGACCTGAACAAGGGCCTGCCGCAGGATCGCGCGGGTCGTCGCGAGAACTGGTTGCGCGCCGCCCAGGTGGCCCGTCAGTTCAACGAGGCGGGCCTGATTGCCCTGGCTGCGTTCGTCGCGCCGGATGCCGAGGGTCGGGCCCAGGCCCAGGCACTGATCGGTGCCGAGCGCCTGCTGACGGTACACGTCAAGGCTTCGCCAGCGGCTTGCGCCGAGCGGGATCCCCAGGGCCTCTACACCGCCGGTGGCGACAATATCCCGGGCATCTCCTTTGCCTACGATGCGCCCGAAGACGCCGATCTGGTACTGGATACCGAACAGCTGTCGGTGGAGGAGGGGGTCCAGCAGATCCTCGACGTCCTGCGGCGACGCCAGGTGATCTAAGGCCTGCAGCGATAGAAAAAACCCGCCTTTCGGCGGGTTTTTCATGGGCCTTTACCAGCGTGGGGGCGGGCCATAGTAGTAGGCGCCAGGTGGCGGGCCGTAGTACACGGGGCGCGGCTCAACCACGCGATACTCGTAGACCGGTGCCGGCTCGTAGTAGACCACGCGCGGCGGTGGCGGCGGTGGCCCCTCGATGTAGACCGGCTCGCGGGCATAGGAGTGGGAGACGATGGCTCCGCCAACCACGGCGCCAACCACTGCACCAAGAAAGGCCGGGCCGGGACCACGACCGTGGGCGGACGCCTGACCGGCGATGGCGAGGCAACCGGCAAGCACCACAGCTTGAGTGATGCGACGTAGCATGATGATTCTCCTGCGACCCGGGGTGATGAAACCGGGCATCTCTATCAGACCGCAACGGTGGCCGCTCGCCTAGGTAGCCCGGGGTAAAGTTTGGGTAAACCAAATACTTCGACATCAGTCCCAACAACCTGAGGTCGACGTGTCCCCAGCCTCGCGGGACGCATCTTCTGTATCTGGTACCGCGACCGGTGCCCCGACCACGAGACCACTGTGCAGATTCTCTATACCGCTCTGATCCTCTTGCTGATGGTGGGCGCCACCCGTCTCAGCGCCCACCTCATTCCCATCCCGCTGCCACTGATCCAGGTGGTGGTGGGCGCCTTGCTCGCCTGGCCCACGCTGGGGTTGCATGTCGCCCTGGATCCCGAACTCTTTCTGTTGCTGTTCATCCCGGCGCTGCTGTTCTCCGATGGCTGGCGCATGCCCAAGCGCGAATTCTGGCGGCTGCGGCGCCCCATCTTCGTACTGGCCTTCGGCCTGGTGTTCCTCACGGTGCTGGGCGCCGGCTGGTTCCTGCACTGGATGCTCAAGCTGCCCTGGGCAGTGGCCTTCGCCCTGGCTGCTGTGCTGTCGCCAACCGATGCCGTGGCCGTTTCCAGCATCGTCCGCGGACGGCTGCCCAGTGCGCTGCTGCATGTGATCCAGGGCGAGGCCCTGCTCAACGATGCCTCGGGCCTGGTGACCTTCAAGTTCGCCGTGGCGGCAGCCCTGACCGGCGCCTTTTCGCTCAGCCAGGCCAGCCTGGATTTCGTCATCGTCGCCTTGGGTGGGGCGCTGGTTGGCGGGGTGTTGAGCTGGCTGGTCGGTCGTGCCCGGGCCTGGATGGTGATCCGACGAGGCTGGAGCGATGCCGCACCCCATGTCGTCTTCATGCTGTTGCTGCCTTTCGCCGCCTATGTGCTGGCAGAGCGGTTGGGCGTCTCGGGCATCCTCTCGGCGGTGGCCGCCGGGATGATGCAGAGCCGGGTCGACATGCTGCCTCGACAGACCGCCACCCGACTGCTCAATCACAGCGTCTGGGGGCTGGTGGAGTTCGCTTTCAACGGCCTGGTATTTCTCATCCTTGGCCTGCAGCTGCCTGACATCCTGGCGGCCGCGCTGCCAGCTTCCCAGGCGCTCTGGCCGGCCGCGGGCTGGCTGACGCTCTACGTGGTGGGGGCCTATCTGGTGATCATGGCCATTCGCTTCGGGGTCATCCTGGGCTATTGGCACCTGACCCAGCCCGGCAGTGGCCCTATCACCATCGCTGGCGATCCCCGCTGCATCGCCGCCATTGCTTCCCTCAGCGGGGTACGTGGCGCCGTGACTCTGGCGGGTGTGCTGTCGCTGCCGCTGATGCTGTCGGATGGCACGCCTTTTCCCCTGCGTGATGTCCTGGTATTCATCGCCGCCGGCGTGATCCTGCTGTCACTGGTGGTGGCGAGCGTCGGCATTCCGCTGCTCCTGGCGCGTTTGCCGGAGCAGTCCAACGACCTGCTGGAGCGTGAACGCTGCGAGGTACGGATCAATGCCGCCCGGGCGGCCATCGGGGCCTTGGAGGACGTGGAATCAGACGATGCGGACGAACCAGCCCGGGCAGCGCTGCAGGCGGAGATCAAGGCTGGCATCATTGCCGAGTTTCGCGACGAGTTGAGTTCCGCCGATGACAGCGAGGATGCCCGTTCCTTGGCGCGTCTACGTGACACCCTGGATGGCGAGCTGCGTCTGCTCGCCATCCGCGCCCAGCGTCGCGAACTCTATCGGCTGCGCATCGCCGGCGTGATCGATGACCTGGTGGTCAGCGAATTCCTGCGCGAACTGGACATCCAGGAGACCGCGCTGATGCGCGATCAGGGCAACCGCTAGCCCTTGCAGAAGCGGCGGATGCGCCCCGCTGCTTCCACACACTCGGCCAGGGGGGCGACCAGCGCCATGCGTACCCGTCCGGCACCTGGGTTGGTGCCCTCCACCTCGCGCGAGAGGTAGGAGCCCGGTACGACCGTCACGTGCTCGCGAGCGAAGAGGTCGCGGGCGAAGGCTTCGTCATCGCCGGGTGTCTTGGCCCAGAGATAGAAGCCGCCGTCCGGCAGGGAGACGTCCAGACTGCCCTGCAGAATGTCCAGTACGGCGGCGAATTTCTGCCGGTAGAGCGCGCGGTTCTCGCGGACATGGGCCTCGTCGCGCCAGGCCACGGCACTGGCCTTCTGCACCTGCACCGGCATGGCGCAGCCATGATAGGTGCGATAGAGCAGGAAGCGCTTGAGGATGGTGGCATCGCCGGCGACGAAGCCGGATCTCATGCCCGGCAGGTTGGAACGCTTGGACAGGCTGTGGAAGACCACGCAGCGGGCGAAGTCGCTGCGACCCAGTTCGGCGCAGGCGGTCAGCAGGCCGGGCGGCGGGCTGGCTTCATCGAAGTAGAGTTCGCTGTAGCATTCGTCGGCGGCGATCACGAAATCGTGGCGGTCGGCGAGTTCGATGAGCTTCTTCAGCGTTTCCAGGGGCAGCAGGGCGCCCGTGGGATTACCCGGGGAGCAGAGGAAGAGCAGCTGGCACCGCTGCCAGACCGTATCCGGAACGCTATCGAAATCGGGGTTGAAGCCGTTGTCCGCCAGGCAGGGCAGATAATGCGGCTCGGCGCCGGCCAGCAGGGCCGCCCCTTCGTAGATCTGATAGAAGGGATTGGGGCTCAGCACCAGACCGTGCTTGCTGCGATCCACCACTGCCTGGGTAAAGGAGAACAGGGCTTCCCGGGTACCAGTGACTGGCAGCACGTGGCGAGCCGGATCCAGCCAGCCCGCGGGGACGGCGAAGCGCTGGCCGGCCCAGTCGGCGATGGCCTCACGCAGGTCGGCGATTCCCTGTGTGGTGGGATAGACCGCCAGTTGAGCCAGATTCGCGGTCAGCGCCTCGGCGACGAAGGCGGGTGCCGGGTGCTTGGGCTCGCCGATCGACAGCGGGATGGGTCTGATCGAAGCCGGCGGGGTGACGGTGGCGAGCAGGGCACGCAGTTTCTCGAACGGATAGGGCTGCAGCAGGTCGAGGGTGGGATTCATCGTCGGGTGGTCCTTCGTTCGAGACTAGATGCTGATGCGACTGAGTGGCGTCTGGCTGTCCCGCTCGCCCAGCTGCTTGATCAGGGCTTGCTGCAGCGCGGCGCAGAGGCTGGGATCCGACAGTGGGCGACCGTCGGCGTCGGTCACGTAGAAGACGTCTTCCACGCGCTCGCCGAGGGTGGCGATCTTGGCGTTGAGCACGGACAGGTCGAAATCGAGGAAGATCCGTCCCACCCGCGCCAGCAGGCCGGGTCGGTCGGGCGCTGTCAGCTCGATGAGGCTCGCCGAGCGCGTGGTGTCGGTATAGATGTTCACCTGGGGCGAAAAGGCGAAATGCTTGAGCTGGCGGGTCACGCGCCGATTGATGATGCTCGGGTATTCTTCCGGATGCTTGAGGGCCTCGATCAGACCGGCGCGGATCTGGGTGATACGCGCGGGATTGTTGCCGATCGAGCCGCCATCGGTATCCAGCACGATGTAGGTGTCCAGGGTGAACTGGCTGCTGGAGGTGATGATGCGTGCGTCCTGAATGTTCAGGTTGAGCTGGTCCATCACCGCCACGGTCACCGCGAAGAAGTCGTGCTGGTCCGCGGCATAGATGAAGATCTGGGTGCCGCCCTCGGAGTCACGCTGGGTGGTCTCGCGGATCAGCACCAAAGGCTCGGCGGTATCGCCATGGCCGAGGATGGCCTCGGTGTGCCAGGCGACGTCCAGCGCGGTATGGCGCAGGAAATAGGTATCACCCAGCTGCGACCAGAGCTGCTCGGCGTCATCGGCATCGATGCCGCGGCGCATCAGGGTATCCAATGCCGATTGCTGGGTACTGCGGATCTGCTCCTCGCGGTTGACCGGATTCTCCAGGCCCCGACGCAGGGCACGCTTGGTCTCGGTGTAGAGCTGGCGGAGCAGGGTGGCGCGCCAGGAGTTCCATAGCGACGGATTGGTCGCGGTGATGTCGGCCACGGTCAGGACATACAGATAGTCCAGGTGGGTGTGGTCGCCAACGGTCAGGGCGAAGTCGTGGATGACTTGGGGATCGGAGAGATCCTTGCGCTGGGCGGTGGTGGACATTACCAGGTGGTTGCGTACCAGCCAGCTGACCAGACGGGTGTCCCACTCCGGCAGCTGGTGGCGGCGACCGAAAGCTTCCACGTCTTCCGCGCCCAGCTCCGAGTGATCGCCACCACGACCCTTGGCGATGTCGTGGTAGAGGCCGGCGACATAGATCAGCTCCGGCTTGGGCAGCTTGTGGATCACCCGCGTCGCCAGCGGATACTTCTCGGCGAGGACGTCGTAGCTCATCTTGCGCAGGTGCTTGATGAGATTGAGGGTATGGGCGTCGACCGTATAGATGTGGAAGAGGTCGTGCTGCATCTGCCCGACGATCTGGCCGAATTCGGGCAGGTAGAGCCCCAGCAGGCCATAACGATTCATGCGCCGCAGATTGCGGTGGATGCCGGATTCGCTCTTGAGCAGCTCGATGAACAGGCTGGTGTTGCGAATGTCCTGGCGGAAGGCGTCATCGATCAGGTGACGGCTGTCGCGTAGCAGGCGGATGGTACCGGCGCTCGGTCCCTTGATCGCAGGGTTCTGCGCCAGCAGGACGAACAGCTCCATCAGGGCGAAGGGGGTGCGCAGGAAGACCTGGGGATGCACCACCTCGAGATAGCCGTTACGGATCTGGAACCTGTTGTTGAGCGGGGTGACCGCGGCAGGCACCTGCTCGTCGCGCAGATTCACTTCCTCGAAGTGCTGCATCACCACGTCGCTGAGCTGGGAGACGTCCATCACCACCCGGTAGTACTTCTGCATGAAGCGTTCTACCGCGAGCTTGGCGTCGTTGTCCTCGTAACCGAGCAGATTGGCGATGCGCCGCTGGTGGTCGAACAGCAGGCGGTCCTCGGCGCGACCGGCGAGCATGTGCAGGGCATAGCGGACCTTCCACAGGTACTCCTGTGCCGAGGTCAGCAGGCCGCATTCGCTTTCGGTCAGAAAGCCCTGGCCTACTAGCGCCTGCAGATTGAGGGTGCCGAACTGGCGCCGGGCGATCCACAGTAGTGTCTGGATATCGCGCAGACCACCCGGTGAACCCTTCACATTGGGTTCGAGGTTGTATTCGGTGTCGTTGTACTTCGCGTGCCGCGCGCTCTGTTCGGCACGCTTGGCCAGGTAGAAGGCGCGTCCGGGCCAGAGATGCTCGACGCCTGTCGCCGCCAGCATCGCCTGGCGCAGGTGCTCGGGGCCGGCGAGGGTGCGGCTTTCCATCAGGTTGGTGATCACCGTCAGGTCGGCCAGGGCCTCGGTGGTGCATTCGCGCAGGGACCGGACGCTTTGCCCCACGGCCAGGCCCACGTCCCATAGCAGGGTCAGGAAGCCTTCGATGGATGCGCGGAAGCGCTCCTGCTCTTCTTCGGCGAGCAGGATGAGCAGGTCGATATCCGAGTGCGGATGCAATTCGCCGCGCCCATAGCCGCCTACGGCGAGCAGGGCGATGCCGTCAGACGGCCAACTGAAGCGATTCCAGGCCGCCGTGAGCAACTGATCGACGAACCAGGCGCGATCCTCGACCAGGCGACGCACGCTGCGTCCGGCCAGGAAACGGGCATCCAGGGTGGCGTTCGCGGCCCGGATGAATTTCTTGAAGGCCGCGAGAGGGCTGGCTTTCAGCGAAAGCTCAGCCTGGAACTGGCCGGCGTCGAACAACTCCGAATCGACCTGGGGCATGGGCGCTCACTCACGCAGAAACGCGGGGAAAGGTTTCGTCCTTTCTCAGGGTCAGGATCTCGTAACCCTCTTCGGTGACCAGCACCGTGTGTTCCCACTGCGCGGACAGCTTGCGGTCCTTGGTGATGGCGGTCCAGCCATCGCCCAGCAGGCGGGTCTCGTAGCGGCCCTGGTTGATCATCGGCTCGATGGTGAAGATCATCCCGGCCTGCAGCTCGAGGCCAGTGCCGGCGCGGCCGTAATGCACCACCTGCGGCTCCTCGTGGAAACCCTTGCCGATGCCGTGACCGCAGTATTCGCGGACCACCGAGAAGCCGTTCTTCTCGGCATATTTCTGGATGACCTCGCCGATGTCCCCCAGACGCGCGCCGGGACGGACGAGCTCGATGCCCTTGTAGAGGCACTCCTGGGTGACCTGGCAGAGGCGGCCGGCCCACTCGGGAACGTCACCTACCAGGTACATCTTGCTGGTATCCCCGTGATAGCCATCTTTGATCACGGTGATGTCCACGTTCATGATGTCGCCGCTCTTGAGTGGCTTGTCATTGGGAATGCCATGGCAGACCACGTGGTTCAGCGAGGTGCAGATGGATTTGGGGTAGCCCTTGTAGTTCAGCGGGGCGGGAATGGCCTGCTGCACGTTGACGATATAGTCGTGGGCCAGTCGATCCAGTTCTTCGGTAGTGATGCCGGGACGCACGTGTTCGTCCAGCATTTCGAGCACCTCGGCGGCCAATTGGCCGGCGACGCGCATCTTGGCGATGTCTTCAGGGGTCTTGAGGATGACGGTCATCGGAAATCTCTAGGTATCACGCCGGGTGTTAGCTTTCGATCCGTTATTCTATCAGAGCTGTTGCCCTTGCTGTGGCCACCGGCAGCACCCCGGATCTCCGGTGTCCACCAATCGCCGCTGGTGGTATCCGATAAGGCGTGATATAAAGTCGCGCGCTTTTTCGGGGCTCTGCCCTTTAGCGCTCCTAACCCCACACACGCATCGACACGATGACCTGGGTGCTTCCCAAGGGAAGTTGGTCATTGGGATGCGTGGAGGCCCAACCCGACTACGAGGAACATCTAAATGTCTCAAGTCTCCATGCGTGACATGCTGAAAGCCGGCGTGCATTTCGGCCACCAAACCCGTTACTGGAACCCGAAGATGGGCAAGTACATCTTCGGTGCGCGCAACAAGATCCACATCATCAACCTCGAAAAAACCCTGCCGATGTTCAACGAGGCCCTGACCTTCGTTGAGCGCCTGGCTTCCGGCAAGAACAAGATCCTGTTCGTCGGCACCAAGCGTTCCGCCGGCAAGATCGTTCGCGAAGAAGCCGCTCGTTGCGGTCAGCCCTTCGTCGATCACCGCTGGTTGGGCGGCATGCTGACCAACTACAAGACCATCCGTGCCTCGATCAAGCGTCTGCGCGATCTGGAAATCCAGTCCCAGGACGGTACTTTCGACAAGCTGACCAAGAAAGAAGCCCTGATGCGTACCCGTGACCTCGAGAAGCTCGAGCGCAGCCTGGGTGGTATCAAGGAGATGGGCGGCCTGCCGGACGCACTGTTCGTGGTCGACGTCGACCACGAGCGCATCGCCATCACCGAAGCCAACAAGCTGGGCATCCCGGTCATCGGCGTAGTCGATACCAACAGCAGCCCGGAAGGCGTTGACTACGTCATCCCCGGTAACGACGACGCCTTCCGCGCCGTTCAGCTGTACCTGAGCAGCGTTGCCGATGCCGTGATCCGTGGTGGTAACAACGGTGGTGCGGGCGAGCAATTCGTCGAAGAAGCCGCTGCCGAAGCCGTCGAGGGCTGAGCAAGTCGACCCTAGGGTCGAGCGGTTCGACGTGCGAGAAGGGGGCCTAGCCCCCTTTTTGCCTACTGGCGTTTCATTGGCTCCGTCTCTGTGCGGAGTGACCTCGAAACCGATTCAAGAGGATTTCAAACATGGCAGAAATCACTGCAGCCCTGGTCAAAGAACTGCGCGAGCGCACCGGCCAAGGCATGATGGATTGCAAGAAGGCCCTGGCCGCTGCCGGTGGCGACATCGAGAAAGCCATCGACGACATGCGTGCCGCTGGCGCCATCAAGGCTGCCAAGAAGGCCGGTAACGTGGCTGCCGAAGGCTCCATCGCGGTCAAGGTCGCTGATGACCACAAGGCTGCCGTCATCATCGAAGTCAACTCCCAGACCGATTTCCTGGCTCTGCAGGACGACTTCAAGGGCTTCGTCGCCGCCAGCCTGGACAAGGCCTTTGCCGAGAAGATGAGCGATGCCGCTCCGCTGATCGCCGCTCAGGAAGCTGCTCGTGAGGCGCTGGTCGCCAAGTGTGGCGAGAACGTCAACATCCGTCGCCTGACCCGTGTCGAAGGCGATGTCGTTGGCGCCTACCTGCACGGTCACCGCATCGGTGTGGTCGTTACCCTGCAGGGTGGCACCGCCGAACTGGCCAAGGAAATCGCCATGCACGTCGCGGCGAGCAACCCCCAGTTCCTGAATCCCTCCCAGGTTTCCGAAGAAGCTGTCGCCAAGGAAAAGGAAATTTTCCTGGCGCTGAACGCCGACAAGATCGCCGGCAAGCCGGAAAACATCGTGGAGAACATGGTCAAGGGTCGTATCAACAAGTTCCTGGCCGAAGCCAGCCTGGTTGAGCAGCCCTTCATCAAGGATCCGGAAGTCAAGGTCGGTGAGCTGGCCAAGAAAGCCGGCGCCGAGATCGTCTCCTTCGTGCGCTACGAAGTGGGCGAAGGCATCGAGAAGGCCGAAGTCGACTTCGCTGCCGAAGTGGCTGCCCAGCTGGCTGCCAGCAAGCAGTAAGCCCGGCATCCGCCGTTGACCAGGAGGCCGCCCGCTTCGAGCGCGCGGCCTCTTTGTCAAATTGGTAGGCAGGTCTAGTTTCTCGCCTCCCAAGGAGTTTTTTGCCGATTGGAGTGAACGCAACTGCGGTTGCGCTTTCCTATCGCAGGATCAAAATCCCCCGCACATGTTCATCGCCACAGGAGAGAGTGAATGGCACAGCAGATGAGTGGTCGCCAACCCCGTTACAAGCGTATTCTGCTGAAGCTCAGTGGCGAAGCCCTGATGGGAAGTGAAGACTTCGGGATCGATCCGAAGGTGCTGGATCGCATGTCGCTGGAAATCGGCCAGCTGGTGGGCATTGGTGTTCAGGTCGGTCTGGTGATCGGCGGTGGCAACCTGTTCCGCGGTGCGGCGCTGTCCGCCGTGGGCATGGACCGGGTGACCGGCGACCACATGGGCATGCTGGCTACCGTGATGAACGCCCTGGCCATGCGCGACGCCCTGGAGCGCTCCAACATTCCCGCCACGGTGATGTCCGCCATCTCCATGGTCGGCGTGACTGACCAGTACGATCGCCGCAAGGCATTGCGTCAGCTGAAGGGTGGCGAAGTGGTCATCTTCTCCGCCGGTACCGGCAATCCGTTCTTCACCACCGATTCCGCCGCCTGCCTGCGTGCGATCGAGGTGGAAGCCGATCTGGTGCTCAAGGCCACCAAGGTGGATGGTGTATACACGGCTGATCCCTTCAAGGATCCCAATGCCGAAAAATTCGAGCGCTTGACCTACGACGAGGTGCTCGACCGCAAGCTGGGCGTCATGGATCTCACGGCTATCTGTCTCTGCCGTGATCACAACATGCCCCTGCGGGTTTTCAACATGAACAAGCCCGGCGCCCTGCTCAACATCGTGGTGGGTGGTGGCGAGGGTACCCTGATCGAGGAGGGAGCAGCATGATTGACGAGATCAAGAAGGATGCGCAGGCGCGCATGACCAAGACCCTGGAAGCCCTGGGCCACGCCTTTGCCAAGATCCGTACCGGGCGTGCTCACCCGAGCATCCTGGACAGCGTCATGGTGTCTTACTACGGCAGCGATACCCCGCTGCGTCAGGTCGCCAACGTCAACGTCGAGGATTCGCGGACCCTGGCCTTGAACGTGTTCGACAAGAGCATGATCCAGGCCGTGGAAAAGGCGATCATGACCTCGGACCTGGGCCTCAATCCGGCCACTGCGGGCACCACCATTCGCGTGCCGATGCCGGCGCTGACCGAAGAGACGCGCAAGGGCTTCACCAAGCAGGCGCGTGCCGAAGCCGAACAGGCACGGGTCTCCGTGCGCAACATCCGTCGCGATGCCCTGGCTCAGCTCAAGGACCTGCTCAAGGAAAAAGAAATCAGTGAAGACGAGGATCGTCGTGCTCAGGATGAAGTCCAGAAGCTGACTGATAAATTCGTCGCCGAGGTGGACAAGGCTCTGGAGGCCAAGGAAGCCGACTTGATGGCTGTTTGACAACGGTTGGGATGTAGCATGGGCATGAGCAAGCCAGGCAAGGTGGTGCCACGTCATGTGGCGATCATCATGGATGGGAACAATCGCTGGGCGCGCCGTCGGTTGCTGCCGGGGGTCGCCGGTCACAAAGCCGGAGTGGACGCTGTTCGGGCGGTGATCGAGGTCTGCGGCGATGCGGGCGTCGAGGTGCTGACGCTGTTCGCCTTTTCCAGCGAGAACTGGCGGCGTCCGGCCGACGAGGTTGGCGCCCTGATGGAGCTTTTCCTTTCCGCCTTGCGGCGGGAAGCCAAGAAGCTGCACCAGAACGGCATTCGGCTGCGCATCGTTGGCGATCGCTCGCTGTTCCATCCGGAATTGCAGGCTGCCATGGCGGAAGTCGAGGCGCTCACCGCCCACCACACCCGATTCGTGCTGCAGATCGCGGCCAATTATGGCGGGCAATGGGATATCACCCAGGCTGCCCAGCAACTGGCGCTGCAGGTTCAGCAGGGCACTCTACAGCCCGCGGCCATCACGCCGGAACTGTTGCAGGGTTGCCTGGCGACCGCCGATCTACCTTTGCCCGACCTCTGCATCCGTACTGGCGGAGAACGGCGGGTGAGCAACTTCCTGCTCTGGCAGATCGCCTATGCCGAGCTGTATTTCTCCGACCTGTTCTGGCCGGACTTCAAGCACGAGGCCATGCACGCCGCCCTGGCCGACTTTGCCACCCGCCAACGGCGGTTCGGCAGGACCTGCGAACAGGTGGAAGCGGAGCTACGCGCCTAATGCTGAAGCAGCGAGTTATCACGGCGATGGTGCTCCTGCCCATCGCGCTGGCCGGATTCTTCTGGCTGGAAGGAGCAGCCTTCGCTCTGTTCATCGGTGCGGTCGTTGTCTTGGGTGCCTGGGAATGGGCGCGCTTGGCGGGGCTGGAGGCTCAGCCACTGCGTTGCGCCTATGCCGCCGTGGTCGCCCTGGCCTTGCTGCTTTGCTGGTGGATGCCTGCCGGCGCGCACGGCCTGCTGTTCATCAGTCTCGCCTGGTGGCTGTACGCGACCGTGTTGGTACTGACCTATCCCGATAGCGCTCGGGCCTGGCAGGCTTCCTGGCGACGTCTGCTGATCGGGCTGGTAGTGCTGGTGCCGGCCTGGCAAGGACTGATGCTGCTCAAGGCAGCGCCGGGCGGCAATCTGCTGATTCTCGAAGTGATGATGCTGGTGTGGCTCGCCGACATCTTCGCCTATTTTTCCGGACGGGCCTTTGGCAAGCGCAAGCTGGCGCCAGCCGTAAGTCCGGGCAAGAGCTGGGAAGGGCTCTATGGTGGCTTGGCCGCCGCGCTGGTGGCCACTCTGGTGCTGGGCTTGGTCCGCGGCTGGGGTTTTGGTGACCTGCTGCAGGCGCTCCTTGGCGCCGCCTGCGTGGTGCTGATCTCCGTGGTGGGCGACCTCACCGAAAGCATGTTCAAGCGTCAGGCCGGACTCAAGGATAGTAGTCAGCTGCTGCCAGGGCACGGCGGCGTGCTGGATCGTATCGACAGCCTTACCGCCGCCGTCCCGCTGTTCGCCTTGCTGCTCTGGTGGGCTGGCTGGGGTGTCCAGTGAACGTCCAGCGGCTTTGCGTCCTGGGTGCCACGGGATCCATCGGCGCCAGCACCCTAGATGTCGTGGCGCAGCATCCTGACCGTTATCAGATCCTTGCCCTTAGCGGCCATCGCCGTCTGAACGAGCTGGCCGAGCTCTGCCATCGCTTCCAGCCAGTCTACGCCGCTGTGCCGAACCAGGCCTCCGCCGACCGGCTGGCCGATCTGCTGCAGGGCGCCCAGGCGTTCCCTGAGATCTTGGTAGGGGAGGCGGGTCTGGAGTTCATTGCTGCTCATCCCGAGGTCGATACCGTCATGGCGGCGATTGTCGGGGCGGCGGGACTCAAGCCGACATTGGCCGCGGTCAAGGCCGGCAAGCGCGTGCTGCTCGCCAACAAGGAAGCCCTGGTCATGAGTGGCGCCCTCTTCATTGAGGCGGTGCAGGCCAGCGGCGCGACCCTGTTGCCCATCGACAGCGAGCACAATGCGATTTTCCAGTGCCTGGCCGATCCGGCGACGCCGGGGTTGGCCCGCAAGGGCGTGCGCCGAATCTTGCTCACGGCCTCGGGCGGCCCGTTCCGTGAGACACCGGCCGAAGAGTTGATCGGAGTGACACCGGATCAGGCCTGCGCTCATCCCAAGTGGTCGATGGGACGCAAGATTTCGGTGGATTCGGCCACCCTGATGAACAAGGGGCTGGAGCTGATCGAGGCCTGCTGGCTGTTCGAGGCGACGCCAGAGCAGGTCGAGGTGGTCATCCACCCCCAGAGCGTCATCCACTCTCTGGTGGACTATGTGGACGGTTCGGTGCTGGCTCAGCTCGGCAACCCCGACATGCGCACTCCCATCGCCCATGCCCTGGCATGGCCGGAGCGTATCGGCTCCGGGGTGGCGCCCCTGAACCTGTTCGACATCGGCCGGCTCGAATTCGAGCGGCCCGATGAAGCGCGCTTTCCCTGTCTGCGCTTGGCGCGCGAAGCCGCTCAGGCGGGCGGTTGCATGCCGGCGACGCTCAATGCCGCCAACGAGGTCGCCGTCGAGGCCTTTCTCGCGGGTCAACTCGGTTTTACCGAGATCCCGCAACTGATCGAGTCGGTGCTCAAGGGGGTCGAGCCCTGTCCGGCCGCCGATCTGGAAGCGGTCTTCGCGGCCGACAATACCGCTCGGCAGCTGGCCCAGGAGTGGTTGTCGAGGCGCTGATCCCGCGCCTCGACACCTGGCCTGCGAGTCCGCAGAATCTGCACACTGAGGTAGCGGAGGCAGCCAATGTCCATCCTTTATACGATACTGGGAACCCTGATCGCCCTGGGCGTCTTGGTGACCATTCACGAGTATGGCCATTTCTGGACCGCGCGCCGGTGCGGCGTCAAGGTCCTGCGCTTTTCCGTAGGCTTCGGCAAGCCACTGCTGCGCTGGCAAGACCGGTACGGTACCGAATTCGTGGTGGCGGCCATCCCCCTGGGTGGCTACGTGAAGATGCTGGACGAGCGCGAAGCACCCGTCCCGCCCGAAGAGCAGCATGCCGCCTTCAACCGTAAGACGGTGCGCCAGCGCATCGCCATCGTGGCCGCTGGTCCGATCGCCAATTTCCTGCTAGCCATCCTGTTCTTCTGGTTGCTGGCCATGCTGGGCTCCCAGCAACCGCGTCCGGTCGTGGGGGCGATAGCAGCCGATACACCGGCTGCGACTGCCGGCATCCCGGTCGGGGCGGAGCTGACCGCGATCGATGACGCTGCCGTGGACAGCTGGTCCGCCGTCAACCTGCGTCTGGTCGATCGTCTGGGTGAAAGCGGTCCGCTGCGTATCCGCTATACGCTTCCAGGGACCACCGCGGAGCAGAATGGCGTCATCGAACTCCACTCATGGCTACGCGGTGCGGAAGATCCCGATCCGATTCAGGCGTTGGGCCTGAAACCCTGGCGGCCAGAAATCCCCGCTGTCTTCGCCGAACTGGATCCGGCGGGTCCTGCCCAGGCCGCTGGCCTGCGGACCGGCGACCGTCTGCTCGCGTTGAACGAGACGGCCATCAAGGACTGGCAGCAGGCGGTGGACTGGGTGCGAGCCCATCCCAATCAGCAGGTCAAGGTGACTTACGAACGCCAGGGTCAGCAGCAGGACGTTTCCCTTCGCCTTGGGGCGCGCCATGTCGATGCTACCGAGTCCGGCTATCTGGGCGCCGGTGTGGCGCCGGTCAAATGGCCAGCGGACATGGTTCGCGAAATTAGCTATGGACCGGTGGCCGCCGTGGGTGAAGGCATCGGCCGAACCTGGCAGATGAGCGTGCTCACGCTGGTTTCCCTGAAGAAGATGCTCTTGGGAGAGCTGTCGGTAAAAAACTTGAGCGGGCCGATAACCATTGCTAAAGTGGCGGGCGCTTCGGCTCAGTCAGGCCTGGGGGATTTCCTCAATTTTCTGGCGTACCTGAGCATAAGCCTGGGGGTTCTGAATCTGTTGCCTATCCCTGTGCTCGACGGTGGTCACCTGGTGTTCTACTTCGTCGAGTGGATTCGCGGGCGGCCCTTGTCCGAGCGTGTGCAGACATGGGGCATGCAGATCGGTATTAGCCTCGTCGTGGGTGTGATGCTGCTGGCCTTGGTCAATGACCTCGGTCGCCTCTGACACTCTGCTGATTGCCGAATCTGCCGCCCAGTGCGGCAGATTCTTTATTTGCCAGTTGGAATAAAAGGGACTCATGAAACGCCTGCTGCTACCTGCGGTAATAGCCGCGCTGATGATCGGCGAGGTACACGCCGAGTCCTTCACCATCTCCGATATCCGCGTCAACGGATTGCAACGTGTATCGTCCGGCAGCGTCTTTGGCGCCTTGCCGCTGAACGTGGGCGAGGCCGTTGACGACAACAAATTGGCCGAGGCTTCCCGTTCCCTCTTCCGTACCGGATTCTTCCAGGACATCCAGCTGGGTCGTGACGGTAACGTCCTGGTCGTGAACCTGGTCGAGCGTCCTTCCATTTCCAGTATCACCCTGGAAGGCAACAAGGCGATCTCCAGCGACGACCTGATGAAGGGTCTCAAGCAGGCTGGTCTCGCCGAGGGTGAGATTTTCCAGCGTGCGACGCTGGAAGGGGTGCGCAATGAACTGCTGCGCCAGTACGTCGCCCAGGGCCGTTATTCCGCCAGCATCGATGCCGAAGTGGTGCCCCAGCCTCGCAACCGGGTGCAGCTGAAGATCACCATTAACGAGGGCGAGGTTGCGACCATCTCCCACGTCAACGTGGTGGGCAACACGGTCTTTGCCGAAGACGATCTCACCTCGTTGTTCGAGCTCAAGCCGAGCAACTGGTTGTCGTTCTTCCGTAACGATGACAAGTACTCCCGGGAAAAGTTGGCGGGTGACCTCGAACGCCTGCGCTCCTATTACCTGGATCGCGGCTACATCAACATGGACATCACCTCGACCCAGGTGTCCATCACGCCCGACAAGAAGCACGTCTACATCACGGTCAATGTCAACGAAGGGCAGAAGTACACCGTTCGTGAAGTGAAGCTGTCCGGCGACCTCAAGGTGCCGGAGGAAGAACTGCGTAAACTAATGCTGGTCCAGCCGGGCCAGGTCTTCTCGCGCAAGGTCATGACCAGCACTTCGGATCTGATCACTCGTCGACTCGGCAACGAAGGCTATACCTTCGCCAACGTCAACGGCTTGCCCGAGCCCCATGACGACGACCACAGCGTGTCCCTGACCTATGTGGTCGACCCGGGCAAGCGTGCCTACGTCAACCGCATCAACTTCCGCGGCAACACCAAGACCGAGGACGAGGTGCTGCGTCGCGAGATGCGTCAGATGGAAGGCGGTTGGGCTTCCACCTACCTCATCGACCAGTCCAAGACCCGCCTCGAGCGCCTGGGCTACTTCAAGGAAGTCAAGGTCGAGACGCCCCAGGTGCCTGGCACCGACGACATGGTCGACGTCAATTACAACGTCGAAGAGCAGCCGTCGGGCTCCATCACAGCCAGCATCGGCTTCGCCCAGAGCGCCGGTCTGATCCTCGGTGGCTCCATCAGCCAGAACAACTTCCTTGGTACCGGCAACCAGGTCAGCATCGGTCTGACCCGTTCCCAGTACCAGAGTCGCTACAACTTCAGCTTCACCGACCCGTACTTCACCCCGGACGGCGTGAGCCTGGGTTACAACATCTTCTATCGCAGCACCGACTACAGCAAACTGTACGACAGTGACGTCTCCTACTACTCGATCAACAGCCTGGGTACCGGTGTCACCCTGGGCTATCCGATCAGCGAGACCTCGCGCCTGACCTATGGTCTGAGCGTGCAGAAAGACGAGATCAATCCCGGTACCTACAGTGCCGACGAGATCTATGATTTTGTCCAGCGCGAAGGGGATAACTTCACCAACTTCAAGGCCAGCATTGGCTGGTCGAGCTCGACGCTGAACCGCGGTGTCCTGCCGACCCGTGGCGCCTCTCAGAGCCTGACCGGTCAGATCACCATCCCGGGTAGCGACCTGAGCTTCTATAAGCTCGACTACCGGGGCCAGTTGTTCACGCCGCTGACTGACAACACCGCGCTACGCTTCCATACTGAGCTGGGTTACGGTGACGGCTATGGCAGCACCGACGGCCTGCCGTTCTACGAGAACTACTATGCCGGTGGCTTCAACTCGGTCCGGGGTTTCGAGGACAGCAGCCTGGGTCCGCGGACAACGCCACCAAAGAGCCCGCCCAATTACGCTGCTCAAGGTCAAGGCTTCCGCGACCGTGAGAATGACGAAGCTTTCGGTGGCAACGTCCTGATCACCGGTGGTGTGGAATACCTTTTCCCCTTGCCCTTCGTGAAGGATCAGAAGTCCCTGCGAACCGTGCTGTTCTGGGACGTGGGTAACGTGTTCAGCACCAAGTGCTACCTGAACTCGACACAAAACTGCGGCGACGTCAGCTTCTCCAATATGGCCAGCTCCGTCGGCGTCGGTGTGACCTGGGTTACTGCCTTAGGTCCGCTGAGCTTCAGCCTCGGCGTTCCAGTCAAGAAGCCGACCAACTCCGATCCGCAGGTCTTCCAGTTCTCGCTGGGTCAGACGTTCTGACCCAGGTTACACCTTTGCGCTTTACGCAGGAGTCAACTGTGCACAAGTACACCCGTTACGCTCTGTTCGCTGCCGTTCTCGTTGCCGCTCCGGTTTTCGCCGACACCAAGATCGCCGTGCTGAACTACCAGATGGCCCTGCTGGAGTCGGACGCCGCCAAGAAGTACGCGGTCGATTCCGAAAAGAAATTCGGTCCTCAGCTGAACAAGCTGAAGAGTCTGGAGGGCTCGGCCAAGGATATCCAGGACAAGCTCAACAAGGGCGGTGACAAGATGGCCCAGGCCGAGCGCACCCGTCTGGAAAATGATTTCCGTCAGAAGGCCCGGGATTTCCAGTTCCAGTCCAAGGAACTCAACGATGCCAAGGCCGCGTCCGACCGTGACATGCTCAAGCTGCTCAAGCCGCGCCTGGATAAGGCCGTGGAAGAGGTGCTGAAGAAGGGTGATTACGATCTGGTGCTCGAGCGCGGTGCCGTGGTGGACGTGAAGCCGCAGTACGACATCACGCGCCAAGTCATCGAGCGCATGAACGCGGGTCGTTAATGAGCCATACGACCTTTACGCTGGGCGAGCTGGCGCAATGGCTGGAAAGCCGCCAGTTGACCGTGGAATTACGCGGTTCGCCCGAGCGCCTGGTAACCGGCCTGGCTACCCTGCCAGAGGCCGGTGCTGACCAGCTGAGTTTTCTTGCCAATCCGCAGTATCGCCGCTATCTGGCCGACACCCAGGCTGGGGCGGTGCTGCTCACGGAAAAGGACGCCGACGGCTATGCCGGCGATGCCCTTATCCTGGCCAATCCCTATCTGGCCTATGCACGGCTGTCCCATCTGTTCGACCGCAAGCCACGTAGCGCGGCCGGCATCCATCCTACGGCGCTCGTCGCTGCGGATGCCCAGGTCGATCCGACGGCGGCCATTGGCCCCTATGTGGTGATTGAGGCACAGGCGCACATCGGTGCTGGCGTGAGTCTGGGAGCTCACTGCGTAGTGGGTGCGCGCAGCGTCATTGGTGCAGACAGCTGGCTGGCGCCACGGGTCACGCTCTATCACGACGTGATCATCGGCGAACGAGCAGTGGTGCAATCCGGCGCCGTGATCGGCGCGGAAGGCTTCGGCTTCGCCAGCGAGCGCGGCCAGTGGCAAAAAATCGCCCAGCTGGGTGGGGTGCTGATCGGCGACGACGTCGAGATCGGGGCCAATACCACCATCGACCGTGGCGCCCTGGCGAACACGATCATCAGTAATGGCGTCAAGCTCGACAACCAGATCATGATCGCGCACAACGTCCAGGTCGGTGAGCACACCGCCATGGCAGCCTGTGTCGGCATCTCTGGCAGTACCAAGATCGGCAAACACTGCACCATCGCCGGCGGCGTGGGCATGGTCGGTCATATCGAGGTGTGCGACAACGTGTTCGTCACCGGTATGACCATGGTGACTCGCTCGATTACCGAGCCCGGTGCCTATTCCTCCGGTACG
Organism: Pseudomonas sp. JBR1; assembly: GCF_028198185.1. NCBI lineage: Bacteria > Pseudomonadati > Pseudomonadota > Gammaproteobacteria > Pseudomonadales > Pseudomonadaceae > Pseudomonas > Pseudomonas sp. JBR1. The sequence goes on from NZ_CP116340.1 coordinate 4,846,478, forward strand.
GCCATGCAGCCGGCCGGGGAGTGGAAGAAGAGCGCCGCGCGGATTCGTCACCTCGACGACATGGCTCGCCGTCTGCAACATCTGGAAAAAATCGTTGCTACCGTGACCTCGCGGGATGACGCTGCTTCTGATGCTTGATTCTGCATCGGATGTTTCCCCTTTCTGAACAGGCCTTCCCCGACCATGATGGACATCAACGAGATCCGTGAATATCTCCCGCATCGCTATCCCTTTCTGTTAGTGGATCGCGTGCTGGAGCTGGATATCGAAGCCAAGCGCATTCGTGCCTACAAGAACGTCAGCATCAATGAGCCGTTCTTTACTGGCCACTTTCCCCAGCACCCGATCATGCCGGGCGTGCTGATCGTCGAGGCCATGGCGCAGGCAGCCGGTGTCCTTGGCTTCAAGATGATGAATTCCTCGCCGGCCGACGGCACCCTGTACTACTTCGTCGGATCGGATAAGCTGCGTTTTCGCCAGCCGGTGACGCCGGGTGATCAGCTGATGCTCGACGCTCGCTTCATCAGCACCAAGCGCGGCATCTGGAAATTCGAATGTCGGGCCAGTGTGGACGACAAGCCGGTCTGCTCGGCCGAGATTATCTGCGCGGAACGCAAGCTATGACGTTGATTGACCCCAGGGCTATCGTCGACCCCAAGGCACGGCTCGCTGCCGATGTCCAGGTCGGCCCCTGGTCGATCATCGGGCCAGATGTGGAGGTAGGCGAGGGTACCGTCATCGGGCCTCACGTCATCCTCAAGGGTCCGACCATGATCGGACGTCACAATCGCATCTTCCAGTTCTCGTCCATCGGCGAGGATACGCCTGACCTCAAGTATCAGGGCGAACCGACCCGGTTGCGCATCGGCGATCACAACACCATCCGCGAAGGGGTCACCATCCATCGCGGTACCGTGCAGGATCGGGAAGAGACCACCATTGGCGATCACAATCTGCTGATGGCCTATGTGCACATCGGCCATGACAGCGTGATCGGCAATCACTGCATCCTGGTCAACAACACGGCCCTCGCCGGACACGTGCATGTCGACGATTGGGCGATTCTCTCCGGCTATACCCTGGTCCATCAATTCTGCCGTATTGGCGCCCACAGCTTTTCCGGCATGGGTACGGCCATCGGCAAGGATGTACCGGCCTATGTCACGGTGTTCGGTAACCCGGCCGAAGCCCGTAGCATGAATTTCGAAGGCATGCGGCGGCGCGGCTTCTCGACCGAGGTCATCAAGGAATTGCGCCGCGCCTACAAGGTGGTCTATCGCCAGGGGCTGACCGTCGATGACGCCATGCGGGAGCTGGAGCCGGTGGCCCAGCAGTTTCCCGAGGTGGCGGTATTCCGTGACTCCATCCTGAGTGCGACGCGTGGCATCACCCGCTGAGTTCGCCCAGCGCCCGCTGCGTGTGGCGCTGGTGGCAGGGGAGGCGTCGGGCGATCTGCTGGGCGCTGGCCTGATGCAGGCGCTGCGCGAGCAGCATCCGCATATCTCCTTCATGGGCGTCGGTGGTCCGCGGATGGAAGCCGAAGGACTGGTGTCCGAGTTTCCCATGGAGCGCCTGGCGGTCATGGGGCTGGTCGAGGTGCTCGGCCGGCTGCGCGAACTGCTGGGCCGGCGCAAGGCGCTGATCGCCCAGTTGCTCGATGCCCGCCCCGACGTCTTCATCGGTATTGATGCCCCGGATTTCGTCCTCGAGATCGAGGCCCAGCTGCACCGCGCAGGCATTCCCGCCGTGCATTACGTCAGTCCCTCGGTCTGGGCCTGGCGACAGAAGCGGGTGCTGAAGATTCGCGATGGCTGCGACCTGATGCTGACCCTGTTTCCCTTCGAGGCCCGTTTCTACGAGGAGCAGCAGGTGCCGGTGCGTTTCGTCGGGCATCCACTGGCCGACACCATCCCGCTAGATAACGACCGCGCGGCCGCCAGGCAGGCCCTGGGTTTGCCGGAACAGGGGCAGGTCGTGGCTCTGTTGCCCGGCAGTCGCGGTGGCGAAGTAGGGCGCCTCGGTGCGCTGTTCCTCGACGCCGCCGCCCAGTTGCTGGCCGTGCGTCCAGGTGTGCGTTTCGTCTTACCCTGTGCCAACGCCGCACGACGGGCTCAGGTGGAGCAATTGCTGGAAGGGCGACCGCCCTTGCCGCTGCTGCTGACCGATGGACGTTCCCATGAAGTGCTGGCCGCCTGTGATGGCGTGCTGATCGCCTCGGGCACCGCGACCCTGGAGACACTGCTGTTCAAACGGCCCATGGTGGTGGCCTATCGGGTGGCGCCCCTGACCTATCTGATTCTCAAGCAGCTGGTGAAAAGCCCCTACATTTCGCTGCCCAACCTGCTGGCCGGACGCAAGCTGGTGCCTGAGCTGATCCAGCACGAGGCAACGCCGGAGCGGCTGGTGGCTGAACTCCTGCCGCTGCTGGAGCGGCCGCAGCAGCAGACCGACAGCTTCGAAACCATCCATCACAGCCTGCGGCGCGATGCCTCGGTCCAGGCGGCCGGCGCCGTGTTGGATCTGCTGCGGGCGCGCAGCTGATGCAGCTGGGCCTGGATTTCAATCTGGTCGAGGCGCTGGTCGCCGGGGTCGACGAAGTCGGTCGCGGCCCCTTATGTGGTGCTGTGGTGACAGCGGCGGTCATTCTTGATCCAGGCAAGCCCATCCTAGGGCTGAATGACTCCAAGAAGCTGTCGCTGGTCCGCCGTGAAGCCCTGTTCGAGGAGATTCAGGAAAAGGCCCTGGCCTGGTGCGTGGCGCGCGCTGAAGTTGCCGAGATCGATCGCCTGAACATCCTGCACGCCACCATGCTGGCCATGCAGCGAGCGGTGGAGGGCCTTCAGGTCCAGCCGCGTCTGGCACTGATCGACGGCAATCGCTGCCCCAAACTGGCGGTGCCCAGTGCACCGGTAGTGAAGGGAGATAGCCAGGTCCCGGCAATCGCCGCGGCGTCCATTCTGGCCAAGGTGACCCGCGATCGCGAAATGCAGGTGCTGGATACCCTCTATCCGGGCTATGGCCTGGCCGGACACAAGGGCTATCCCACCGCCGAGCACCTCGACGCGCTCAGGCGCCTGGGTCCCACGCCCATCCATCGGCGTTCCTTCGCACCGGTACGCGAGGCCTGGCTCGCTCTCGAGACCCAGGCCTCGACCCAGATCGTCGCGACCTACTGACGGCCGTCGCGGCGGTCTGACCCCAGGTCGACAATCCAGTACAATCCCGCGCCTCATGCATCAAGGGGTCTCTGCCATGTCCGCATCCTTCGTCCACCTGCGTCTACACACGGAATACTCCCTGGTCGACGGGATCGTGCGAGTGAAGGGGCTGGTCAAGGCCGCTGAAGCAGCCGGGATGCCGGCGGTGGCGGTGACCGACCAGGGTAACCTCTGTTCGCTGGTCAAGTTCTACAAGGCCGCCATGGGCGCCGGGATCAAGCCTATCGCTGGCGCCGACATCTGGATGGCCGGCCGCGACAGCGATGCCCCGCAAAGCCGCCTGACCCTGCTGGTCATGAACGCCAAGGGCTATCGCAACCTTACCGAACTGCTGTCTCGCGGTTTTCAGGAAGGCCAGCAAGACGGGCAGATCGTCATCCAGCGCGATTGGGTGAAGGAGGCCAGCGAGGGGCTGATCGCCTTGTCCGGTTCCAAGGAGGGCGAGATTGGTATGGCGCTGCTCGAAGGCGATCTGGCCCTGGCCGATCAGCTCTTCGAGGAATGGCAGCAGGTCTTCCAGGATCGCTTCTATCTGGAGATCCAGCGCACCGAAAGAGCGGGTGACGAAGAGCATCTGCATGCGGCGGTGGCCCTGGCCGATCGTTGCGGTGGCGCCCTGGTGGCGACCAACGACGTGCGCTTTCTCAAGGCCGAGGACTTCGAAGCCCACGAGACCCGCGTCTGCATTGGCGAGGGCCGTCCGCTGGACGATCCCCGGCGCGAGCGCAAGTACAGCGACCAGCAGTACCTGAAGTCGGCGGCCGAGATGGCCGAGCTGTTCAGCGACCTGCCCGAGGCGCTGGAAAACACCGTCGAGATCGCCAAGCGCTGCAACATCGAAATCCAGTTGGGCAAATACTTCCTGCCCAACTTCCCGATTCCCAACGGGATGACCATCAACGACTACCTGCGCCATGTGTCCTTCGAGGGCCTGGAGGAGCGCCTGGCCGTGCTCTGGCCGCGCGAGACCACGCCGAACTACGAGGAAAAGCGCCAGGAGTACGTCGACCGGCTTAACTTCGAGCTCGACATCATCATCCAGATGGGCTTCCCCGGTTACTTCCTCATCGTGATGGACTTCATCAAGTGGGCGAAGAACAACGGCGTACCGGTCGGTCCCGGCCGGGGCTCGGGTGCCGGCTCCCTGGTCGCCTATGTGCTCAAGATCACCGACCTGGATCCGCTGGCCTACGACCTGCTGTTCGAGCGCTTCCTGAACCCCGAGCGGATCTCCATGCCCGACTTCGACGTCGACTTCTGCATGGACGGTCGTGACCGGGTGATCGAATACGTGGCCGACCTGTACGGCCGCGAGGCGGTGAGCCAGATCATCACCTTCGGCACCATGGCGGCCAAGGCGGTGGTGCGCGACGTGGCGCGGGTGCAGGGCAAGTCCTATGGCCTGGCCGATCGCCTGTCGAAGATGATCCCCTTCGAAGTGGGCATGACCCTGCAGAAGGCCTTTGAGCAGGAGGAGCCGCTGCGCGACTTCCTGGCGACCGACGAGGACGCCAAGGAAATCTGGGACATGGCCCTGAAGCTGGAAGGCATTACCCGCGGCACCGGCAAGCACGCCGGGGGCGTGGTGATCGCCCCGACCAAGCTGACCGACTTCTCACCGATCGCCTGCGACGAGGACGGCAACGGCCTGGTGACCCAGTTCGACAAGGACGACGTCGAGCAGGCCGGCCTGGTCAAGTTCGACTTCCTCGGCCTGCGCACCCTGACCATCATCAAGTGGGCGCTGGAGACCATCAACCGCACGGAAGTGGAGGAGGGGCGCGAGCCGCTCAACATCGACTTCATCCCGCTGGACGACAAGCCGACCTACGCCCTGCTGCAAAAGGCCGAGACCACCGCCGTCTTCCAGCTGGAATCCCGCGGCATGAAGGAGCTGATCAAGAAGCTCAAGCCGGACTGCCTGGAAGACCTCATCGCCCTGGTGGCGCTGTTCCGACCCGGTCCGCTGCAGTCGGGCATGGTGGACGACTTCATCAACCGCAAGCACGGTCGCGCCGAGCTGGCCTATCCGCACCCGGACTACCAGTACGATGGCCTGCAGCCGGTGCTGGCGCCGACCTACGGCATCATCCTCTACCAGGAACAGGTGATGCAGATCGCCCAGGTCATGGGCGGCTACACCCTGGGCCAGGCGGACATGCTGCGCCGGGCCATGGGCAAGAAGAAGCCTGAGGAGATGGCCAAGCAGCGCGGCGGCTTCATCGAGGGCTGCGCCAATAACGGCATCGATGGTGAGCTGGCGGGCAACATCTTCGACCTGGTGGAGAAATTCGCCGGTTACGGCTTCAACAAGTCCCACTCGGCCGCCTATGGTCTGGTCTCCTACCAGACCGCCTGGCTGAAGACCCACTATCCGGCACCCTTCATGGCCGCGGTGCTGTCGGCGGACATGCACAACACCGACAAGGTGGTGATCCTCATCGAGGAATGCCGCCACATGAAGCTGCGCATCGACACGCCGGACGTGAACATCTCTGAGTTCAAGTTCACCGTGAACGAGGGCGGGCGAATCGTCTACGGCCTGGGCGCCATCAAGGGTGTGGGCGAGGGGCCGGTGGAGGCCATCGTCGAGGCACGTGCCGAAGGACCCTTCAAGGACCTGTTCGATTTCTGCGCGCGGGTGGACCTCAAGCGCATCAACAAGCGCACCCTGGAAGCCCTGATCCGCTCTGGCGCCCTAGATCGCCTGGGGCCGCACTACCATGACGAGATCAAGGCCTATCAGGCGACCATCGACCAGAACCGCGCCGTGCTGCTGGCGGCCATGGAAGAGGCCATCGCCTCGGCCGAGCAGACCGCCCGTAGTCACAACAGCGGGCATGTCGACCTCTTCGGTGGCGTCTTCGCCGAACCCGAGGCCGATGTCTATGCCAATCACCGGCGCGCCCGGGAGCTCAATCTCAAGGAGCGCCTACGCGGGGAAAAGGAAACCCTGGGGCTGTACCTGACCGGCCACCCCATCGAGGAATACGAAGGCGAGGTGCGCCGGCTGGCGCGTCAGCGCATCGTCGACCTCAAGCCCTCGCGCGAGACCCAGACCGTGGCCGGGCTGATCGTCAACCTGCGGGTGATGAAGAACAAGCGTGGTGACAAAATGGGCTTCGTCACCCTGGACGACCGTTCCGGGCGCATCGAGGCCTCGCTGTTCGCCGAGGCTTTCAACGCGGCCCAGGCGCTCTTGCAGACCGACGCCCTGGTGATCGTCGAGGGCGAGGTCAGCCAGGACGACTTCTCTGGCGGCCTGCGGCTGCGCGCCAAGCGGGTGCTGGGCTTGGAAGAGGCCCGTACCGCCCTGGCGGAAAGTCTGAGGATCGCGGTGCGCAGCGAGTCCCTGGCCGGTGACCGGCTACGCTGGCTGGGTGAACTCTGTGGTCGTCACCGTGGTGCCTGTCCGGTCACCATCGACTACCAGGGCCCCACCGCGCGTGCCTTGCTGCAGTTCGGCGAGAATTACCGGATCGACCCGGCTGATGGCCTGATTCAAACCCTGCGTGACCAGTTCGGCAGGGAGAACGTCTTTCTCAACTATCGTTAAGCCCGAGCGCCTCGTGCGTTCCGTCCCAACCCTCGCCAGCGGCGGGTGCCAGTGACGCGGCAGGAGTCTCGACCTGTCTCGTCCGATCCCTTAAGGTAGGCGCCCCGGCCCCTGGCTCTAGATTGCAATAACGGATGCCCATGAACCCGAACTATCTCGATTTCGAACAGCCCATCGCCGATCTCCAGGCCAAGATCGAAGAACTTCGACTGGTCGGTAACGACAATGCGCTGAACATCAGTGACGAGATCGCCCGGTTGCAGGAGAAGAGCCAGGCGCTCACCAAGAGCATCTTCAGCGACCTGTCGAGTTGGCAGGTGGCCCGTCTGGCGCGTCATCCGCTGCGTCCCTACACCCTGGATTACATCAGCTACCTCTTCAGCGATTTCGAAGAGCTGCATGGCGACCGTCACTTCGCCGACGATCCGGCCATCGTGGGTGGCGTCGCCCGCCTGGAAGACCGTCCGGTAATGATCATCGGCCATCAGAAGGGCCGCGAAGTGCGCGAGAAGGTGCGGCGCAACTTCGGCATGCCGCGTCCGGAAGGCTATCGCAAGGCTTGCCGTCTGATGGAAATGGCCGAGCGTTTCAAGATGCCGATCCTGACCTTCATCGATACCCCCGGTGCCTACCCGGGTATCGACGCCGAAGAGCGTGGCCAGAGCGAGGCCATCGCCTGGAACCTGCGCGTCATGGCGCGTCTGAAGACCCCCATCATCGCCACCGTGATCGGCGAGGGTGGTTCCGGTGGCGCCCTGGCCATTGGCGTCTGCGATCAGCTCAACATGCTCCAGCACTCCACCTACTCGGTGATTTCGCCGGAAGGCTGCGCTTCCATCCTGTGGAAGACCGCCGAGAAGGCGCCCGATGCCGCCGAAGCCATGGGCATCACCGCCGAGCGGCTGAAGAGCCTGAACATCGTCGACCAGGTGATCGACGAGCCCCTGGGCGGTGCCCACCGCGATCCCCAGGCCATGGCAGCCAGCCTGCGCACCGCGCTGCTGGAGCAGCTGGACGAACTCAAGGGCTACGACCTGCCGGCGCTGCTGGAGCGTCGTTACGAGCGCCTGATGAGCTACGGCATTTCCTGATCCCGCCTCCATGAGTCTGCTGGATCGGCTGCACGCCCGCCTGGAGCGGCAGCCGCCCACCCGTCACTGGCGGGTGGGTTTCTCTGGCGGACTCGACTCCACCGTCCTGCTGCACCTGTTCGCGCGCCTGCGCGAGCGTGGCCTGCTCGTCGAGCTGCAGGCGATACACGTGCACCATGGCCTGCAAGCCGTCGCGGATACCTGGGTCAGTCACTGCGCCCAGGTCTGTCAGGCATTGGCGGTTCCCCTCGATATCTTGCACGTGCGCACCGATCAGGCAGCCAGTCTCGAACGTGCCGCGCGCGAGGCGCGCTATGCCGCCTTCGCACGGGTCCTGCCCGCTAAGGGCTGCCTGGTGCTCGGCCAGCACCGCGACGATCAGTTGGAGACGCTGCTGCATCGCCTGGTGCGTGGCGCGGGTGTGAAGGGGCTGACCGGCATGCCGGATGCGCGGCCGCTGGCTGCCGGTCGCCTCTGGCGCCCCTTGCTGGACGAGCCACGGGCCGCGCTGCTGGCCTATGCCCGGAACGAAAAGCTGGACTGGATCGAGGATCCCAGCAACGCCGACATCCAGCTGGATCGCAATTATCTGAGGCACGAGGTGCTACCCCGGCTGCGCACTCGCTGGCCGGGTGTCGACCAGGTTATGGCGCGCAGCGTTCGGCATCTGGCCGAGGCCGATGAGCTGCTGGGCGAGTTGGCCAGCCTGGATCTGCTGCAGGCTCGGCGAGGGGAGCAGCCCTTTGCCTGGGTGCCGCTGCCAAGCCTGGCTCTGCTGCCCCTGCAGGCCCTGAGCGAGGCACGCCAGCGCAATGCCTTGCGCGCCTGGCTGGAGCGTCTGACGCGCCAGCCTGACAGCGCCCATTGGGCCGGCTGGCAGGCGCTGCGCGAGGGAGGGGAGGCCAGCGATCCCTGCTGGCGCCTGGAAGGCGGCAGCGTGCGCCGTGGCGCTGGGCGGATCTGGTGGGTGCCGGATGCCTGGCAGGCCGAGCCGCTGCCTGCGGCCTTAAACGGACAGGAAACCACCCTGGAGCTCGGGGGCAATGGCCGGCTGATATTCGTCGGTCGGCCTGCCGAATCCGGCTGGCGGATCGGCTATCGGCAGGGGGGCGAGCGGCTGCGGATCCCTGGTCGGGGCGCCCGTGACCTCAAGCGATTGCTCAATGAGCAGGCGGTGCCGCCGTACCTGCGCGGCCGTTTGCCGCTGCTCTGGCGAGGCGACGAACTGCTGGCCGTGGCCAATCTGCCCGGCCTGAGTGCTCTGCCAGGGGGAGGGCGGCTTGAGTGGCAGCCCGCAGACGGCATGGGTGGGTTTGAGCTGGGATGACCTTTAGGCTAGACTACGCTCCCGTCTTATACCGCATTTTCCGCTCGCCCCGAGTGGACGGTGTGCATTGGTCCGGCGCCAGGCCGACCGCTCTCGCTTTCATCGGCGGCTCTCCGCCTCAACGCAGATTCTAGGAATTTTCATGACGCGCTTTATTTTCGTCACGGGCGGTGTTGTTTCTTCTTTGGGGAAAGGCATCGCCTCGGCCTCCCTGGGCGCCATTCTGGAAGCGAGAGGGCTGAAGGTCACCATGCTCAAGCTGGATCCGTACATCAACGTGGATCCCGGCACCATGAGCCCCTTCCAGCACGGCGAGGTGTTCGTCACCCATGACGGCGCCGAAACCGACCTGGACCTGGGCCACTACGAGCGGTTCATCCGCACCACCGTGACCCAGAACAACAACTTCACCACCGGTCGCATCTACATGGACGTGCTGCGCAAGGAGCGCCGCGGCGACTACCTGGGCGCCACCGTGCAGGTGATCCCGCACATCACCGACGAGATCAAGCGGCGCATCATCAAGGGCGCTGGCGATGCCGATGTGGCCCTGGTGGAGATCGGCGGTACCGTCGGCGACATCGAGTCGCAGCCCTTCCTCGAAGCCATCCGCCAGCTGCGGGTAGAGATCGGGGCGCGTCGCGCCATGCTGATGCACCTGACCCTGGTGCCCTACATCGCTACCGCCGGCGAGACCAAGACCAAGCCGACCCAGCATTCGGTCAAGGAACTGCGCTCCATCGGCCTGCAGCCCGATGTGCTGATCTGCCGTTCCGACCACACCGTCGACAGTTCCTCCCGTCGCAAGATCGCCCTCTTCACCAACGTCGAAGAGCGCGCGGTCATCTCCCTGGAAGACGTCGACACCATCTACCGCATCCCTTCTGTGCTGCACGCCCAGGGTCTGGACGAATTCGTCATCGAGCGCTTCGGCCTGGAGTGCCAGCCGGCCGATCTGTCCGAGTGGGATCGCGTGGTGGACGCCAAGCTCAATCCCGAGCAGGAAGTCACCATCGCCATGGTCGGCAAGTACATGGAGCTGCTCGACGCCTACAAGTCGCTGATCGAGGCCATGAACCACGCCGGTATCCAGAGCCGCACCAAGGTCAACCTGCGCTACATCGATTCCGAGCACATCGAGCAGCAGGGTACCCACCTGCTCAAGGGCGTCGACGCCATCCTCGTTCCCGGTGGCTTCGGCCTGCGTGGCGTGGAAGGCAAGATCGCCACCGTGCAGTACGCCCGCGAGAACAAGATTCCCTACCTGGGCATCTGCCTGGGCATGCAGGTGGCGGTCATCGAATTCGCCCGTAACGTGCTGGGCTGGAAAGACGCCAACTCCACCGAATTCGACAAGGCCAGCGGCCACCCCGTGGTCGGCCTGATCACCGAATGGCAGGATTCCACCGGCGCCACCGAGATCCGCACCGAAGGCTCCGATCTGGGCGGCACCATGCGCCTGGGCGCCCAGGAATGCCAGCTGATCAGCGGCACCCAGGTGCATGACTGCTATGGCCAGGACGTCATCGTCGAGCGCCATCGTCATCGCTACGAGGTCAACAACAACCTGCTGCCGCAGATCCAGGCCGCGGGCCTGAAGATCTCCGGTCGTTCGGGCGACGGTGCCCTGGTGGAAGTGGTGGAAGCCCCGGACCATCCCTGGTTCGTCGCCTGCCAGTTCCACCCGGAGTTCACCTCCACCCCGCGTGATGGCCATCCGCTGTTCAGCGGCTTCGTCAACGCCGCCCTGCGCTACGCCAAGAAGGATTGATCATGACCGCTCAGAAGATCGTCCGTGTCGGCAACATCGAGATCGCCAACGACAAGCCCTTCGTGCTTTTCGGCGGCATGAACGTGCTGGAATCCCGTGACCTGGCCATGCAGGTGTGCGAGCAATACGTCAAGGTGACCGAGAAGCTGGGTATCCCCTATGTCTTCAAGGCCAGCTTCGACAAGGCCAACCGCTCATCGGTGAGCAGCTACCGTGGTCCCGGCATGGAAGCTGGCCTGCGCATCTTCGAAGAGCTCAAGGCCACCTTCGGCATGCCGGTGATCACCGATGTCCACGAGCCCTACCAGGCTGCCCCGGTGGCGGCGGTGTGCGACATCATCCAGCTGCCGGCCTTCCTCTCGCGGCAGACCGATCTGGTCGTGGCCATGGCCAAGACCGATGCCGTGATCAACATCAAGAAGGCCCAGTTCCTCGCGCCCCAGGAGATGAAGCACATCCTCGCCAAGTGCGAAGAAGCCGGTAACGACCAGCTGATCCTCTGCGAGCGTGGTTCCTCCTTCGGCTACAACAACCTGGTGGTCGACATGCTCGGCTTCGGCATCATGAAGAGCTTTGGCTACCCGGTGTTCTTCGACGTGACCCATGCCCTGCAGATGCCGGGCGGGCGCTCCGACTCCGCCGGCGGCCGCCGTGCCCAGGTCACCGACCTGGCCAAGGCTGGCATGAGCCAGGGCCTGGCCGGTCTGTTCCTCGAAGCCCATCCGGATCCCGAACACGCCAAGTGCGACGGCCCCTGTGCCTTGCGCCTGGACAAGCTGGAGCCTTTCCTGGCCCAGCTCAAGGCACTGGACGAGCTGGTGAAGTCGTTCACGCCGATCGAAACTGCCTAAGCGGCGGCTGAACCAAAAGGCCCGCGCGCAGCCGAAGGCTGATCCGTCAATGACCGGTAACATGGAGATCGATACAAAAATGGCTAACATCGTCGACATCAAGGGACGTGAGGTCCTGGATTCCCGCGGCAACCCCACCGTTGAAGCGGACGTGATCCTGGACAACGGTATCGTCGGTCGCGCCACCGCGCCGTCCGGCGCGTCCACCGGTTCGCGCGAGGCACTGGAGCTGCGCGACGGCGACAAGAGCCGTTATCTGGGCAAGGGCGTGCTGAAGGCCGTGGGCAACATCAACGGGCCGATCCGCGACCTACTGCTGGGCAAGGATCCGAGCGACCAGAAGGCGCTGGACCGCGCCATGATCGAGCTGGACGGTACCGACAACAAGGCCAAGCTGGGCGCCAACGCCATCCTGGCCGTGTCCCTGGCAGCTGCCAAGGCCGCCGCCGAAGACCAGGACCTGCCGCTCTACGCCCACATCGCCAACCTGAACGGCACCCCTGGCCAGTACTCCATGCCGGTGCCGATGATGAACATCATCAATGGCGGCGAGCATGCCGACAACAACGTCGACATCCAGGAATTCATGGTCCAGCCGGTCGGGGCCAAGAGCTTCGCCGACGCCCTGCGCGTGGGTGCCGAGATCTTCCATCACCTGAAAGCCGTGCTCAAGGCCCGTGGCCTGAGCACTTCCGTGGGTGACGAAGGCGGCTTCGCACCGAACCTGGCCTCCAACGCCGATGCCCTGGCTGCCATCGCCGAAGCGGTGAAGAACGCCGGCTACGAGCTGGGCACAGACGTGACCCTGGCCCTGGATTGCGCCTCCAGCGAGTTCTACAAGGACGGCCAGTACGACCTGTCCGGTGAAGGCAAGGCCTTCGACGCCAACGGTTTCGCCGACTACCTGGCCGGCCTGACCGAGCAGTTCCCGATCATCTCGATCGAAGACGGCATGGACGAGTCCGACTGGGCGGGCTGGAAGGCCCTGACCGACAAGATCGGCAGCAAGGTACAGCTGGTGGGCGACGATCTGTTCGTCACCAACACCAAGATCCTCAAGGAAGGCATCGAGAAGGGCATCGGTAACTCGATCCTGATCAAGTTCAACCAGATCGGCTCCCTGACCGAGACCCTGGAAGCCATCCAGATGGCCAAGGCCGCCGGCTACACCGCGGTGATCTCCCACCGCAGCGGCGAGACCGAAGACTCCACCATCGCCGACCTGGCCGTAGGTACCGCCGCCGGTCAGATCAAGACCGGCTCGCTGTGCCGTTCCGACCGCGTCTCCAAGTACAACCAGCTGCTGCGTATCGAAGAGCAACTGGGTACCAAGGCACCGTACCGCGGCCGTGCCGAGTTCCGTAGCTAAGGGCTGCGCGAACGTGGAGGCGACGATTCAGGTCGTTACCTCCTGGCTCGTCTGCCGGACCACAGGATAGATGCCTAGTTTACAAGCGTAGAGCCGGGCTCCTATCCTGTTTTCGTTTCTGCCGCCGCCTTTGCGGCATCTGCCGCCCGCGAATCCGTTACCACCCATGCGAAGTCCCTACTGGCTGTTCCCCTTCCTGCTCCTGCTGCTTGGCGGTCTTCAGTATCGCCTGTGGGTTGGTGATGGCAGCTTCGCCCAGGTGCGCGAACTCAAGCAGCAGATCGCCGACCAGAATGGCGAGAATAAACGCTTGCTGGAGCGCAACGAGATCCTCGAAGCCGAGGTCGTCGAGCTCAAGAAAGGCATGGAGACCGTCGAGGAGCGTGCCCGCCACGAACTCGGCATGGTCAAACAAGGCGAAACCCTCTTCCTGCAATCCAAATAATGTCCCTGCTGCCTTCCTTCTGGGCGGTCATTCCCGCCGCGGGTGTGGGCGCGCGAATGCGTGCCGACCGGCCCAAGCAATACCTCGACCTGTGCGGCCGCAGCCTGCTGGAGCGCACCCTCGACTGTTTTCTCGATCATCCCCGTCTACGCGGCCTGGCGGTGAGCCTGGCGCCGGAAGATCCCTGGTGGCCGACGCTACCCTGCGCCACCGATGCCCGTATCCTTCGTGCACCGGGCGGTCGCGAGCGCGCCGACTCGGTACTCGGCGGCCTGCTGCTGCTAGCCGAGCAGGGTGCCACCGACGGCGACTGGGTGCTGGTGCATGACGCGGCGCGGCCCAATCTGCGACGTTATGATCTGGATCGGCTGCTGGCCGAACTGGCCCAGGACCCGGTGGGTGGCCTGCTGGGCGTGCCGGCGCGGGATACCCTCAAGCGTGTCGGGCGCGATGGCCGGGTGAGCGAAACCGTGGATCGCAGCCAGGTGTGGCTAGCCTACACACCGCAGATGTTCCGCCTCGGCGCCCTGCGCGATGCCCTCTGCGCCGGCCTGGCCGCGGGCGCCGCCATCACCGACGAGGCCTCGGCCATGGAATGGGCCGGCCATGCGCCGCGTCTGGTCGAGGGCCGGGTGGACAACATCAAGGTCACCACCCCCGAAGACCTGCAGCGACTGCAGGTTGTCTTCGCCGAGGCCTAGGACTCAGGCCTGTTGCTACACCTCGATCAGAAAGCGAGCCAGCGATGCTCACCCTCTGGATAGGGAGCGGCCGCCCAGGCGCTCCGCGCCCAGTCCCTGTTTGAGGTGCTCCACCAGCAGGCGAATCTTCGGCGAGAGAAAGCGCCGCTGCGGATACAAGGCCCATACCGCGCTATTGGGCGGCTGACGGTTGTCCAGCAGCGCGCGCAGCTCGCCGCGTGCCAGATGCGGCTGCACGTAGTAGTCCGGCAGCTGGCACAGACCGAAGCCACGCAGCGCGGCGTCCAATACCGCCTGGCCGCTGTTGCAGCGCCAGGAGCCCTGGACGCGGTGCAACACCTCGCGCTCGTTTTCGCGAAAGCTCCAGATGTCGCTGGTGCCGACCAGGCAGCGATGGCGGCTCAGTTCCGACAGGGTATGGGGCGCCCCGAAGCGCTCCAGATAGCTGGGGGCGGCGCACAGGTAGAGCTCCCGCGGCGCCAGCCGCGTCGCCACCAGGCGGGAATCGGCCAGGCGACCCAGGCGGATGGCCAGGTCGTAACCCTCGTGGAGCAGGTCGACGGTGCGATTGGTCAGGTCCAGCTCCAGGCTCACCTCGGGATGACGGGCAAGGAAGTCATTGACCAGCGGCACGACGAAACGCTCGCCATAGGTCACGGCGCAGGTCATGCGGATCAGCCCCTTGGGCTGGCTGGAGAGGTCGCTGACCTCGCGCAGGGCTTCGTCGCGGGCCTCCTGCAGGCGACGGCAGTGTTGCAGGAAGGTGTGGCCGGCCTCGGTGAGGGCCACGCTGCGGGTGCTGCGGTAGAGCAGCCGAGCCTGCAGGCGCTCCTCCAGCCGTGCCACCTGACGACTGACGTGGGAAGTGGAGGTGCCCAGGCGATCGGCGGCCTGGCCAAAGTGCAGGGTATTTGCCACCGCGACGAACTCATCGATACCCTCCCAGCCCATGATTGTTTCCCTGTGGCAAAAATGAATTCCAGTATGCCCGATTGTTCCAGGATTTCTGGCGTCTAAACTGGTCACCTCGTTTTTTCGTCTGACTGGAGTCGAGCATGATCAAGTCCCGCGCCGCTGTAGCCTTCGCGCCCAATGAGCCTCTGAAGATCGTCGAAGTGGACGTCGAGCCGCCCAAGGCCGGCGAGGTGCTCATCCGCATCGTCGCCACCGGCGTCTGCCATACCGATGCCTACACCCTGTCCGGCCAGGATTCCGAGGGCGTCTTTCCCTGCATCCTCGGTCACGAAGGCGGTGGCATCGTCGAAGCAGTGGGCGAGGGCGTGACTTCGGTCGCCGTCGGCGATCACGTCATCCCGCTGTATACCGCCGAGTGCGGCCAGTGCAAATTCTGCAAATCCGGCAAGACCAACCTCTGCAGCTCGGTGCGCGCGACCCAGGGCAAGGGCCTGATGCCCGATGGCACCACCCGCTTCTCCTACAACGGCGAACCGATCTACCACTACATGGGCTGCTCGACCTTCTCCGAGTACACCGTGCTGCCAGAGGTGTCGGTAGCCAAGATCCCCGCCGAGGCGCCGCTGGAAAAGGTCTGCCTGCTGGGTTGTGGCGTCACCACCGGCATCGGCGCCGTGCTCAACACCGCCAAGGTGGAAGAGGGCGCCACCGTCGCCGTCTTCGGTCTGGGCGGCATCGGCCTGGCCGCCATCATCGGCGCCAAGATGGCCAAGGCCAGCCGCATCATCGCCATCGACATCAACCCCTCCAAGTTCGACATCGCTCGTGAACTGGGCGCCACCGACTTCGTCAATCCCAAGGATCACCAGAAGCCGATCCAGGAAGTCATCGTCGAGCTGACCGACGGCGGCGTCGACTACAGCTTCGAGTGCGTCGGCAACGTCAACCTGATGCGTGCAGCGCTGGAGTGCTGCCACAAGGGCTGGGGCGAGTCGGTGATCATCGGCGTGGCCGGTGCCGGCCAGGAGATCAGCACCCGGCCGTTCCAACTGGTGACCGGTCGCGTCTGGCGCGGCAGCGCCTTCGGTGGCGTCAAGGGCCGTAGCGAGCTGCCCGGCTACGTGCGCAAGGCGCAGAGCGGCGAGATTCCGCTGGATACCTTCATCACCCACACCATGGGTCTGGAGCAGATCAACGAAGCCTTCGAGCTGATGCACGAAGGCAAGAGCATCCGCACCGTCGTCCACTACTGATCGCCGAGAGGGCGCCCACGGGCGCCTTCTTTCCGAGGGAGATGACCATGAGTCTCGAACTGCTCTCCAGCAACAAGAGTTTCGGCGGCTGGCACAAACGCTATCGCCACCGCGCCCGCAGTCTCGACTGCGACATGACCTTCGCCGTCTATCTGCCGCCCCAGGCGGAAGCTCGTAGCGATCTGCCGGTACTCTACTGGCTGTCGGGCCTGACCTGTACCGACGAAAATTTCATGCAGAAGGCCGGTGCCCAGCGCCTGGCGGCCGAACTGGGTCTGGTGCTGGTGGCGCCGGACACCAGTCCGCGTGGCGAGGGCGTGCCGGACGACCCCGACAAGGCCTGGGACTTCGGCCTGGGTGCCGGTTTCTACATCAACGCCACCCAGCAGCCCTGGGCCAGGCACTACCGCATGCACGACTACGTGGTCGAGGAACTGCCGGCGCTGATCGAGGCCAACTTCCCGGTCTCGGATCGCCGCGGCGTCAGCGGGCATTCCATGGGTGGCCATGGCGCCCTGATCTGTGCCTTGCGTCATCCGGGCCGCTATCGTTCGGTGTCGGCCTTCTCACCCATCGTCAATCCGCTGGACTGCCCCTGGGGCCACAAGGCCTTCTCCAACTATCTAGGCGAGGATCGCAGCACCTGGGCGGAGTGGGACGCCTGTGCGCTGTTGGAAAAGGCCGAGGAGCGTCTGCCGTTGCTGGTCGACCAGGGTGAGCAGGACAGCTTCCTTGCCGAACAGCTAAAGCCCCAGTCCCTGCAACGGGCGGCGGGTGCCGTCGGCCATCCCCTCGAACTGCGCCTGCAGCCGGGCTACGACCACAGCTATTTCTTCGTCGCCAGCTTCATCGACGACCATCTGCGGCATCATGCGGCGGCCCTGTCGACCCAATAGGTTCTGTACGAAAAGTCGCCGAGCGAAGGTCAGGCGAGGCGAAAAGCGCTGAGGAAGCGGAGTTTACGAGCGGTAAATGAGCATTCCGAAGCGTTTTTCAACGAAGCATCACCGAGCGCAGGCACTTTTGGTACAGAGCCTAAGGGCGACGGGAGCTGTTGCCAGCCGGTAGAATCGACGCCCTGTCATTTTCCAGGGCGTCTTTCTTCATGCGCATAGGTCACGGTTTCGACGTTCACGCCTTCGGCGAGGGCGACTTCATTACCCTCGGTGGCATTCGTATTCCCCACCACCATGGCCTGGTCGCCCACTCCGATGGCGACGTGCTGTTGCATGCCCTGGCCGACGCCCTGTTGGGCGCCGCGGCCCTGGGCGACATCGGCAAGCATTTCCCCGATACCGATCCGCGCTTCAAGGGCGCCGACAGCCGGATGCTACTGCGCCATGTAGTCGGCCTGGTGCGCGAGCAGGGCTGGAAGGTCGGCAACGTCGACGGCACCATCGCGGCCCAGGCGCCGAAGATGGCGCCGCACATCGAGGCCATGCGCCAGGCCATCGCCGAGGACCTGCAGGTCGAGCTGGGCCAGGTCAACGTCAAGGCCACCACCACCGAGCGCCTGGGTTTCGTCGGGCGCGAAGAGGGCATCGCCGTACACGCCGTGGCCCTGTTGCTGCCGCTATGACCGAAGACCAGCTGCTCGGGCCATGCGCCCATGGCGAGCCCTGTGGCCAGGCGATTCTCAAGGCCAGCGCCGAGGACTTCCAGGTGGACGAGGTACTGGACATCCCGCTGAGCGGTGATGGCGAGCACCTCTGGCTGTGGGTCGAGAAGCGTGGCCTCAATACCGAGGAGGCGGTGCGCCGCCTGGCGCGGGCGGCCGGCGTGCCGCAGCGGGCAATCAGCTACGCCGGTCTCAAGGATCGCCAGGCGCTGACCCGCCAGTGGTTCAGCCTGCACCTGCCCGGCAAGGCCGATCCGGATCTTGCGGCCGCCTGCGACGAGACGCTGGTGATCCTCCAGCAGGGTAGGCACCGGCGCAAGCTGCAACGCGGCGCCCATGCCGCCAATGGCTTCCGCCTGCGCCTGACCGGGCTCAAGGCCGATCCCGCGGCGCTGGAGGCTCGGCTGCAGGCCATCGCCGCCGAGGGCGTGCCCAACTATTTCGGTCCGCAACGTTTTGGCTATGAGGGCGGCAATCTGGTGGACGCCCAGCAATGCGCCCGTGAACAGCGCCTACCCGAGCAGCGCAACCGGCGTTCGCGGACCTTGTCCGCCGCGCGCAGCTGGCTGTTCAATCAGGTGCTGGCCGGGCGCGTCGCCGAAGGCTCCTGGAATCGGGCGCAGGAGGGGGATCTGCTGGCCTTTACCGACAGCCGCAGCCACTTCCCGGCGACCGCCGCCGATCTGACGGATCCGCGCCTGGCAGCGCTCGATCTGCACCCTACCGGCCCGCTCTGGGGCGCCGGCGAATCGCCCGTGCAGGGCCCTGCCGCCGCCCTGGAACAGGAGGTGGCGAAGGCCGCCGGAGAGCTGCCCGCCTGGCTGGCCGGTGCCGGCCTCTCGCATGAACGGCGCATCCTGCGCCTCCCCATCGGCGGCCTGACGTGGCATTATCCCGCTCCTGACATTCTGCAACTCGAATTCGTCCTGCCGGCCGGCTGTTTTGCCACCGCAGTGGTTCGCGAGCTGGTAACGCTTGGCGAGGCAGGGCAGACGGAACATCCATGCGACTTCTGATCGCCAACGACGATGGGGTGCTGGCCCCCGGTATCGCCGCGCTGCATGCCGCGCTCGCCGCCCGTGCGGACTACGAGTGCCAGGTGGTCGCGCCGCTCTATGACATGAGCGGTGTGAGCAGTGCCCTGACGCTGGACCGCCCCCTGCATCCGCAGCGCCTGCCCAATGGCTACCTGGGCGTCAACGGCACGCCTACCGATTGCGTCCACCTCGGCCTCAATGGCCTGCTGGAGGAAACGCCCGACATGGTGGTGGCCGGTATCAATCTCGGCGCGAACCTGGGCGACGACGTCCTCTATTCCGGCACCGTGGCCGCGGCCATGGAAGGGCGTTTTCTCGCTCGCCCGGCCCTGGCCTTTTCACTGGTTTCACGCAGCCCCGACAACATGGCGGTGGCAGCGGAGATCGCTGCCCGTATCGTCGCCCTGCACGAAAGCTTCGACCTGCCGCCGCGCACCGTGCTCAACGTCAATATCCCGGATCTGCCGCTGGAGCAGATCAAGGGCCTGCAGCTGACCCGCCTGGGTCACAGAGCCCAGGCCAAGCCGCCGGTGCGCGAGATCAATCCGCGCGGCAAGGCGGGCTACTGGATCTCGGTGTCGGGCGATGCGGTGGATGGCGGGCCGGGAACCGACTTCCATGCGGTACTGGAAGGCTATGTGTCGGTGACGCCGCTACAGTTCGATCGCACCTTCCGCGAGGGCTTCGCCGGCCTGTCGGCACTGACGGAGCTGCTGGCATGACTCAGGGGCAAGAGCATATGCAAAGACACGGCATCGGCATGACGTCCCAGCGCACCCGGGAGCGGCTCATCCAGCGCCTCTACGAAGAGGGGCTGTCCAACGCCCAGGTGCTGGAGGTGATTCGCCGCACGCCGCGTCACCTGTTCGTCGACGAGGCCCTGGCCCATCGGGCCTACGAGGACACGGCACTGCCCATCGGCCATAACCAGACCATTTCCCAGCCCTTCATGGTGGCGCGCATGACCGAGCTCCTGCTCGCCGGCGGCCCCCTGGACAAGGTCATGGAGATCGGCACCGGTTCCGGCTACCAGACCGCCATCCTGGCGCAGACCGTGGAGCGGGTATTTTCCGTCGAGCGTATCCAGTCGCTGCAGGACCGGGCCAAGGAACGCCTGCTCGAACTCAACCTGCGCAACGTGGTGTTCCGCTGGGGCGATGGCTGGGAAGGCTGGCCGGCGCTGGCGCCCTACAACGGCATCATCGTCACGGCGGCCGCGCGGGAGATCCCCCAGGCACTGCTTGATCAGCTGGCACCCGGCGGCCGCCTGGTGATCCCGGTCGGCGCCGATGAGGAGCAGAAGCTCTTGCTGATCGTGCGCGAAGATGAAGGCTTCGTACGCCACGAACTCAATGCCGTACGCTTCGTACCCCTGCTCAACGGACCCCTGGCCCAGTGAGCGACAGGGAACGTTACCCCGGTACCGCGCTCCAAGGCAGCTTGACGGCTGCGGCCGCTTGAGGCCGGCGGGATGGCCGGACGCTAGATGATCAGACTCTGCGGGAGGAACGGGTGAAGGCCCGAGCGCAAGGATTTCCAGGACGAGGGCGGTCAGGCTGGCTGGCGGCGGTGCTCGTCGCCCTGCTGCTGACGGGCTGCTCGAGCAACGGTTCACGCGCGCCGGTGATCGACCGCGGCGATGGCCGTGGCAGCGTTCCCCAGGTCACCTCCGGGCAGTATCGCGTCAAGCGCGGCGACACCCTGTTTTCCATTGCCTCGCGCAACGGCTGGGAATGGCGGGCCCTGGCCGCCCAGAACGGGATCAGTGCGCCCTTTGTCATCCATGTCGGTCAGGTGATCCGCTTTGGCAACGGATCCAGCGCCAGCAGTTCCAGTCGCATCATCCGCCGCCCCGTCCCGGCAGCCTCCAATCCGGCGCCAGGCACTCCCGTCGCGACCCCGGTGCCCATTCCGCCGCCGGTGACCTCCAATCCCACTGCCGCTACCCCGGTGGTGACGCCCAATCTGCCTGCTGCACCGCCCCCGACGCCGGTCACACCGGCCCAGACACCTACCCGCGACGTCCCGCAATCCGCGTCCGGTTGGGCCTGGCCGACGAAAGGCACCCTCATCAGTCGCTTCTCCGCCAGCAGCAGTCTAAACAAGGGAATAGACATCGCCGGACAGGAAGGCCAGCCCGTGATGGCCGCCGCCGATGGCACCGTTGTCTATGCGGGGAATGGTTTACGCGGTTATGGTGAACTGGTTATCGTCAAACACAGCGAAACCTACGTCAGTGCCTACGGTCACAATCGTAGGTTGCTGGTTCGGGAAGGTGAGCGTGTCAAGATAGGACAGACCATTGCCGAGATGGGGTCGACCGGGACCGACCGGGTCAAGCTCCATTTCGAGATTCGCCGTCAGGGCAAACCGGTGGATCCTTTGCAATTCCTGCCCAATCGCTGATTCGCTAGGTGCCGACTCGTTCCCGCAGCTCTTTGGGGGCGAGTCATGGCGCATCGGCAACGTATCGATACGCCCGGGCTCGAAGCACAGACGAGCAAGGGTTACTCAAGATGATCCAGAACAAACAAGAAACCGAGTACGATCTCGGGGATGATGTCCTGCTTCTCGATTCCAATCCCTTCGATGAGGAATCCGCCGATTCCGCCATGACCAAGGCGCTCTCCGGGCGCGGCAATCAGGTCTTGCGTGGGGCGAAGCTGGCCGACTATGGCCGAGCACTCGACGCCACGCAGCTCTATCTCAACGAAATCGGCTTCTCGCCACTGCTCTCGCCGGCGGAAGAGGTGCATTTTGCTCGGCTTGCGCAACGCGGTGATCCCGCCGGCCGCAAGCGCATGATCGAAAGCAACCTGCGCCTGGTGGTGAAGATCGCGCGGCGCTATATCAACCGTGGGCTGTCACTGCTCGATCTGATCGAGGAGGGCAACCTGGGCTTAATTCGCGCCGTGGAGAAATTCGACCCCGAGCGGGGCTTCCGCTTCTCCACCTATGCCACCTGGTGGATCCGGCAGACCATCGAACGGGCGATCATGAATCAAACCCGTACCATTCGCCTGCCGATCCATGTGGTCAAGGAGCTCAACCTGCACCTGCGTGCAGCACGGGAACTGACCCAGAAGCTCGACCACGAGCCTTCGCCCGAGGAAATCGCCGCGCTGCTGGAAAAACCGGTGGCGGACGTCAAGCGGGTAATGGGCCTGAACGAGCGGATCAGCTCGGTGGACATGGTGCTGGGGCCGGATTCCGACAAGACTCTGCTCGATACCCTGACCGATGATCGTCCCACCGACCCTTGCGAATTGCTGCAGGACTCGGATCTCAACCAGAGCATCGACCAGTGGCTGCTGGAGCTGCCGGAAAAGCAGCGTGAAGTGGTGGTGCGCCGCTTTGGCCTGCGTGGTCACGAGGCCTGCACCCTTGAGGAGGTGGGGCAGGAAATCGGCCTCACTCGCGAGCGGGTACGGCAGATTCAAGTCGAGGCCCTCAAGCGGCTGCGGGAAATCTTCGAGCGCAACGGCCTGTCGAGTGATTCGTTGTTCTGATTATCCCTAGCTGAATGTCAGCCAAACGGAGCCCGGATTATTCCGGGCTTTTTTCTGTGCGCTGCTGTAAGTCGTGGCTTACAGCGCACGTAAGCAGGAGTCGCTTGGGTCTGCCGGAAAGCATCGCTTAGCTCACACGAACGATCTTCAAGTGCTTACTGCATAACGATTTTTCGTTACCAGCGCGGCAGCGAAGCGGTGTGGAAGGTCAAATTGTGGCAGATTGCCAGCGTTCGGGAGAGGAGTACTATCGGCGCTGTGTCTGGGACGACACGGATCGGCAGGAAGCGGATCAGGAACACCTCAGGACGAGGTTCACCAGGACGGTGACAGGAATTCAGGGACAGGGACGAAGGGGGCGGAGCGATCCGCCCCCTTTTTTATTGCCGGGGCTTTTTCCGCAGGACCTAGCGTTCCAGCTGGGCGAGCTTGCCGGTCTTGCCGTCCCACTCCGCGGCGTCGGGCAGGGCTTCCTTCTTCTCCGTGATGTTCGGCCAGATGTTGGCCAGCTCACTGTTGAGTTCGATGAAGGCTTCCTGGCCGGCCGGAACCTCGTCTTCCGAGAAGATCGCCTGGGCCGGGCACTCAGGTTCGCACAGGGCGCAGTCGATGCACTCGTCCGGGTGGATCACCAGGAAGTTGGGGCCTTCGTAGAAGCAGTCCACCGGGCAGACTTCCACGCAGTCGGTATATTTGCATTTGATGCAGTTGTCAGTGACGACGAAGGTCATCTGCTCGTTCTCCTCAGGCTAAGGCGGCGGATTCTAGCAGCATTGCCGGAACCCTCGTATCCGTTAACTCAGATACGCTTTTTCCATTCGTAGATAAGCTCCAGGGCCCGTCTGGGTGTGATGTCGTCCGGCTGCAGGCGTTCCAGTTCCTCGATGAGAGGATGGACGGCGCTGGCGAACAGATCGGCCTGCAGCGGGCGGCCCTTGGCCGGCGCGCTCACCGGCAGCGGCGTACCCACCTCTCCATTGAAACTGGCCGCTTCCAGGCGAGCGAGGTGTTCGCGCGCCCGCAGGATGACGTCTTCCGGAACGCCCGCCAGTTGCGCCACGGCCAGGCCGTAGCTCTGGCTGGCCGGACCGGGCAGCACATGGTGCAGGAAGACGATGCGGTCGTTGTGCTCGGTGGCGTTGAGGTGGACGTTGGCCACGCTCGGCTGGCCTTCCGGCAGCACGGTCAGCTCGAAGTAATGGGTGGCGAACAGCGTCCAGGCGCGCAGGCGCGCCAGTTGCTCGGCGGCGGCCCAGGCCAGGGACAGGCCGTCGAAGGTACTGGTGCCGCGGCCGACTTCGTCCATCAGCACCAGGCTGTGCTCGCTGGCGTTGTGCAGGATGTTGGCGGTTTCGCTCATCTCCACCATAAAGGTGGAGCGGCCACCGGCCAGGTCGTCGCTGGAGCCGATACGGGTGAAGATGCGGTCGACCAGGGACAGCTCGCAGCTGGCCGCCGGGACGAAGCTACCGACATGGGCCAGCAGCACGATCAGCGCCGTCTGACGCATGTAGGTGGATTTACCGCCCATGTTCGGGCCGGTGATCACCAGCATGCGGGTGTCGTTGTCGAGGGTGACGTCGTTGGCAACGAAGGGCGTTTCCAGCACCTGTTCCACCACCGGGTGGCGACCCTGGCCGATCTTCAGGCAGGGCTCCTCGACGAAGCGCGGCTTGTTCAGGTCCAGGTTGAGGGCGCGCTCGGCGAAGTTGGCCAGGACGTCCAGCTCGGCCAGGGCCGCGGCGCTGTCCTGCAGGGGCGCCAGGTGGCCGATGAGCTCGTCCAGCAGCGTCTCGTAAAGGGCCTTTTCCCGCGCCAGGGCGCGACTCTGGGCCGACAGGGCCTTGTCTTCGAAGGCCTTGAGCTCGGGAGTGATGAAGCGCTCGGCGCCCTTGAGGGTCTGGCGACGGATGTAGTCGGCCGGCGCCGATTCGGCTTGCCGGCTGGGAATCTCGATGAAGTAGCCGTGGACGCGGTTGTAGCCGACCTTGAGACCTTGCAGGCCGGTGCGGGCCTTTTCGCGGGCCTCCAGGTCCATGAGGAACTGGCCGGCGTTCTCGCTCAGGGTCTGCAGTTCGTCCAGCTCACTGTCGTAGCCACGCTTGATGACGCCGCCATCGCGGATCACCGCAGGCGGGTTGTCGATGATGGCGCGGGCCAGGGTGGCGGCCAGTTCCGGATAGGTCTGGATGCTGCGCGCGAGGTCGAGCAGGTGCGGCGCGATCATCTGCGTCAGCCCTTCCTGCAGCGTCGGCAGCGCGGCCAGGGCATCGCGCAGGCGGGCGAGGTCGCGCGGGCGGGCGTTGCGCAGGCCGATGCGGGCGAGGATGCGCTCCAGGTCGCCGATGTCCTTGAGCTGCGGCTGCAGCGTTTCGAAGCGATAGCCTTCCAGCAGGCAGGTGATGGCGTCCTGGCGGGCTTCGATCACCGCGCGATTGCGCAGGGGACGATTCAACCAGCGGGTCAGCAGGCGACTGCCCATGGCGGTCTGGCAACGATCCACCACCGATTGCAGGGTGTTGTCGCGGCCACCGGCCAGGTTGACGTCCAGCTCCAGGTTGCGGCGACTGGCGCCGTCGAGGATGACGGTGTCGTCCAGGCGCTCGTGCCTGAGGCTGCGCAGGTGGGGCAGGGCGGTACGCTGGGTTTCCTTGGCATAGGCCAGCAGGCAGCCAGCGGCGCCGATGGCCAGGCCCAGCTTGTCGCAGCCGAAGCCCTTGAGGTCGCCGGTACCGAATTGCTGGCAGAGGCTCTTGAGCGCCGAGTCGCAATCGAAATCCCAGGGCGCCCGGCGGCGTACGCCACGACGCTTCTCGGCGGGCAGGCCGGCAGGCCAGTCGTCGGGAATCAGCAGTTCCGCGGGGTTGAGGCGATCCAGCTCCGCCAGCAGGGTCTCCCAGCCGGCCAGTTCCTGCACAGTGAAGCGGCCGCTGGCGATGTCGAGCACGGCCAGGCCGAACAGGCGCTCGTCGCCCAGCACGGCAGTCAGCAGGTTGTCGCGGCGCTCGTCGAGCAGGGCCTCGTCGCTGACGGTGCCCGGGGTGATGATGCGCACCACCTGACGCTCCACCGGCCCCTTGCTGGTGGCCGGATCGCCGATCTGCTCGCAGATCACCACGGATTCGCCGAGCTTGACCAGCTTGGCCAGGTAGCCTTCGGCGGAGTGGAAGGGAATGCCGGCCATGGGGATGGACTTGCCGGCCGAGGCGCCGCGCGCGGTCAGGGTGATGTCGAGCAACTTGGCGGCACGCCGGGCGTCGTCATAGAACAGCTCGTAGAAATCGCCCATGCGATAGAACAGCAGCTGCTCGGGATGTTGATGCTTGATCTTGAGGTACTGCTGCATCATGGGCGTGTGCGCGGAGAGATCGCTCATGCGGGTGTTTCGATCCGGTTGCCGTTGAATAGCCGGGTATTGTCCAACAACTCGCGGCGTTTGTCGGCCCCGCTCGGCTCAGAGGCGCGCCGTCACGCCGACGGCGGCTGCTCGCGGGAAGCCAGCAACAGATCGATCTGGATCAGGAGTCTGTCCAGGGTGAAAGGCTTGGCCAGCACCTGGACGCCTGGGGTGCGCAGGGGGTCGCCCGGCAGGTCGGTCTCGGCGTAGCCGGTGATCAGCAGGGTCATCAACCCTGGCCGTCTTTCGCGGGCCAAGGCGGCGAGCTGGCAGCCGTTCAGACCGCCCGGCAGGCCGATGTCGGTGATCAGTAGATCCAGGGGCGTATCGGATTCCAGCACCTGCAAGGCAGTGGCGGCATCCGTCGCCTCCAGCGTGCGGATCTGGTGTTCGCGCAGGGCTTCGTCCACCAGCATTCGCACCATGGGCTCGTCGTCCACCAGCAGGACCGTCATCCCCTCGGGATAGCGCGCCTGCGGCGATGGCGGCGTTTCGACCGGCGGGGCGGGCGCCGCTATCAGGCGCGGCAGGTAGAGGGTGACGGTGGTGCCCACGCCTGGCGCCGAGGCAATGTGGGCAACGCCCCCGGATTGCTTGGCGAAACCGTAGATCATCGACAGGCCAAGACCAGTGCCCATGCCGACCGGCTTGGTGGTGAAGAAGGGATCGAAGGCGCGCGCCAGGACCTCGGGTGGCATCCCCGAGCCGGTGTCGAGCACGGCCAGGGTCACGTAGTCGCCAGGTGGCAGCTCCAGGGCGGCTGCCTGGGTGTCGGTCAGGCGGCGATTGGCGGTGACGATGCGCAGCGTGCCGCTTTCGGGCATGGCATCCCGCGCATTGATGCAGAGATTGAGCAGGGCGTTTTCCAGCTGGTGGGGATCGCAGAGGATGAGGTTGAGCGCCTCGGCGAGTTCGATGTGGATCTCCACCTGGGTGCCGACCGAACGGCGTATGAGTTCTTCCATGCCCAGCACCAGATCGTTGGTCTGGGTGGCGCTAGGGTCCAATGCCTGGCGCCGCGAAAAGGCCAGTAGCCGATGGGTGAGGGCCGCGGCGCGTTCGGCGGAGCCCTTGGCTGCACCGGTATAGCGTTCGAGATCGGCGAAACGACCTTGGTTGATCCGCAGAGTGAGCATGTCGAGGCTGCCGATCACGCCGGTCAGCAGGTTGTTGAAGTCATGGGCGATACCGCCGGTGAGCTGGCCCACGGCTTCCATCTTCTGACTTTGGCGCAGCTGTTCCTCGGCCTGGCGCAAGGCTTCCTGCTGCTCGCGGATGGCGGTGACCTCGCGCACCGTGGAATAGATGAGGCCATCCTGCACTACCGAATTCCATGACAGCCAGCGATAGCCGCCCTCGCGATGCCGATAGCGATTCTCGAAGCCGAAGACCGGCTCACCTTGCTTCAGGCGTGCGAGGGCGGCTTCGGTAGGCGCGTGGTCCTCGGCATGGACGAAGGCCATGAAGGGTTCCTGGTGCAGCTGCTCCTCGCTCCAGCCCAGGGTATTGGTCCAGGCCGGATTGAGATCCAGCAGCTCACCTTCCAGGGTCGCCGTGCAGAGCAGGTCGGGGCTGGCCAGCCAGATGAGGTCGCGTTGGCGAGTGCGCAAGGTGACTTCTTCACCGAGGTTGCCGGCAACGCGATAGAGGGATTCCAAGCTGCGGCGTTGGGCGACGCAGACCACCGCCATCGTGACGTTCACCAGCACGAACAGGGCGTGGGACACCCAGCGCTCGCCAAACAGGGCGAAGTAGGCGGGCGCCTTGACGAACAGCGTCTCGGCCAGCAGGACGGAAAGCAGGGTGGCGAAGAGGCCGGGGCCTAGGCCGAACCAGAAGGCCGCCGTCATGATGAAGGGAATGAAGACCAGATAGGGCAGGCTGTCGATTCCCAGGCTCAGCCGGATGCCTGCTGCGATGGCAATAAGCACGGCTGCGCCCAGGTAGCGCAAGGGAGCGGGCGTGTCCCGCGGGACCAGCTGCAGCAGCCGGCCAAGCAGGGAGTGGGTCGCGATAGGCACTGGATGCTAGGCCTCGGGGCGCTGGTCCGTCACGGTACCTGAAGGGCGAACAGCCGGGCTGTTGGGCAGAAGGCGAAATCAGGTGCCTTCGTGCCGTTCGAATTCCTCCACCGCCCGGACCACGCCGGCGTTGTCCTGCGCCGTACTACGGGCCTGGCGCTCGAAGGCGGTGGCCAGCTCGTTGACCAGTTGCAGCAGGCGTGGAATGTCGCCGCTGCGCTCGGCATCGGCGGCTTGCTCGCGCACGCGGTTGACGAAGGCTTGGGGATCGTCGAAGGCATTCATGGGCGTTCTCCGTGGGGGGTGATGTTCATCTGACCGCAAATGACGGCCAAGACTCACTTGCGGCCCTGCCAGACCTCCGGATTGACCAGGTTGGCCGGGCGCTGACCGGTGAGGGCGGCCAGCAGATTGTCCACCGCGCAGCGGGCCATGGCTTCGCGGGTCTCGTGGGTCGCCGAGCCAAGGTGCGGTGTCGGCACCACATTGGGCAGTTGCAGCAGGGGCGAGTCCGGCGCCACCGGCTCGCGGTCGAAGACATCCAGCCCCGCGCCGCGCAGTCGGCCTTCCTGCAGCGCCGCGATCAGGGCGGCTTCATCGATCACCGGGCCGCGCGAGACATTGATCAGGATGGCGTGCGCCGGCAGTCGAGCGAGCTCGGCGGCGCCCAGCAGGTGATGGGTCTCGTCGCTCAGGGGCACGGTGACGCAGAGGAAGTCGCAACTCGTCAGCAGCTCGGGCAACGGCAGGAAACGCGCAGCGTAGCGCTCGTCCACCTCGGGCTTGGCGGCATGGGCGGTGTAGTTGACCTGCATGCCGAAGCCCAGGTGGGCGCGGCGGGCGATGGCCTGGCCTATGCGGCCCATGCCGACCAGGCCCAGGGTCTTGCCATGGACGTCGCAGCCGAAATGCGCTTCGCCCAGACTGGCCTGCCACTGGCCGGCACGTACCCAGTCCGCCAGCTCGACGATGCGCCGCGCCGTGGCGAGCAGCAGGGCGAAGGCGGCGTCGGCCACGCTTTCGGTCAGGACGTCCGGCGTGTTGCAGAGCAGGATGCCGCGGCGTTGCAGATAGGGCAGGTCATAGCTGTCGAAGCCGACCGAGACGCTGGCGATGGCCTCCAGTCGGGGCGCCAGGTCCAGCAGCTCGGGGGTCAGCTTGAAGCTGGAGCCGAGCAGGCCCTGGGCGTCGGGCAGACGCTCGCGCAGCCGGGCTTCGCCGCCCGGTGCCTTGACGTCGATGTACTCCAGGTCGAAGGCCTCGCTCAGCCGTGCGGTCAGGGCGGGCGAGAGGGCCTTGTAATGGATCACCTTCTTTTTCATGGGCAGGGTATTCCTCTAGTGACTGGTGGCGGGCTTGAGCGCTGCGGTGCGGCTGGCTGGTTCCTGACGCAGCAGCAGGGTAAGGACCACCGCTACCAGCAGGGCGCCGCCCATGAACCCGAAGGAGGCCCCGGGGCCCCCGGTCACACCATTGAGATAGCCCACCAGATAGGAGCCGGCAAAGGAGCCCAAGGCGCCCATGCTGTTGATCAGCGCCATGGCGCCGCCGGCGACGTTGCCCGGCAGGATCTCGGGGACGATGGCGAAGAAGGGGCCGTAGGGGGCGTACATGCAGGCTCCGGCGACCACCAGCAGGGCATAGGACCACCAGAAGTGCTGGGTGCCGAGGGCGAAGGAGCCCAGGAAGGCCAGGGCGGCGATCAGCAGCGGCGGCCAGACGAAGAGCTTGCGATTCTGCATGCGGTCCGAGGCCCAGGACACCCCGAGCATGGCCAGCACGGCAGCCAGATAGGGCAGGGAGGACAGCCAGCCGGCCTGGACGATGTCCAGGTGGGCGCCCTGGCGCAGGATCGATGGCAGCCAGATGACGAAGCCATAGACGCCGATGCTCCAGCAGAAGTACTGCAGCGACAGCAGGATGACCTTGGGCGAGCGGAAGGCTTCGGCGTAGTTCTTGACCGGCTTCATGCCCTGCTGCTCGGCCTTCAGCGCCTCCTCCAGGCGCGCCTTTTCCTCAGCGGCGAGCCACTTGGCATCCTTGGGACGCTCGGCGGCCAGGCGCCACCAGATGAAGGCCCAGATCACCGCCGGCAGGCCTTCGATGATGAACATCCAGCGCCAGTCCAGGGCATGGATCAGATAGCCCGAGACCACCGACATCCAGAGAATGGTCACCGGGTTGCCGAGGATCAGGAAGGTATTGGCCCGTGAGCGCTCACGCTTGGTGAACCAGTGGCAGAGATAGACCAGCATCGCCGGCATCACCGCCGCTTCGACGACGCCGAGCAGGAAGCGGATGGCGATGAGCAGGGTAACGTTGGGCACCATGCCCGTCAGGGTAGCGAGGCCGCCCCAGGCGATCAGGCTCCAGAAGATCAGTCGCTTGACGCTGCGCTTTTCGGCATAGATGGCGCCGGGCACCTGGAAGAAGAAATAGCCGAGAAAGAACAAGGCGCCGAGCAGGGAGGACATCGCCGGGGTGATGCCCAGGTCGTCGGCCATGCCCGAGGCGGCGGCGAAACCGTAGTTGGCCCGGTCGAGGTAGGCCAGGCTGTAGGTGATGAAGACCACTGGCATCAGATACCACCAGCGGCGTGGAGCGAGAGAAGAGGCGTTCATGAGGTCACCTGCTTGATTGTTCTTGTAGGGGTGTAGATCAGGGTAGTTCGTGACGGTGGGGCAGTCCTTCCATGTCGCCGACGACCTGCACGGCGCGCGCGCCGATCCAGTTGCCCCGGGCGACGGCGGCGGCGACGTCGAGGCCGTCGAGCAGGCCGCTGACAAAACCGGTGGCGAAGCCATCGCCGGCGCCGACGGTGTCGACCACCTCGGCCACGGCGACGCCGGGTACCTCACCCTCGGCCTCGGGTGTGCGCCAGTAGCCGCCCTCGGGGCCAAGCTTGATGGCCACGGCCTTGACCCCGCGGTCGAGATAGAAGGCAGCGATGTCCGCCGGGGTGTCGTAGCCGGTCAGCAGGCGGCCCTCGGCCAGTCCGGGCAGCACCCAGTCGGCCAGCGCCGCGAGTTCGTTGAGTTCGCGGCGCATCTGCGCCTCGCTGTCCCACAGCGAAGGCCGCAGATTGGGATCGAAGGAGATGCTGCGTCCGGCACCCCGCATGGCTTCCAGCAGATGGCGGCTGAAGGCGCGGACGCTGGGCGACAGGGCCGGGGGAATGCCGGTGGCGTGCAGATGGCGCGCCCGCAGCAGGCTGGGGTCGAAATCTTCCTCGATGTTGAGGTGACTGGCCGCCGAGCCACGGCGGAAGTACTCGACGACCGGGTCGCTGCCATCGGAAACGCGGGATTTGAGCTGGAAACCGGTGGGATGCTGCGGATCGACCTTCAGGCGGCTGCAGTCCAGGCCCTCGGCTTCGAGGCTGGCGCGCACGAAGCGGCCGAAGGAGTCGTCACCGACCCGCGACAGCCAGGCGACCTTGAAGCCCAGGCGGCTCAGGCCGATCGCCACGTTGTTGTCGGCGCCGGCGATACGTTTGCCGAACTGGCCGACCGTGGCGAGCTCGCCAGGGGTCTCGGCGACGAACATGGTCATGGTTTCGCCAAAGGCGAGGATGTCGAAGTCAGCCATGCTGGCGCTCCTCCCGCTGCTGGCTATCGAAGGTGCGCAGGGCCGCTACCTGGCGGCGGGTCTCGGCCAGCAGATCGGTCCCCATGAGGGGAAACTCGATGGCGCGCCGCAAGCCGGCGGGGAAGTGGACCATCAGGCTCTGCCAGGCCAGCAGATCGGCCGCTTCCGGGGGCACGGCATGCAGGCCGCCAGCACGTCGGCGCACCGCCTTGCAGTGCAGGTAGCGGACGTCCCGGCCGAGCAGCCGTGCGGCCTGGAGGGGATCTTCGTCCTGCCAGCGCCAGTTGCCGACATCGAAGGTCAGCCCGACCGGCAGGCCCTTGGCCCGGGCGGCCTGGATGAAGGCGCGCAGCGGCTCGACCCGTCCTCCCTGAGCGGTCTGGTCGTTTTCCACCAGTAACTGCGGACCGTCGCCCGCCAGCTGTTCGGCCAGGGACTGCAGGTCGGCCGCGGTGCGATAGTGACCGAGGGACACCTTGAGGGTATCGGCGCCCAGCTGACGCGCTTCGGCGAGTGCCGTGGGCAGGTGCGGCGACAGGGCCGCTCCGGCTTCGGGCCAGAGCTCCAGGGGAACGGAGTAGACGCAGCCCAGGCCGGCGGCCTTGATGGCCGCGCCCAGGGCGGTGAAATCGGGGGCATCGGTGAACAGCTCGGCGCGGATTTCCACATGGCTGGCCCCCGCGGCGGCGATCAGGTCGAGCCAGGCGGCCTGACCCTGGGTACGGACCCCGTCGGCGCCAAAGGCCGAGGTGGTGATGGCGATCTCCGGTGGCATTGTTATTCTCCTGAAACCGGTTTCAACAAATGACGGATAAAATGCGAAAGGTGCCCTCAGGCCCTGGCGCGAGTCGACTGGCGGACGCGCAACTCCGCGCCGAAGGTCTGCTGGAATGGCGCGCTGCGGTCACCGTCGATGCGTCGCTGCAGGCGCTCGAAGGCGGCTACGCCCAGGGCATGGGTAGGCTGGGCCAGGGCGCTGATGCCACCACCAACCAGGGGAAACCAATCCAGATCATCCAGAGCCAGCAGGCCAAGGCGTTCGAACAGGGGCTCACCCAGGGCCTGCAGGGCCAGGGTCGTCGCCAGGGTCGCCACGCCATTGGCGGTGAGCAGGGCCTTGGGGCCGGGGCCGGGGCTGGCGAGGAAGGCGGCCAGGGCGGCTTGCAGCGCCAGGGCGTTGTCGGCCTCGCCACAGTGTCCGCCACGACAGTCAGGGTGCTCGGCCAGGGCCGCATCGAAGGCGCCCAGGCGCTGGAGGCGCGAGCTGGTCCCGTCCAAGGGTTCGCTCACCAGCAGCAGGTCGCGATAGCCCTGCTCGCGCAGGTGCGCCACCCCCAGTTCGATGGCCTGGTGGTTGTCGAGGCCGACCAGATCGGCCTCGACGCCCGGCAACTCGCGGTCCAGCAGCACCAGCGGCAGACGGCTGCCCAGGTGCTGCAGGTCGGCGGCATGCTGGCCGAAGGTATTCACGATCAGGCCTTCGATACTGTAGGACTGCAGGGCGGCCAGTTGCTGGCGCTCCTGGCGCGCATCCTGGTCGGTGTTGCAGATCAGCAGCGAATAGCCCTGCTGGCGGCAGGCCGTCTCGACGCCGTGCATCACTGCGGTGGAGTAGGGGTTGAGCAGGTCGGCCACCAGCATGCCGATCAGTCGGCTGCGTCCGCGCTTGAGGCCACGGGCCATCTGGTTGGGCTGGAAATCGAGGGCGACCACGGCCTGCTCGATGCGGGCGGCGAGGGAATCTGACAGCAGGCGACGATCACCGCTGATGTAGCGTGACACGCTGGCCTTGGATACGCCGGCAGCGCTGGCCACTTCGGCGATGGTCGCGCGGGTGGCGCGCGGACCGGGGAGATAGACATCGTTCATGGCGTACCGCTGTTAGGATTTTGTAGGTGCCTGAAACCGGTTTCAGTAAATCTTTTCTCACGCGGGCCGGCAAGCCGGTCTAAGGTGCAGGCCGACCAGTGGTCGCCGTAGGCAGTCGCTTGCCGCGGTCACCTTTTATGTCTTTTTCGCAAAGGAAGGTCTTGATGGATTCCCTCGACAGTCTGGCCCTGCAACTGGGCGAAGCCTTGCAGGCGGCCGGCGCCCAGGTGACCACCGCCGAATCCTGCACCGGTGGTGGCATCGCCGAAGCGATCACCCGGGTCGCTGGTAGCTCCGCCTGGTTCGAGGCCGGCTTCGTCACCTATTCCAACCGGCAGAAGACCCTGCAACTGGACGTGCCCGAGGCGCTCTTTGAGCAGGTCGGCGCGGTCAGTGAGGAGGTGGTGGCGGCCATGGCGCTGGGCGCGCAACAGCGTGCCGGTGCCCGCTTCTCGGTTGCGGTGAGCGGTATCGCCGGGCCGGGCGGCGCGGTGCCGGGCAAGCCGGTCGGTACCGTCTGGCTGGCCTGGCGCGACGGCGAAAAATTGCACACCGAACGGCAGGTATTTGCGGGTGATCGCGCCGCCGTTCGCCAGCAGACCCAGGTCCGCGCGCTAGAGGTTTTATTGGCCTTCTTGACCGAGGAAAAAGGCCCTCAGGTGTAGCAACCGAGAGGCGACTATGGTTTAATACTGTTCACTTATACAGGTATCCACGGCCGTCTGGCCCTTCTTTCTCCGAGAGGAATCTAATGGACGACAACAAAAAGCGCGCCCTGGCCGCGGCCTTGGGACAAATTGAAAAGCAATTCGGCAAGGGCACCGTGATGCGCATGGGCGATCACGATCGTCAGGCCATTCCGGCGATTTCCACCGGCTCCCTGGGGCTGGACATCGCCCTTGGCATCGGTGGTCTGCCCAAGGGCCGGATCGTCGAGATCTACGGTCCCGAATCCTCGGGTAAGACCACGCTGACCCTGTCGGTCATCGCTCAGGCTCAGAAGCAGGGTGCCACCTGCGCCTTCGTCGACGCCGAACACGCGCTGGATCCGGATTACGCCGGCAAGCTGGGTGTCAACGTCGACGACCTGCTGGTGTCCCAGCCGGACACCGGTGAGCAGGCGCTGGAAATCACCGACATGCTGGTGCGCTCCAACGCGGTAGACGTGATTATCGTCGACTCAGTGGCGGCCCTGGTGCCCAAGGCCGAGATCGAAGGCGAGATGGGTGACATGCACGTGGGTCTGCAGGCACGTCTGATGTCCCAGGCGCTGCGCAAGATCACCGGTAACATCAAGAACGCCAACTGCCTGGTCATCTTCATCAACCAGATCCGCATGAAGATCGGCGTGATGTTCGGCAACCCCGAAACCACCACTGGCGGTAATGCCCTGAAGTTCTACTCGTCGGTCCGTCTGGACATCCGCCGGATCGGCGCGGTGAAGGAAGGCGATGAGGTGATCGGTAGCGAAACCCGCGTCAAGGTGGTCAAGAACAAAGTGGCCCCGCCGTTCCGCCAGGCCGAGTTCCAGATCCTCTACGGCAAGGGTATCTACCTGAACGGCGAGATCATCGACCTGGGTGTGCAGTTGGGTCTGATCGAGAAGTCGGGCGCCTGGTACAGCTACCAGGGCAGCAAGATCGGCCAGGGCAAGGGCAACGCCGCCAAGTTCCTGGAAGACAATCCCGAGATCAAGGGCGCCGTAGACAAGGCGATCCGCGAGAAGCTGCTGAGCCAGCCGACCAATCAGAAGGCCGAAGTGGCTGCTGAAGAAGACGCTGATATCGATCTGTGATCAGGCACCACGCTTGAAACGACCCCCGCCCCGTGCGGGGGTTTTTGCATAGGGGAGATTACTCGTGGGCAATCCGCTGGACACCACCGCTGCCATCCGCTTCGCGGCCATGGACCTGCTGGCACGCCGCGAGCATGGCCGCGAAGAGCTATCGCGCAAGCTGCATCGGCGCGGAGCCGAGGAAAGTCTGCTCGGTCCGGTACTGGATCGGCTGGCCGAGGACGGTCTGCTCGATGAGAGCCGCTATCTGGAGAGCTATATCGCCAGCCGTGCTCGCGCCGGCTATGGCCCCATGCGCATTCGCGAAGAGCTAGGGCAACGCGGCTTGAAACGGGATCAGGTGGAAGCCGCGCTGCGTGAGGCGGACGTGGACTGGCAGGCGCAACTGGAAGACGTCTGGCGCAGGAAATTTGGTACGCCCCCCGCCGATGCCAAGGAGCGCGCCAAGCAGGGCCGCTTCCTGGCCTACCGGGGCTATGCCATGGACGGAATCAATCGGGTGTTGAGCCGGCGGTAGTGGGTTGTGGCTAGTGCTGTTGGGCTTCGCTACGCTCAGCGCCAGCCTGCAGGTCCATTCTGCCCCCCGGTGAGCGGCTGATTGCGGAAAACGGCTAACCCTCTCTCACTCAGGGAGAGGGTTGGGGTGAGGGCGCGCTTCGCGGTCATGCCCGAGGGGAAAAGGATTCGCCATTCCTGTGCGCTTGCCAGGAAACGCATCGAGTTCAGAGCCATCGCGGCCATGGGCCGCTCCTACAGACCCTGATTTGACTGTAGGAGCGGCCCATGGCCGCGATAGCAGCGATCAACCTCGGTCGCGCAGGTTCGCGGTGGGCACATTGCAGACCATCTCGGCTCTGGTACCAGGGAACGTTGGGCTTCGCTGTGCTCAGCGCCAACTTACATTTTCACCTCAGGCCACCCAATGCTCCGGCCGATTGAGCTCGTCCACCAGTTCACGCAGGCGGCCGTAGTGGCGGCCGTGGAAGTCGAAGGTGAGGCGCGTCAGGTGGGAGAATTCCGCCTCGTCGGCCTCGCCTTCACCCGGCGACAGCTGGGTGAAGTCCGGGGTGCGGCACAGATCACCGAAGTCGGCGGCCAGGCGTTGCAGGCAGGCGGGGGTCACGGGGTGCTTGAGGCGGATATGGAAATGGCCGTCGCGTCGGCGCGTGGAATGATAGTTGCCATAGAAGTGCTCGATCTCGGCGGCGGCCGCCTCGGGCGAGCGCACCAGGCGCACCAGCTTGAGATCGGCGGGCAGGATGTAGCCTTCCTCCAGAAGATTGCGCTCCAGATAGGCCAGGGCGTCGTCCCAGAAGTGGCCGTCGGGCGTATCCAGCAACACCAGCGGCACCAGCGGGCTCTTGCCGGTCTGGATCAGGGTGAGTACCTCGAAGGTCTCGTCCAGGGTGCCGAAGCCTCCGGGGCAGAGCACCAGCGCGTCCGCCTCTTTGAGGAAGAACAGCTTGCGCACATAGAAGAAGTGGAAGGACAGCAGGTGATCCGTGCCTTCGATGGTTGGATTGGCACGTTGCTCGAAGGGCAGGGTGATGTTGAAACCCAGACTGGCTTCGGGCCCGGCGCCCTCGTGGGCCGCACCCATGATGCCGGCGCCGCCGCCGGTGATGACCATCATGTCGCGGCGGGCCAGGGCGCTACCCAATTCGCGGGCGAGGGCGTAGAGGCCGTGATCGATCCGGGTCCGCGCTGAGCCGAACACCGTGACCTTGCGCCGCCGGCGGAAGCGCTCCAGGGTGCGGAAGGCCTGCTCCAATTCCTTCAGCGTCTGCAGCATGATCTTGGCGTCCCAGCGTGCCGGGTTGGTCTGCGCCATGCGCACCACCGTCACCAGCATCTCGCGGTACAGGCCCAGATTTGGGCTGCCGCCGGGCAGGGCATGTTCCAGCAATTCGTCGATACGCTGACCGAGATCCGCGGCGCTGGGCTCCACGTGACGCGCCAGGTAGCTGTCGTCGCTGTCCTCGGTCATGGCACTGACCTCCGTTTACTTGCCCAGGCCGCAGTCGGCGGCCTGGAAGCGCTCGACCATGACTGGCTTGTTGGTCTGGTATTCGGTGAAGTCGTAGACCAGGGTGGCGCCGCGCGCCAGCAACTGGCGATAGCCGTTGTTCTGGCAGACGCTTTCGGCGAGCTGCACCCGTACCGTGGCTGGATTCTCGCGCATGCGGGCGGCATGGGCCGGACGGACGCTGAGGCTGTTGATCAGCTGCTTGCCCTGCACGGTGTAGCCGCGGTCGAGGATGTCTTCGTTGACGGCGCGGGGCGTGCCCTGGCTGCTCTCGGTGGCGACCTTGCGCAGCATCTGGTTGAGCTCGTGGTCCTTGAGCGACTCAGCCGCCTGGGTGGCGAAGGGCAGGGCGAGGGTCAGGGCGAGCAAAGCAAAACGAGGCATCGTGTTCTCCAGCGTAGAGGAGCCCGTTTCGACCGTGGTCGCGGGCGGGGGTTCGCAAGGCGTCTATGCAGGGTAACCCGCCTGGCCGCCGCGGGCATCCCGATCGCTCTGGTAAACTGCGCTTTTTCCCGTGAGCCCGGCATGACCCCGATCAGCGACATCCCTCCCCATGCCGTGGCCCGCCTGCGCCAGGAGCGCCTGGCGCGCAGCATCAAGCCCTTCATCGCCCGCGGCTCGCGCATGGCACGCTGTCCGGCGTGCCGGCTGGCGCCCACCCATTGCCTCTGCGACCTGCGCCCCTTGCGTCAGACCCGCGCCGGGATGTGCCTGCTGATGCATGACGTGGAGCCGCTCAAGCCAAGCAACACGGGTTGGCTGATCGCTGACGTGGTGGCCGATACCCATGCCTTCGGCTGGAGTCGCACGGCAGTGGATCCGGCGTTGCCTGAGCTGTTCAGGCAGCCCAAGTGGCAGCCATTGCTGGTATTTCCCGGCGAATACGCCGACCCGGGTCGGGTAGTCGAAAGCCTGCCACTGGCGCCCGGCCAGCGACCACTGTTCGTGCTGCTGGATGCCACCTGGACCGAGGCGCGCAAGATGTTCCGCAAGAGTCCTTACCTGGACAGCCTGCCGGTGCTGAGCTTCCAGCCCACCGCCCTGTCCCGCTACCGTCTGCGGCGCTCCACCCGCGGCGAGCACCTGTGCACCGCCGAGGTCGCGGCCCTGTGCCTGGAGCTGGCCGGGGAGGCGCCCGCCGGGCGGCTGCTGGAGGCCTATCTGGATGTCTTCAGTGAGCGCTATCTGGACGCCAAGCACCATCTGCCACTGGCGGCGGACAGTCCGGCGAGCCAGCAGCTGAAGGCGCTGCGCGCTAGTTGACCGGCTTGACTTCGACCGGCGCCTGGCGTGGCCAGAGCTGGGCCGCCAGCATGCCGGCGAACATCAGGGCGCAGCCGAGGTAGCCACGGTCGCTGAGGGCCTCACCCAGCAGCCAGGCGCCAAAACCGGCAGCGAACACCGCTTCCAGGGAAAAGATGACCGCCGCGTGGGAGGCGATGGCGCCGCGCTGCGCGAAGACCTGCAGGGTGTAGCCGATGCCGGCGGCGATCACGCCGCCATAGAGCAGGTCAGGCAGGGCAAGGGCGATCCGGGCCGGCTGAAGCGGCTCGAAGGCCAGCGCCAGCAGCAGGCTCAGCACGGCGCAGACCATAAATTGCAGGATCGACAGTACGGTGGCGTCGTGGCGGCTGGAGTAGTGGCCCACGAGCAGGACGTGGATACCCCAGGCCAGGGCGCCAGCCAGTTGCAGCAGATCGCCCGAAGCGACGTGGAAGTTGTCGCCGATGCTCAGCAGCCCCATGCCGACCACCGCCAGGCTGGCGCCGATCCAGGTCCCCAGATGGCTGCGCTGGCCCAGCAGCAGGCCCAGCAGTGGCACCACGATGACATAGAGCCCGGTGATGAAGCCGGAATTGGTCACGCTGGTGAACAGCAGGCCGACCTGTTGCAGATTGATCCCCAGGGTCAGCACCAGGCCCATCAGCAGTCCGCCCTTGAAGGTGTCGCGGGTCAGGCGTTGCTGGCGACCGCGGCGGCGCAGGAACAGCAGCAGCGGCAGCAGGGTAAGGGCGCCCAGGGCGAATCTCAGGCCGGTGTAGAGGAAGGGACCGATGTGCTCCATGCCACCGGTCTGGGCGATGAAGGCGCTGCCCCAGATGATGGCGGTGAGCAGCATGAGCAGGTCGGCACGCAGGGCGGCGCTGGGCATCGGGTGTCTCTTGGGCAAAAAAGCGCAACTGTGCCGCAACCGTCGGGCCTTGCCTACCGTCTGTGGTCCACTCGGCCTTGCCCCCGTCCGCGCCGTTCGGCATGCTGGCGCGATCTCGCATGCAGCCGGCACGCCAGGCTGCTGGTCTGCGCGGACCTCGGAGGCTGTTCCAAGGCTCACGAGCTGGAGACGAACCAGGTGAAGATGACCGAGGGCGCGACGTTTACGCAGGGTAGATGAGCGTCCCGAAGTCATGTCCACCGCCGTTTGGCCAACGCGCAGCAAGCGTTGAGCAGGCTCTCACGACAACAAGGAAGGCTACACCATGGCGGCTGCCTATCAGATATTGATCGCCGACGATCATCCGCTGTTTCGCAGCGCGCTGCAGCAGGCGCTCACCCTGGGCCTGGGCGCCCAGGCGAGTCTCACCGAAGTGGCCGACATCGCCGAACTCCAGGCCTGCCTGGCCGAGCGTACCGACTGGGATCTGGTCCTGCTCGATCTCAACATGCCCGGCGCCTACGGCTTTTCCGGGCTGGTCCTCCTGCGCGGCCAGTATCCCCAGGTGCCGGTGGTGATGATCTCGGCCCAGGAAGAACCGGCCGTGGTGCAACGCGCCCGGGAGTTTGGTGCCAGCGGCTTCATCCCCAAGTCCAGCGATCTGAGTACCCTGCAGCAGGCCGTCAGTCAGGTGCTGGACGGCGACACCTGGTGGCCACCGCAGGTGGAAGGTGCCGCGGCCCTGAGCGAGGAGGCCAAGGCGGCCAGTGCCGGGCTTGCCAGTCTCACGCCGCAGCAGTTCCGGGTGCTCACCATGCTCTGCGAAGGCTTGCTCAACAAGCAGATCGCCTTCGAGCTGAATGTCTCCGAAGCCACGGTCAAGGCCCATGCCACGGCCATCTTCCGTAAACTCGGGGTCCGTACCCGTACCCAGGCGGCGTTGCTGCTGCAACAGCTGGAGAGCACCTCCAGCTAGCTTCGGCAGCTGCTGCCGCTTTCAATGGGCGGTCGCCTTGTGCGCGGCCCCCGGTCCTCACCCTTTTTTTGTAACTGCCGTCCGCCAGGACCGGCAGTGCGATTCTGCTGGATGGAGCTTTCGGTGATCTCTCCCTACAAAGGCAAGACCGGTCTACGCCGGGTCATCAATGCCACGGGCTACTCCCTGGCCGGGCTGCGCACGGCCTTTCGCCAGGAAGCGGCCTTTCGTTCGCTGGTGATGCTCAATGTGGTGCTGGTGCCCCTGGCCTTCTGGCTGGATGTGAGTCGCGGCGAGCGGGCGCTGCTGGTGGCGGTCTGCCTGCTGTCGCTGGTGGTCGAGCTGTTCAATGCCGCCATCGAGGCGGTGGTGGATCGGATTTCCCTGGACTGGCACGAACTGTCGAAGAACGCCAAGGATCTTGGCAGCGCTGCGCAGTTCGTGGCCATGATCATCATCGCCGTGGTCTGGGGCATCGTCCTGCTCGGCTGAGCAGGAGAAGGATCAGACGGTAGCGCCCAAGGTGGCACCCGCTGCGGTGTCATCTGCGGCCAGGTTCTGTTCCAGCACGCTGGGCTGGGCCGAGTGGATGACCTTGTGGATGAAGTGCAGCTTGGCGATCACCGGGGCCGGCAGGGCGAAGGGATAGAAGTCCGGCTGGCCCATGCTGCGTGACAGCTCGTTGAGCATGGCGGCCAGTTCGATCCACGCATTGGCGAAGCCGAGGAATTCGTCGTCGCTGCGGTCTTCGGCCTCATAGAGCGCCTCGCGGGTGAACGGCTGGAAATCCAGCTGCAGGCTGCCAGCGTTCATGCCCAGGCTGGCGGCCGTGGCCAGGGTTTCCATCATGTGCAGATAGTGCGCCCAGGTCTCCGCCCAGTCTTCCCAGGGATGCATGGTGGCGTAGGCACTGACGTACTGGCTTTCCCAGTTGGCCGGAGCACCCTGCTCGTAGTGACGCTTGAGGGCCTCGCCATAGTCGGCGCGCTCGTCGCCGAACAGGGCGCGGAAGGGCTCT
Source organism: Pseudomonas sp. JBR1 (assembly GCF_028198185.1). Classification (NCBI taxonomy): domain Bacteria; kingdom Pseudomonadati; phylum Pseudomonadota; class Gammaproteobacteria; order Pseudomonadales; family Pseudomonadaceae; genus Pseudomonas; species Pseudomonas sp. JBR1. The sequence goes on from NZ_CP116340.1 coordinate 4,887,981, forward strand.
TCCCAAGCGGTGCCGGCGACCAGGCGATCGAAGTAGTAGTGACCCACCTCGTGGCGGAAATGGCCGAGCAGGGTGCGATAGGGTTCGTGCATGTCGGCGCGGACCTTTTCCCGGTGGGCATCGTCCGCTTCGAGGATGTTCAGGGTGATGAGGCCATTGGCATGGCCGGTGGTAGGGGTACCGGTAGCATCAGGGGCGAGAAAGTCGAAGGCGAGACCGCGCTCGGCATCGACCGTCTGGGGGATGACCTGCAGCCCCAGGCCCAGCAGCTGGGCGACCAGTTGCCGCTTGGCCAGCTCCAGCTTGCGCCAGCGCTCGCCGTTGCCCTCGAAGGACAGGTCCGGAATGGTGTGGTTGAGCTGGCAGGCCACGCAGAAGCCGTCGCCCGATTCGGCTGGCACCAGCCAGTTGCAAGCGGCTGGGGTATCCAGGTTGGCACAGCGGCGATAGAGGCCGCTGGTCGTCTCGGGTAGCTGCCAGAGGCCACCTTCCGCCGGCAGCAGTGCCGTCGGCGTGCCCTGGTCCGGGGCGTAGCCCAGGGCATTGCCGCAGGCCAGGCATTCGCTGTTGGGAAAGAAGATGGCCTGGCCGCAGGTGCAGTTGGCGACCTTGCGCTGGACGGGCAGGGCGCGCAGGACATTGCGTTGCTGGCGATTCGAACTGTAGCTTCCGAGAAAATTGCGCATGGGGAATACCTGGCGAGAGCGGCCGCGTCGGACGCCAGGCGGAGCGCCGGCGTCTTGCTAGCGCTTTAGTAGAGCGGCCCGACCTTGGAGTTCCGGGTTGTTCGTCGCCTGGGGGCGCTGGCAAGGGCTCTGGAATCGGCGCCCGGACCAGAGGCCAACCCGCGCGCATCGGCGGCCCGCGTTAGCGGTGGCGCATCCAGGCGCGCACCACTACCCTAGGTTACCGTCGACACTGTCGCGCGCCCCCACGGCGTCGGCCCGTTCGGCTCTTGCGAACCTGCTCTCGTATCCTGTCAGCCGTCGTCCGACCATGCCCCCGATCGTCTCCCACAATGCCAGCGACATGACCGGCAGCTACCACGAACTCTGGAGTCCGCGGGGTGGCGTGCGGCCGACCTGGCGGCGCTTCTATGGACACCTGGCGGGTCTGCGTCCGGCGCAGCTCGACCAGCGCCAGGCCCTGATCGCCCGGCAGATCCAGGAAAACGGCGTGACCTACAACGTCTATGCCGATCCCAAGGGCAGTGACCGGCCCTGGGCGCTGGATCTCCTGCCGCAGCTGATCTCGGCGGAGGAGTGGGCACCCCTGGCCGCCGGGGTAGCGCAACGGGCGCGACTGTTGAACCGGGTACTGGGCGATCTCTATGGCGAGCAACGTCTGCTGCACGAGCGGCTGTTGCCGCCAGAGCTGGTATTCGGCCATCACAACTTTCTCTGGGCCTGCCAGGGGCTGCGACCGCCGGGCGATACCTGGCTGCACGTCTATGCGGTGGACCTGGCGCGGGCCCCTGACGGCCGCTGGTGGGTGCTGGCGGATCGTACCCAGGCGCCCTCCGGTGCCGGCTATGCCCTGGAAAACCGGCACATCGTGGCGCGGGCCTTTCCCGAATTGCACCGTGATCTGCAGGCCCAGCCCCTCAATGGCTACTTCCAGGCCCTGCAACGCACCCTGAGCACGGGCCTGGACACCGGCGACGAAGCGCCGCTGGCGGTGCTGCTGACGCCGGGGCGCTACAACGAGACCTACTTCGAGCACCTCTACCAGGCGCGCCAGCTCGGCTTTCCACTGGTGGAAGGCCAGGACCTCACGGTCCGCAACGACCGCCTGTACCTGAAAACCTTGAGCGGGCTGCGTCGCGTCCATGCGGTGTTTCGCCGGCTGGACGACGACTTCTGTGATCCCCTGGAGCTGCGCACCGATTCGGCCCTGGGCGTGCCCGGCCTGTTGGAGGCTGTGCGCCAGGGTAATGTCATCATGGCCAACGCCTTGGGCAGCGGCCTGCTGGAATCGCCCGGCCTGCTCGGCTTCCTGCCGGGGGTCTGCCAGGCCTTGCTGGGTGAGACCCTGGCGCTGCCCTCCGTCGCCACCTGGTGGTGTGGCGAGACGCCGGTCCGGGAAGCGGCCCTGGCGCGGCTGGCGGAACTGGTGATCAAGCCCGCCTATCCCGGCCAGGGATTCGAGCCGGTGTTCGGCAAGGAACTGGATGCTCAGGGCCTGGCCGCCCTGCGTGAACGCATCCTGGCCACGCCCCATGCCTATGTGGCCCAGGAGCGCATCCAGCTCTCGCAGGCGCCGGTCTGGCAGGGCGGCAGCCTGCAGTCACGGGCCATCGGCATGCGTGTCTACGCAGTGGCCAGCGAAGACGGCTACTGGGTCATGCCCGGTGGCCTGACCCGCGTGGCCCACGAAGGCGCTGCCGTGGTGTCCATGCAACGCGGTGGGTCGAGCAAGGATACCTGGGTGCTGGGCGGCAGCCGCGGCGCCGCCGAGGTGCCCGGGGCCCGGGTGCTGGGGGTGCGCGACCTGGTGCGCAAGGACCCCTTCCTGCCCTCGCGCACGGCGGAAAATCTGTTCTGGTATGGCCGCTACAGCGAGCGCTGCGAAGATGCCGCGCGTCTGCTGCGGATCGTGCTGAGCCGTTACCTGGACGCCGACGATGGGGGGCCGGCGGTGCAATCGGCCATCGACCTGGCCACTGCCCTGGAATGGCTGCCGGGGCAGGGCGGGCTCGCCGAGCAGCTGCATGCAGCCCTCGGGCCGGGCGACTTTCCCAGCGGCCTGGGCGCCAATCTGCAGCGCCTGCATTGGGCCGCGGCTCAGGTACGCGGACGGCTGTCGCCGGAGAACTGGCGCGCCATTCGCGAGGTGGAGCGCGAGGCCCATGGCCTGGGCCAGGTAGGCAGCGAGCCGGGCGAAGCGCTGCAGAGTCTCAACCGGCTGGTGATGGCGCTCGCCGCGGTGGCCGGCTTCACCTTCGACGACATGACCCACGACGAGAGCTGGCGCTTTCTGATGATCGGCCGACGCATCGAGCGGGTGCAGTTCCTCGCCGGCAGCCTGGCGCACTTTCTCGAAGGTGGCGCCACCTGGGATGCGGCCGGTCTGGAGTGGCTGCTGGAGCTGGGCAACAGCATCATCACCTATCGCTCGCGCTACCAGGCCGCGCCTCAGTTGATCCCGGTGCTGGACTTGCTGATGCTGCACGAGCACAACCCCTATTCGATCCGCTTCCAGCTGCACGCGCTGATCAACGCCGTGGAGCATCTGGAGCGCTACCATGGCCTGCCGCCCGATCCGGCACTGCACGACGCCTATGACCGGCTGCGTCGCTTCGACCTCGGCACCCTGGAAAACACCCTGTTCGGCGATGCCGGCCGGGTCGAGGTGCAGCAAGGCTTGGCGCGCCTGCTGCGGCAGATCGCCGGGGCCAGCAGCCAGCTGTCCGAGCGGGTCATCTATCGCTGCTTCGCCCATGTCGACGCGGTCAGCCAGCGCACGGTATCCATGTGATGAGCCCGGTCCGCTATCGCATCCAGCACGATACCCACTACCGCTACGAGGCGCCGGTGTCGCTCTCGCAGCAGTTGCTGCACCTGTTGCCGCGCGACTGCGCCTGGCAGCGTTGCCTGTCCCGGCAACTGGCGATCCTGCCGCAGCCGACGCAACGCCAGGACGCCTGGGACGCCTTCGGCAATCCGCTGACCCGACTGTCTTTCGAGCGCCCGCACGACGAACTCTATGTCGGGACCGAACTGGACGTGGAGGTGGACTCCCGCGCAGGTCTCACGCTTGCGGACTCGCCCGCCTGGGAGCAGGTGCGCGACGGGCTGCGCTATCCGGCTGCCCGCGTGGCGCTGGAGGTGCATCACTTTCGCTTCGAATCGCCGGCGGTGCCCCTCGACGGCATCTTCGCCCGCTTCGCCGAGGACTGCTTTCCGCCCGGGCGGCCCCTGTTGCTGGGCTGCCGGGCGCTGATGGAAAAGATCCATCGCGAATTCCGCTTCGACGCCACCGCTACCCAGGTGGCCACGCCCCTGCGCGAGGTGCTCGCGCATCGGCATGGCGTCTGCCAGGACTTCGCCCACCTGATGCTGGCCTGCCTGCGTGGCCTGGGATTGGTGGCGCGCTACGTCAGCGGCTATCTGCTGACCCGCCCACCGCCCGGTAAGCCGCGGCTGATCGGCGCCGACGCCTCCCATGCCTGGATCAGCGTGCATTGTCCGGTGCTGGGTTGGGTCGACTTCGATCCCACCAACGACGTCCTGCCGGATCTCGAACACATCACCCTGGCCTGGGGCCGCGACTTCACCGATGTCTCGCCGTTGCGCGGGGTGATCCTCGGTGGCGGTCACCACGATCCGGTGGTGGAGGTGACGGTGACGCCGCTGTAGCGTCCTGAGCGATCGGAGTGACTTCGCTGCGGCAGCTGGTTTCTAAGTAATTGTCTATACAAAGCAAAAATGACGCTTCTCTGCGGTAGCTCCCCCGATTCCCCATGACTGAGCTCGATTGGGTAGAGAAACAGGGCTGAAGATTGCCTCTGCTTGACGATTATCTGTCTCTCGATTAAATGTATATACATTAATCGGAGAGACCTTTTATGTCCGCCATCGCTCCCCAAACGCTGCTCTGGCGCCACGTCACCCTGTTCGATGGCTTCCAGACCTGGCCCACGCCCATGGCCGTTCGAGTGGACGCTGGCCGCATCGTCGGGCTCTGGCCGGAAGCCGACTTCCAGCCCGCACTGGGCGAAGGGGCTGAGCTGGCCGGGCAGGGCGGGGTGCTGACGCCCGGGCTGGTGGATTGCCATACGCATCTGGTCTACGCCGGCCAGCGCGCCGGGGAATTCGAGCAGCGTCTGGAAGGCGCCAGCTACGCCGAAATCGCCCGCGCGGGTGGCGGCATCCTGGGTACCGTGCACGCCACCCGGGCGGCCAGCGAGGCGGAACTCTTCGCCTTGAGCTTGCCGCGCTTGCAGGCCCTGGCCGACGAGGGTGTCACCACCGTGGAGATCAAGTCCGGCTACGGCCTGACGGTGGCCGACGAACTCAACCTGCTGCGTGTCGCTCGCCAGTTGGGTGAGGCGCTGCCGGTGCGGGTGATGACCACGCTGCTGGGCGCCCATGCCGTGCCGCCGGAATTCCAGGGCGATGCCGATGGCTACGTCGATCTGATCTGCCAGGAGATGATCCCCGCCGCAGTGGCTGAGGGTCTGGCCGATGCGGTGGACGTCTTCTGCGAGGGGATCGCCTTTTCGCCGGCCCAATGCGAGCGGGTCTTCCAGGCAGCACGGGCGCACGGCCTGCCGATCAAGGCCCATGCCGAGCAGCTGTCCAATCTGGGCGGAAGCGCCCTGGCCGCGGGCCTGGGCGCCCTGTCGGCGGATCATGTGGAGTACCTCGACGAAGTCGGCGTGCGCGCCATGGCCGCCGCCGGCACCGTCGCCGTGCTCCTGCCCGGTGCCTTCCTGATGCTGGGCGAAACCCAGCAGCCACCGGTGGAGCTGCTACGCCGGCACGGGGTGCCCATGGCCCTGGCCAGTGACGCCAATCCCGGCACCTCGCCGCTCTATCTGCCTACCCTGATCGCGCATCTGGGCTGCACCCTGTTTCGCCTCACGCCACGCGAGGCCCTGGCCGGCCTGACCGCCCATGCCGCCCAGGCCCTGGGGCGCCCGGAGTTGGGCCGTATCCAGGTGGGCGCCCCGGCGGATCTCTGCCTGTGGGACGTCGATCAACCGGCGGAACTGGCCTACGAGGTGCGGCCGGGTCGCTTGCGGCAGCGCGTCTTCGCCGGGGAGGTGCAGCGTGTTCGCTGATCGCCAGACCCTGGAAATCTGGAGCGGTCGCATCGATCCTGAGCCGGATGCCTTGCGCTGGCACCAGTGCATCCAGCCACTCGCCGTGGACAGCGTACCGGGCGTGGCCCTGCTGGGCTTCGCCTGTGACGAGGGCGTACGGCGCAACCAGGGTCGCGTGGGCGCTGCCGAAGGTCCCACCGCCGTGCGCCGCGCCCTGGCCAACGTGGCCTGGCAGCGGCAAGGGCCGGCCTATGACGCCGGCGATGTCCGCTGCGCCGACGGCGATCTGGAGGGCGCCCAGGCGCGCCTGGCCGATGGCGTACGCCAGCTGCTGGACGCCGGCCATCTGCCCTTGGTGCTGGGGGGCGGTCATGAGGTGGCCTGGGCCAGTTGGTCGGGCCTGGCGCTGCACCTGGCCAGGACCATGCCCAAGCCGCGTATTGGCATCGTCAACTTCGATGCTCATCTGGACCTGCGCGATCCGTCGCGAGGCCCCACTTCCGGTACGCCCTTCGCTCAGATCGCCGCCCACTGCACCAGCCACGGCTGGCCCTTTCGCTATGCCTGCCTAGGGCTGAGTCAGGCGGCCAATACCCGCACGCTGCTCAGGCGCGCTGCCGAACTGGACGTGCTGATCCAGGAAGACCACGAGATTCGCGAGGGCAGCCTGGCGCGCATCGGCGCGGAGCTCGACGCCTTCGCCGCCGACTGTGATGCCCTTTATCTCACGTTCGACCTAGACGTACTGCCCGCAGGCGACGCGCCTGGAGTCAGCGCGCCCGCCGCCCATGGCGTCGGCCTGGCGCTGCTGGAGCCGCTGGTCCGCCGGCTCAAGGCCAGCGGCAAGCTGCGCCTGGCCGATGTGGCCGAACTCAACCCCGCGCTCGATCAGGACGGCCGCACGGCCCGGGTCGCAGCGCGGTTGATCCACACCCTGGCGCTGGATGTTTAGGTCCCGCCTCGAAAACAACAAAAGAGGAACCACCATGACCCGCTTTCGTGAAGGTGAGATTCGCGCCCCTCGCGGCACCCAGCTCAATGCCAAGAGCTGGCTGACCGAAGCGCCGCTACGCATGCTGATGAACAACCTGGATCCCGAGGTCGCGGAAAATCCCCAGGAACTGGTGGTCTACGGCGGCATCGGCCGGGCGGCGCGCAACTGGGAAAGCTACGACCGCATCGTCGCTACCCTCAAGGAACTGGGCGACGACGAGACCCTGCTGGTGCAGTCGGGCAAGCCGGTGGGGGTGTTCAAGACCCACGCCGATGCCCCGCGGGTGCTGATCGCCAACTCCAACCTGGTACCGCACTGGGCCAGCTGGGAGCATTTCAACGAACTGGATGCCAAGGGCCTGGCCATGTACGGCCAGATGACCGCCGGCAGCTGGATCTACATTGGCAGCCAGGGCATCGTCCAGGGCACCTACGAGACCTTCGTCGAGGCCGGCCGCCAGCACTATCAGGGCGATCTGCGCGGCCGCTGGGTGCTGACCGCGGGCCTCGGTGGTATGGGCGGTGCCCAGCCACTGGCCGCGACCCTGGCCGGCGCCTGCTCGCTGAACATCGAGTGCCAGCAGAGCCGCATCGATTTCCGCCTCAAGACCCGCTACGTGGACGAACAGGCCAGCGACCTGGACGACGCCCTGGCGCGCATCGCCCGGCACACCGCCGCCGGGGCCGCGGTTTCCGTCGCGCTGCTGGGCAACGCCGCCGAGATCCTCCCCGAGCTGGTCCGCCGCGGCGTGCGTCCTGACATGGTGACCGACCAGACCAGCGCCCACGACCCGCTCAACGGCTACCTGCCGGCTGGCTGGAGCTGGGAGCAATACCGCGATCGCGCCCAGACCGATCCAGCCGCGGTGGTGGCCGCGGCCAAGCAGTCGATGGCCGTGCATGTCCAGGCCATGCTGGACTTCCAGCGCCAGGGTATCCCGACCTTCGACTACGGCAACAACATCCGCCAGATGGCCCAGGACGCCGGCGTCGCCGATGCCTTCGCCTTCCCGGGTTTCGTCCCGGCCTATATCCGCCCGCTGTTCTGCCGCGGCATCGGTCCCTTCCGCTGGGCGGCGCTGTCGGGTGATCCCGAGGACATCTACCGCACCGACGCCAAGGTCAAGGAGCTGATCCCCGACGATGCCCACCTGCACCGCTGGCTGGACATGGCCCGTGAACGCATCGCCTTCCAGGGCTTGCCAGCACGCATCTGCTGGGTCGGCCTGGGCCAGCGGGCCAAGCTGGGCCTGGCGTTCAACGAAATGGTGCGCAGCGGTGAACTCAAGGCGCCCGTTGTCATTGGTCGCGACCACCTGGACTCTGGCTCGGTGGCCAGCCCCAACCGCGAGACCGAAGCCATGCAGGACGGCTCCGATGCCGTCTCCGACTGGCCGCTGCTCAATGCCCTGCTCAATACCGCCAGCGGCGCTACCTGGGTCTCGCTGCACCATGGCGGCGGGGTAGGGATGGGCTTTTCCCAGCACTCCGGCATGGTCATCGTCTGCGATGGCACCGATGCCGCCGCGGCGCGCATCGCCCGGGTCCTGCACAACGACCCGGCCACCGGGGTGATGCGCCACGCCGATGCCGGCTACGACATTGCCATCGAATGCGCCCGCGAGCAGGGCCTGAATCTGCCCATGATCGGCAAAGGAGTCTGATCGATGAACACCCTGACCCTGAAACCTGGCACCCTCGATCTGGCCCAGCTGCGCCAGGCCTACCAGCAGCCACTGCGCGTCGAGCTGGATCCAGCGGCTTATGCGGCCATAGACGCCAGCGTGGCCTGCGTGGAAAACATCTTGGCCGAAGGCCGGACTGCCTATGGCATCAACACCGGCTTCGGCCTGCTGGCCTCGACACGGATCGCGCCGGCGGATCTCGAAAAGCTGCAGCGTTCCCTCGTCCTGTCCCATGCCGCTGGCGTGGGCGAGGCGCTGGACGACGACCTGGTGCGGCTGATCATGCTGCTCAAGGTCAACAGCCTGGCCCGTGGCTTTTCCGCCATCCGCCGCCAGGTTATCGAAGCCCTGATCGGCCTGATCAACGCCGAGGTCTATCCGCATATCCCGCTCAAGGGCTCGGTGGGCGCCTCGGGTGACCTGGCGCCGCTGGCGCACATGTCGCTGGTGCTGATCGGCGAGAGCAAGGCGCGTTACCAGGGCCAGTGGCTGCCGGCCCGCGAGGCGCTGGCGGTGGCGGGTCTCGAACCCCTGACCCTGGCCGCCAAGGAGGGCCTGGCGCTGCTCAATGGCACCCAGGTGTCCACCGCCTATGCCTTGCGCGGATTGTTCGAAGGCGAAGACCTGTTTGCCGCGGCCACGGTCTGCGGCGGCTTGAGCGTCGAGGCCATGCTCGGTTCCCGGGCGCCCTTCGATGCGCGCATCCATGCCGCGCGGGGCCAGCGCGGCCAGATCGACGTGGCCGCGGCCTATCGCGAACTGCTCACCGCCAGCAGCGAGGTCTCCCGCTCCCACGCCAATTGCGACAAGGTCCAGGATCCCTATTCGCTGCGCTGCCAGCCCCAGGTGATGGGCGCCTGCCTGACCCAACTGCGCCAGGCGGCCGAGGTCTTGGAGGTCGAAGCCAACGCCGTGTCCGACAACCCCCTGGTATTCGCCGAGGAGGGCGATGTCATCTCCGGCGGCAACTTCCACGCCGAGCCGGTGGCCATGGCCGCCGACAATCTGGCCTTGGCGCTGGCCGAGATTGGCGCCCTGTCGGAGCGGCGCACCTCGCTGATGATGGATAGGCACATGTCCCAGCTGCCGCCCTTCCTGGTGGAGAACGGCGGGGTCAATTCCGGTTTCATGATCGCCCAGGTCACCGCGGCGGCCCTGGCCAGCGACAACAAGGCGCTGGCCCATCCGGCCAGCGTCGACAGCCTGCCCACCTCGGCCAACCAGGAAGACCACGTGTCCATGGCGCCCAACGCCGGCAAGCGCCTGTGGGCCATGGCCGAGAACGTGCGTGGCATCCTCGCCATCGAGTGGCTGGGCGCCTGCCAGGGCCTGGATTTCCGTCACGGCCTGAAGAGTTCGGAGCGACTGGAAAGGGCGCGCAGCATCCTGCGCGAGCGGGTGCCCTACTATCAGGAAGACCGCTTCTTCGCCCCGGACATCGAGGCCGCCAGCGCTCTGCTGGCCAGCGGCTGCCTGAACGCGCTGGTCACGCCGCGGCTGCTGCCCAGTCTCTGAGACGGACGCGGTCCGGCAGCCAGAAGGCCGGACCGCGCGTTATCATCGGCTTCCCATTTTCCGGCCTGGAGTTCGCGTGAGCAGCACGACACCCCCGCGCTACAAGGTGATCGAGGACTTCCTGCTCGAACGCATCCAGGGTGGTGCCTATCCGGTGCATCACCAGATCCCCACCGAAGAACAGCTGGCGCGGGATTTCGCCGTCAGCCGCATGACCGCCAACAAGGCCATCACCCGCCTGGTGCAACAGGGCTACCTGATGCGCCAGGCGGGCCTCGGCACCTTCGTCATCGAGCGCAAGGCCGAATCCTCGCTGCACGAGGTGATGAACATCGCTGCCGAGGTACGTGCCCGGGGGCACCAGTATTCCAACGAGGTGCTGCGCAGCGAGGCCGTCGCCGCCGATGACGAGGTGGCCCTGCGCCTGGGGCTGCGGATCGGCAGTCAGGTCTTTCACAGCATCCTGGTACACCGCGAGGATGGCGTGCCCATCCAGCTGGAAGACCGCTACGTCAATCCGCGCTGGGTGCCGCATTATCTGGAGAGTGATTTCAGTCGCCAGACGCCCAACGAGGTACTGGTGGCCAGCTGTCCGATCAGTGATGTGGAGCATATCGTCGAGGCGGTGCTGGCTAACGCCCAGACGGCGCGCTGTTTGGAGATCGCCGAGGGGGCGGCTTGCCTGTCGATGATCCGCCGCACCTGGTCGGACGAACACCTGGTCAGCTATGTACGGCTGCTGCATCCGGGCGACAGGTACAAGCTGAGCTCGACGACCCGGCATCGCTGAGGGGCTTGATGTGGGGAGGGGTGTTGGGCTTCGCTGCGCTCGGCCCAACCTACGAGACTGTTCGCACGCGCCGATTTGCCCCCTCTCCCCTTGGGAGAGGGTTGGGGTGAGGGTAGCCCCTGCAGCCAGCGATCAGAGCTTGCTCACCAGCGCCACGGCGTCCTGTTTGGCCTGGTCGCGCGAAGCCTGATCGACCTCGGCACCGAATAGGGTCTTTTCCACCACCACGGTGTGCATCCGGTCGATGCCGACCATCTCGCACCAAGTGCGCAGATAGGACTCCTGGTGCTCCTGGCGATCCAGGGCCGCACCGCGGGCAGCGATCACCAGTGCCTGGCGACCGCCGAGCAGGCCATTGAGGCCGCGCTCGTCGAAGGTGAATAGCAGGTCTTTCTGGCTGACCACGTCGAACAGCTGCTTGAGCTTGTAGGGGATGCCGAAATTCCAACAGGGCACGCCGAACAGCAGTACATCGGCAGCCTTGAAGCGCTGCGCCAGCGCCTTGGCGACCGTCCAGGCGTGCGCCTGCTCGGCGCTCAGGGACTCGCCCTGGATACCGGCGTACTTGGCGTCGAGAATGGGACCGTCGAATTCCGGCAGGTCGCAGTGCCAGACATCGAGAGTGTCCACCTCGGCGTCTGGATGCCTGTCCTGCCAGGCCTGGATAAAGGCGTTGGCGACGTCCAGGGAGGCGGAGCGATCCTGGCGGGGCGAACCTATCACGTGCAGCAGTCGGGGCATGGGCAGATCCTTGCTCGTTGGGGATTGCGATAACTATAAGCGTCTCGCTGGAGCGTGCCAGCCTCGAATGGGGTGTGCCGATGGATGGTCTGGGGGGCGGTTTCTGGAGTGACGATTGGTGTTGGGCGGACCCTCACCCAGCGTTCTCCCGGAGGGAGAGGGGGCCGCCTGGCGCGGGCGGGAGGCTGCACTCCACGCGTTCGGGATGGGCCCAGGTGGAAAACGCTGCGCGGTTTTCCACGCTACGGTTGCGATTGGGGACGGGCCCTCACCCCAGCCCTCTCCCAGAGGGAGAGGGGGCGGATTGGTGTGAGCGGGAGGCTGCGCTCCACGTGTGCGGCATGGGCACAGGTGGAAAACGCTGCGCGGTTTTCCACGCTACGGCTAGGTGAGGAGGTAGCTGCGTAGGTTGGGCTGAGCGCAGCGAAGCCCAACAATTATCCATCCCCACCTCAGGCCGAACCTGCCTCCGCACGCAGAGCCGGGCCGCGCAGGCCGAGCAGGGTGTCCAGCAGCAGAAACAGCAGCAGGCTGCCGCCGAGCACCGGGAGGCACAGGCCGAGCAGCAGGGCCGTCGCCGGGACCAGCAGGCGCGGCAGGGGCGACAGCTGCCGCCAGAGGGCGATCAGGCCGGGTTGCGCCGGGTCGCGGGTGGGACGGCGGCGCCACCAGAGCAGGTAGCCCCATACGGTCATCACCAGCAGCCCCAGGGCGATGGCCACCAGCACCAGCTGGTTGGCCAGGCCGAACAGCACGCCCATGTGGGCATCGATGCCCCAGCGGGTCAGCTTGGCTGGCAGCGAGTACTCGGCGAAGCGCACCTGATCCACCACTTTCAGGCTGGTCGGATCGACGGAGACGGCGTCCACCCGGGTCGGCCAGCGGCGATCGATTTCGCTGACCGTCCAGGCCTTGTCGTCACTGCGGGCCGGGCGGATCTCCAGCTTGCCGGCGTCGATACCGGCCGCACGGGCACTGGCCAGCACCTGGTCGAAGGTGGTCGGATCCAGCGACGGCGCCTTGGCCATGTGCATGGCGCCATGGCCATGGTGCTCAGCATGCTCGTCGTGGGACATGGCCGGGGTTGGGGCGTTGCCCAGGGCGGTCTTCACGCTGGGGGTGGACCAGCCGTAGTGGGCGCGCAGCACGCCGATGTTGTCGCCGGCGAAGCGCGACCAGGTCAGGCCGGTGGCGGACAGGAACAGCAGCCCGCCCAGCAGCCAGACACCGGTGCTGGCATGCAGGCCGCGTAGCCCTCGTGCCGGCCGGCGCTGGCGGCGGCGCACCAGCCAGAGCGTCAGGCCGCCGAGGGCGGCGACCCATAGCCAGGAGGCGGCCAGTTCGCTGTAGAGACGTCCGGGCTCACCCAGCAGCAGGCTGCGGTGGAACTGATCGATGGCGGTGCGCAGTGGCAGGATGCCGCTGGTGCCATAGACGGTCAGGTCGCCACGAATGGCGCCGGTGACCGGATCGACGAAGAGGGCGCGATGGGCCGATTCGCCCAGGGACGGATCGTTGAACATCACCCGGGTGGTGTCGCCCACCGCCGGGGCCGGACGCACGGCGCCCAGGCTCAAGGCCGGGCCCGCCACCGCCTGGGCAGCACGGATCTGCTCGGCCAGCGGCAGCGTCTCACCGCGACTGGGGGTGTGCAGGGCCTCGGCATAGAGGCGTGCTTCGAGTTGCGGCGTCAGGGCATAGAGCAGGCCGCTGGCGGCGGCCACCAGCAGGAAGGGGCCGATGAAGAGGCCAATCAGGAAATGCAGCCGCGCCAGCAGTTGCAGCAGCGGCCCCGGCGTCTTGGCGGCCGGAGCGGAGGGGTGCGAAGTCATAGCGTTCACCACGGGTCGGCACGCGGCCAGCCGTTGGCCGCGTGCGGGATTACGAAAAAAGAGCACAGCAGTTTTCGTAGCCGAGGCGTCAGGGGGCCTGGGGGTGAAGCGCGGAGCGATAGGCCCGTGGCGGGGGCGGCAGGGCGCTCTGGTAGCGGCGGCGATGGGGATCGCCGGGCCGCAGCAGCCATTGCAGGGCGATGGCCAGCAGGGTGGCCAGGAACAGGGTGGCGGCAAAGACGCAATCGCCGGTGGGCGAGAGCGTGGTGATGCTGCCACCCGGCAGGCCGGCGTGCATGCCGGCCATGTCGTCCTGGGCCGCCTGCGACTGGGCACCCTGGTGGTGCTCGTGCACCTGCGTGGAGAGGGGCGAGGCCGGCAGGGTAAGGCGCGCCAGCATCTGACCGTGGCCCAGGGCGCAGACGAGTCCGTTCAACAGGATGCAGGCGAGCAGCATCCAGGCGAGCGAAGCGCGTGGGGAACGGACGGTTTTCATGACAGGGGACTGTATCATCGTCGTAGGCAGCGCACAGCCCGGCGGGCGCCGCCCTGCGCCGAAATGTCGCGCCCCCATGGGCCGCCCAGACCAGAAGAGACCATGAGCGAAGCGCCAATCATCACCCTGGATCGGGTCATCTCAGCGGATGACGGGATAGCCACCTTTCTGCTGGCGAGCTATCGCAAGGTGTTCGCCAGCCGCGCCGACGCCGCAGCGGTGCCGAGGGATCTGCGTCTTTTCGCCGATCACTATGGCGTTGGCCAAGGCTGCCTGCTGATCGCTCGCGACGCTTCTGGCAAGCCCATCGGCAGCATCGCCTATCGGCCCTATGACCGGCGTTTTCCGCAGCTGGCCTATCCTGGCGAGCGGGTGGTCGAAGTGGTTCGCCTGTATGTCGCACCCCCCTACCGGCGCCAGGGCCTGGGGCGACGGCTGTTCGGCGCGCTGCTGGCACAGGCAGGGCGGGACGGCGTGGCGCGTCTCTACCTGCACACCCATCCCTTCCTGCCCGGTGCCGAGGCCTTCTGGCTTGGCCAGGGCTTTCGGGTCGTCGAGCGGGAATCGGCCTTGCCCTGGCGGACCATCCATCTGGATCGCCGGCTAAGGGACGCACGGTAGCGGCTCAGGCGTCTGCCGGCCCCCGGCAGAGCAGATAGGTATCCATGATCCAGCCATGCCGGGCACGCGCAGCGCTGCGGGTCTGGTGGATGGTCTCGGCCACCTCCTGCAGCGGTCCGGCGATGAGGATCTCGTCCGCCGTGCCCACATAGGCACCCCAGTAGATATGCAGGCCGGGCTCGTCCAGGCGGCGATAGGCTTCGTGGGCGTCGAGCATCACCACCAGGCTGTCGAGGTGGGCGGGAAAGCGCTCCAGGCGCCGACCGGGGGTGATCTCCAGCGCCTGGCCGATGCGATTGAGCGGCACCCGATGACGGGCGGCCAGGGCCTGGACACTGGAGATCCCGGGGATCACCTCGTAGTCGAAAACCAGGTGCCCCTCACGCCGGAGGGCGGCGAGGATGCGCAGGGTACTGTCGTACAGCGCCGGATCGCCCCACACCAGGAAGGCACCGCAGTCGTCCGGCCCCAGTTCCTCCTCGATCATCCGCGCCATCAGCCTCTGCTTGGCGGTGTTGAGGTCGTCCACCGCCTGGCGGTAGTCACCCTCGCGGCGACGTTCGGGGATGGGCGCGCTAACGAAGCGATAGCCCGGTTCGCGGATGTGGCGGGCGCAAACCGTTTCGCGCAGGTGGATCAGGCTGTCCTTCTCGGCGCCCTTGTCGAACAGGAAGAACACCCGGGCGCGATTCAGCGCCTTGATGGCCTGGAGGGTGAGGTGGTCGGGATCGCCGGCGCCTATGCCGATGACCAGCAGCGTTTTCATGGCGTCGTCTCAGCGCAGGTCGGGGGCTCCAGTGTAACCAGGGACGTGGCCTCGGGAGAGCCGTTCGCCATCGTCGGCCACGTTCTTCGCCAGCACCGGCAAGCCAGTCCAGGCGATGCCGATAGGGCAGTGCAGCAGCCAGCCCAGGGTGACTTCAAGGCGAATGCCTGGTAGAGCCCACCCTGGGCCGGCCCACCGCCCTGCGCGACGGCGTGCGCCACGCTGCCGTCTGCCCGGCACCCCGCTACCTGGAGTGCCCGCCGTTCCAACGCCTGTTGGGTATCCGTCAGCGCCGCTCGGTTCAGGCGTCGAACAAGGGCCGCAAATAGGGCGCCGTGGGGCTGGCGGGATCCTCCGCCACTGCGCGCGGCGTGCCGCAGGCAACGATGCGGCCGCCCGCCGTGCCGGCGCCGGGACCGATGTCGATCAGCCAGTCGCTGCCGGCCACCACCTGCAGGTTGTGCTCCACCAGCACCACGGTATTGCCTTCGTCGACCAGGCCGTGCAGTTGGCGCATCAGCCGCTCCACGTCGGCCGGGTGCAGGCCGGTGGTGGGTTCGTCAAGCACATAGAGGGTAGTGCCACGGCTGGTGCGCTGCAGCTCGGTGGCCAGCTTGATGCGCTGGGCCTCGCCACCGGAGAGTTCGGTGGCCGGTTGACCCAGGCGCAGGTAGCCCAGGCCGATGTCGACCAGCACCCGCAGCGCCCGCGCCACCGGGGCTTCCTCGGCGAAGAAGGCTAGGGCCTCGTCCACCGTCAGACCCAGGACCTCGGCGATGGTCTTGCCTTGCCAGCGCACCTCCAGGGTCTCGGGGTTGTAGCGCGCGCCCTGGCAGGTGGGGCAGGCGGCGTAGACGCTGGGCATGAACAGGAGCTCGACGCTGACGAAGCCCTCGCCTTCGCAGGTCGGGCAGCGGCCCTTGGCGACGTTGAAGGAGAAGCGCCCGGCATCGAAGCCGCGTTCCTGGGCCTCGGGGGTGGCGGCGAACAGCTTGCGCACCCCGTCGAACAGCCCGGTGTAGGTGGCCAGGTTGGAGCGTGGGGTGCGGCCGATGGGCTTCTGGTCCACCGGTACCAGCCGGCGGATACCGCCGAGGCCATCGACCACCTGGCCGGTGGTGGCGGGCAGGGCGTCGCCGTCCAGTTCCGGCGTTTCGTCCCCGTCCTCGGCGGCGCGCTGGCCCAGTTCGGCGCCTACCAGCTCCAGCAGCGCCTGGCTGACCAGGCTGGACTTGCCGGAACCGGAGACGCCGGTCACCGCGGTCAGGCAGCCCAGCGGAAAGGCGGCGTCCAGCCCCTGCAGATTGTTGCGGGTGACCCCGGCCAGGCGCAGCCAGCCCTGGGGTTCGCGGGGTGGTCGGGTCTCGCGTTGCGGCGCGGCGAACAGGTAGCGCGCCGTCACCGACTCCGCGACCTCGGCCAGACCCGCGGGGGGACCGCTGTAGAGCACCCGGCCACCGCCTTCGCCGGCCGCGGGACCGACATCCACCAGCCAGTCGGCACGTTTCATGGTGGCTAGGTCGTGCTCCACCACGAACAGCGAATTGCCCTGGGCCTTGAGGCCGTCGAGGGCTTCCAGCAGGGACTCGCCATCGGCCGGATGCAGGCCAGCGGAAGGCTCGTCCAGCACATAGACCACGCCGAACAGCTGGGACACCAACTGGGTGGCCAGGCGCAGGCGCTGCAATTCACCGGAGGAAAGAGTAGTGGTGCTGCGCTCCAAGGCCAGATAACCAAGGCCCAGGCGGGTAAGGGTCTGCAGCCGTTCCAGCAATTCGGTGGCCATGCGCTGGGCGGCCAGGCGTTTCTCCGGCGAGAGATCGGGGGTACGGCGCACGTCCGGGGCACTGGCGTGATCGCTGCCGCCAGCGGCCTTGCGCCGGGCGCGATCCTGCTTACCGGCCTTGGCGTCCAGCACGCTGCTGTCCTGGGTGTCGTCGAAATCCCCCGCGGCCACCCGGCGCAGCAGCACGCTCAGGTCATCCAGCGGCAGGCGTGACAGCTCGCCAATGTCCAGGCCGGCGAAGGTCACCGAGAGCGCCGCCCGGGTCAGCCGCTTGCCGTGGCACAGCGGGCAGGTCTGGCCAATCATGAAGCGCGCCGCGCGCTGCTTCATCTTGGCGCTCTGGGAATTGGCGAAGGTGTGCAGCACATGGCGCCGCGCGCCGGTGTAGGTGCCCTGGTAGCTGGGCTCGGCCTTGCGTTTGAGCGCGGCGCGGGCCTGCTCGGGGGTGAGGCCGGCATAGACCGGGACGGTGGGCTGCTCCTCGGTGAAAAGGATCCAGTCGCGCTGCTTCTGCGGCAGGTCGCGCCAGGGAATGTCGACGTCATAGCCCAGGGTGACCAGGATATCGCGCAGATTCTGCCCGCCCCAGGCGGTGGGCCAGGCGGCGATGGCGCGCTGGCGGATGGTCAGCGAGGGGTCCGGCACCATGGAAGCTTCCGTCACCTCGTAGACCCGGCCCAGGCCGTGGCACTCGGGGCAGGCGCCTTGGGGCGTGTTGGGCGAGAAATCCTCGGCATAGAGCATCGGCTGGTCGGCGGGGTAGCGACCGGCGCGGGAATAGAGCATCCGCACCAGGCTGGAGAGCCCGGTCACGCTGCCCATGGACGAACGACTATTGGGCTGGCCGCGCTGCTGTTGCAGGGCCACCGCCGGCGGCAGGCCTTCGATGGCCTCCACCTGGGGCACCCCCACCTGGTCGATCAGCCGCCGCGCATAGGGCGCCACCGATTCGAAGTAGCGGCGCTGGGCCTCGGCATAGAGGGTGCCGAAGGCCAGCGACGACTTGCCCGAGCCGGACACCCCGGTGAACACCACCAGGGCATCGCGGGGGATGTCCACGTCGACGTTCTTCAGGTTGTGCTCGCGGGCACCGCGGACGGAGACGAAACCGGGACGGGGGGAGGAGGGCATGACGGGCGGAAACCTTGTCTGAGAGCGTGCAGATTCGGACCGCGGCACGGCGCAAAGGATCGCCGGGCGATACCGGACGACGGGACAGAGGTCTCATCGTCCGGTTGCCCAGGCTCAAGGTTGCAGCGGGCTCAGAAGGTGTAGCTGACCGATAGCGTCGCGTTGCGCGGCGCACCGTAGTTGCCGCTGGTGGCGTTGTTGTACAGCGACAGCAGGTATTTGCGGTCGGTGAGGTTGTTGAGATTGAGCTGGGTGCTCCAGTGTTCGTCGAAGTCGTAGCTGCCCAGCAGATCCACCAGCGCATAGGCGTTCTGGTGGATGCGGCTGTTGTTGTCGTTCTCGATACCGCTCTGCCATCTCAGCCGCGCGCCGACCTTGGCCTGGGGCAGGCCCGGCAGGCGATAGGTCGCCAGGCCACGCAGGCTGTGGCTGGGCACGAATTTGCGCGCCCGCTCGCCGTCCGCGTCGTCGATGCGCACATAGGTGTAGCCCGCCAGCAGGTCCAGGCCGGGCAGCGCCTCGCCGGAGGCCTGCAGCTCCAGGCCATGGCTCCGGTAGTCGGTGGTGTCGTAGAGGGTACGCGAACCCGTGAGCACCGAGGTCGAGGCGACGTTGCGCTGCTCGGTCTTGAACACCGCGGCGGTGAGGCTCAGGCGATCGTCGAACAGGCCGCCCTTGATGCCGGCTTCCAGGCTCTTGCCCTCCAGCGGGTCGAGCAGCCGACCATCCAGCCCAAAGCTGTATTGCGGGCTGAAGATCTTGGTCCAGCTGGCATAGAGACTCCACTGCGGACTCAGGTCGTAGACCAGGCCGGTGTAGGGGGTGACTTCGCCATGGACGCGGGTGTAGTAATCGTCGCCATAGCTCAGGCCGCTGGCATCGGCGCTGAGCATCCGCGCGCCCACGATCCAGTGCAGATCGTCGATCAGGTTGAAGCGGGCACCGGCGAACAGGCTCTTCTGGCGATCGGTGAAATCCTGGGTATGGCCGATATCGTCGGTGTATTGCAGCGACGGCTCGGGGACGCCGGCCAGGGAGCCGGAGAGGGTGGTGGGGTAGTAGCCGTCCTCGGCGAGGATCTTTTCGCGTAGCTTCTGGTGGGTCCGGCCGTAGCTGGCGCCCAGGGTGAGTTCGTGGTCACGGCCAAACAGCTGGAAGGGGCCGGACAGCCTGGCCTCGCCGATCAGCTGGTGCGCCTTGCTGGCGGAGTGGTCGCCGAAGGCGGTGGCGTCATCGCCACTGACTCCGAAGAGGTAGTACATGTCGGCGTTCTGCCGCTCGGTGACGCCGGTCGCCGTGAGGGTACCCTGCCAGCCGTTGCCGAAGTCGTGGGTGAATTCGCCGAAGACGCGCTGGGTGTCCAGATTCCAGTAGGTCCAGTCCTGGCCGACACTGGCGCTGCGACTGCCGTAGTGGAGGGGATTGCCGTCCACATCGGCCAGCGGCAGGTTGCCCCAGGAGCTGCCGTTGGCGTCGCTGTTGTGCTGGGAGAAGCCGAGGGTCAGGGTATCGGCGTCGCTGAGGTCGAAGGCCACCAGGCCGGCGGCAACGTTCTTTTCATGACCATAGCGATCCAGCCAGGAATTACCCTTGTCGTGGGCGTAGATGAAGCGCCCGCGCACGTTGCCGGTCTCCGTCAAGGGCCCGGAGACATCGGCATCCACCCGGCGGTTGTCCCAGGAACCGACGCTGGCGCCGAGCCTGGCCTGGAACTCGGCGGTGGGCCGCTTGCGCACGAAGTTGACCGCCGCGGAGGGATTGCCGGTGCCACTCATCAGGCCATTGGCCCCGTGCAGGACGTCCACCTGCTCGTATTCGGCCAGGTCTTGGTCGCCCACCAGGGTGGTGCTGACGAAGGGCATGCCCATGCCGTCGTACTGGAAGCTGTTGATGTCGAAGCCGCGCGAGGTGAACTGGGTGCGGTCGGTCTCGGTTTGCTCGACGGTCACCGATGGGGCGGCACGCAAGGCTTCCTTGATGCTCTGCAGGCGGAAATCCTCGACCTGGTCGCGGGTCAGGGTGGTGATCGCCTGGGGTGTCTGCCGCTCTGTCAGGCCCAGGCGCGTGGTACTGGTGCTGACCGGGCGCTGGTAGCCGACATCCGCGCCACCGCCCGTGGCGCTGGCCTGGATGGTGGTTTCGGGCATGGCCAGGGCGGTCTCGGCGCTGCCGGCTTCCAAGGCATAGATGCCGGCGCCACGTTCGCTCCAGCGATAGCCGCTGCCACGCAGCAGGCGCTCGAAACCCTGGTCGAGGGTATAGCGGCCCTGCAGTCCCGGACTGCTGCGCCCGGCCAGCGGCGCCGGATCGAATACCAGCTGGACCCCGGCGGTGGCGGCGAAACGGGCCAGCACCGCAGTCAGCGGACCGGCGGGAACCCGGTAGTCACGCACCTCCGCGGCGGCCAGGGCCGGCAGCGGCAGCAGGGCCAGTCCAGTAGCGGCCAGGGGCACGCCCTGCAGGGCGGCGGCCAGGATCAGTGGGGTGAGGGCTCGGGTGCCGGGTTGCTGCCGGTGGATCTTTGCCATGTCGTGTTGCCGTCCTCTAGAGCGCGCCAGGCGCGGGCTGCCACCGCTCTCCATGAGGGTGTCTGCAGCTATCCCGGACGAGCGCGGGAAAGTGCTCAGGGGCGGCGCACTTTATTTTTTTCATCCGCCGCTGCCGTTCAGGGCGCACCCACCGCGACCCAGTAGCGGGTGCGGCGCGTGACGCGGATCGGCAGGGTGCGTTCCAGCGCCAGCAAGGCCTGGTCCGTGTCATCCAGCGACAGGGCGCCGGATACCCGCAACTCGGCCACCGCCGGGTCGCAGCGCAGCAGCCCAGGGCGATAGCGACCCAGTTCCGCCAGCACCTCGGCCAGGGGGCGGTCGTGGGCCAGCAGCATGCCACGCGTCCAGAGGCTGGCGTCCTCGTCCACCGGGGCGAGGCGCTGTACGCCGCGGGCGTCGAACCAGGCCTGCTGCCCCGCGGCCAGGCGTATGGCCGCGCCCTGCTGCGGCCTCACTTCCACGCCATGGGCAAAGACCGCCACCCGACAGAGGTCCTCCTCCAGGCGCATGCTGAAACGGGTACCCAGGGCTTCGACCTCGCCTTGCGCCAGGCTGACCACGAACGGTCGCCGTGGCACCAGGGGATCGGTATGGGTGGTCACCAGCACCTCGCCGCGCCGCAGTCGCAGGCACCGCACCTGCGCGTCGAAGCGCACGTCCAGGGCGGAGGCGGTGTTCAGGACCAGCTGACTGCCATCGGCGAGCACCAGGCTCCGGCGCTCGCCCGTGGCGGTGGCCAGGTCGGCCTCCGGTTCGCCCAGCGGCAGGCTATGCAGGGCCAGCCAGCCGCCAGGAACCCCCACCAGCAGGGCCGTGAGCAGGCGCAGGGTGCGTCGCCGGCTGAGCGTCCGGTCACCCGCACGCCGCACCACCTGCTGACCGATGTCGGTGGGAACGCTGGCGAAGGTGCCCATGACCCGTTCGGCCCGCGCCCAGGCGGCGCGATGGGCCTCGCTTTGCCCACGCCACCGCTCGAAGGCCTGGCGCTGTGCCTCGTCGGCTTCATCGAAATTGAGGGTGAGCAGCCACTCGGCCGCCTCTTCGAGCAGGCGTGGCGCGGGA
Organism: Pseudomonas sp. JBR1; assembly: GCF_028198185.1. Lineage (NCBI taxonomy): Bacteria > Pseudomonadati > Pseudomonadota > Gammaproteobacteria > Pseudomonadales > Pseudomonadaceae > Pseudomonas > Pseudomonas sp. JBR1. The sequence goes on from NZ_CP116340.1 coordinate 4,909,715, forward strand.
CGGGTCATGCCTCGCTGGCCACCAGGCAGGCGACCAGGGCGCGCTGGATGTGGCGGCGCACCGTGATCACCGCCAGGTCCAGCCGCACCGCGATCTCGGCCAGGGTCAGCCGCTGGAATTGCGCCAGCAGAAAGGCCTCCCGTACCGGCGCGGGCAGGCCGTCGAGCATGGCATCGATGCGCAGCAGGGCGTCGACGATCAGCCAGTGCGTCTCCGGCGACGGCACCTGGGCTTCGGGCAGGTGGGCGATGGCTTCACGGTAGGCGCGCTCCACCTCTTGCCGCCGCCAGAGGTCGATCACCAGTCCCTTGGCCACCTGCACCAGATAACGCCGCGAGTCGTCGCGACCTGGGAGGCGCCCGGAGGTCAGGATGCGCAGGTAGGTGTCCTGGGCGATATCCGCCGCATCCGGCGCATTGCCCAGCCGCCCGCGCAGCCAGCCACTGAGCCAGCCATGATGGTCGCGATAGAGTTGGTCCAGCGCGACGGTCGGCGAGCCGGCAGGCAGGGCAGGGTGCATGGAAGATCCTTGGCGCGAGCGCCAGCCTCTAAATGATAAAGCGTCTCATTTTATTTAAAGGGCAGACATCGCACAATGCGCGATTGCCTGGATCGACGAAGCGGGTAAGGGGCAAGCGGAAAGCGGAAAGCGGAAGATGAGCGCAGCCCCTGGCCGACGGAGCCTGGCGGGCAGGTCCCAGGGGAGGACCATGGCAAGAGCCTGGCCTGAGGCGGACAGCCTCAGGCCGGCTTCACGACGAGCTCAGTCCTGCGCATGCTCCAGCGCATAGGCGCGGCAATGGGCGAGGTAGCCCATCTCGTGGGCGCCCACCAGCTGCACCACGCTGCTCCATAGCCAGGAGGGGGCATCCAGGGTGCGGGTGCGATTGCGTTGCAGATCGCTCATCCACTCCACGCGGGTGGCCAGGTCCATCTGTCGGGCGTGGGCGCGACCGACCACGCGCGCCAGGTAGGCCGCGGCGCTCATGGCTTCGCGGGCGCTGAGTTCGTCCAGCTCCAGCTTGAGGTCCTGGGGCAGCAGTTCACGGATGAAGAAGGAGTGATCGAGCATGCGCACCGCCAGCATGCGATTGCCCAGCGCGGGGGAGAGCTGGCGTGCCCCTTCCACTACGCGCTTGCCGTTATCGCGTGGCATGGTCGCGTGAGCCACGCGCGGAGCGGCGGCGGCCACTGCCTGCTTGACGTCGATCAGGCAGTAGTCCTGATCGTCGCCATCGTCCACGCCCAGCAGCACGGCGTAACGGCGCAAGCCCAGGGAGCTGCAGCCCTTGACCCAGTAGGCACTGTCGAGCAGCTCGACGCGGCTATCGTGGCTGCGGCCCTTGAGCGAGGTCACCAGGGCATGGATACCCGGGGTCTCGCACAGCTCGGCGATGGCCAGGCGCTCGGCCTTGCTCAGCTGCCAGAAGTGCTTGCCCAGCGGAAGCTTGGGGCGGGTGTTTTCCATACGCTCGCGGGCCAGGTGCTTCCAGGTGCGTTGCACCGCGCTGCGCATCCCAGCCTTGACCTGGGCCGGTCGCGGCACCTCGCGCTCGAGGTCGTCTTCGAAGGCGATCTCGTAGCCGCGCATCATTTCTTCGAGCATCCGCGCCGTGGTCACGCCCGGCAGGTCGGAGCCGCGTGCCGCCGTGGCCAGCGACAGCGCCAGGCGCACCAGGTCATGGGCCGGATTGCCAACCACGGTCTGGTCCAGGTCGCGGATATTGACGTCGGTGGCACCATGCAGGTCGCCGGTAGGGCCAAGATTGCCGGCGTGGCAGTCGCCACAGATCCATACCGCCGGCCCGTTGGGCAGGCTGCGGCCGGGTTGGCTGTGCAGCCACTCATAGAACTGGACGGTGCTGCCGCGGACATAGGCGTGGGCGGAACGGGCCATCTTCAGGTTGCGCAGTTGGTTGAGGCGGGGAATACGATCAGCGGGACGCGGGGTTTTCATGCAGGGCGCAGGCCTCGAGGGATACGCCTGTGTGACCGCTTCGCTAGGTGAATGTTGCGGGGTATTTCACGGCCTGACCCCGGCAGCTGCCCGGGGTCGCTATCCGCGGGGTGAAGGGCTAGCAGCGGAACTGGCCGATCTGGCGATTCAGGTCGTTGGCCAGGGCATCGAGGGAGACGGCGGTCTGCACCGTCTCGTCGATGGCTTCACTGTTCTGCTGGGCCATCTGCGCCAGGCGCTCCACGGTACGGGCGACGTCGTGACTGGCAGCAGTCTGCTCGCGCAGCGCCAGGGAGATCTGGTTGACCACCCGCACCACATTGTCCGAGGACGCATTGATGCTGACCACCGCCTCGCCGGCCTGGTTGGCCAGGTCGACGCCGCCGTTGACCTGGCGTACGCCCACCTCCATGTCGCTCATGGCGGCCTGGGTCGCGGCCTGGATCTTCTCGATCATGGCGGCGATCTCCTGGGTGGAGTTGGTGGTGCGTTGCGCCAGCTGGCGAACCTCATCGGCCACCACGGCGAAGCCGCGGCCCTGTTCGCCGGCCCGCGCCGCTTCGATGGCCGCGTTGAGCGCCAGCAGGTTGGTCTGGTCGGCGATGCCCTTGATCACGCTGACGATGGAGGACACCCGCTCGGAGTGCTCGCCCAGCTCGCCGATGCGCGTGGCCGAGGACTGCACCGTGCCGGCAATGGATCTCATGCTGTCCACCGAGGCCTGGATGGTCTGGCCGCCGTCCTGGGCCAGGCGGCCCGACTGGCTGGAGAGGTCGTGGGCTTCCCCGGCGTTGTCCGCCACGTGATTGATGCTCACGGTCAGTTCCTCCACGGTAGCGGCCATGCTGGAGGCGGCACTGGACTGCTCCTGGGCGGCGGCCGACAGCTGCTGGGAATTGGCGGAGATGGTGTGGGCGGCGGCGACCAGCTGGTCGGTCCCCTGCTTGATGCCCTGGATCATGGCGCGCAGCTTTTCCTGCATCTGGCCAAAGGCGCCGAGCAGTTGGCCCACCTCATCGCGACCCGCGGCCGGGATCGGCGAATCCAGCTGGCCCGCGGCGATGGCGCGAGCGACGGTGACGGCCTGGGCCAGGCGGCCGACCACCGTCCGCGACAGCGACCAGGCGATAACCAGGGCCAGCAGGGTGGCGAGAATGCCCCCGCTGATCAGGATCAGCATGGCGTGCTGCTTGGCGTCCTGCATCGACTCGGTACGGCTGTCCAGCAGGCGGGTCTCACGGGTCTTGATCTGGCCCAGCACGTCACGCATGTCGTCCATCTTGCCCTTGTCCTGGGCGGTGGCGATGCGGCTGGTGAGGACGTCCAGCGGCTGGCTGCCAGCATTGACCTGCCGCCGCAGCGCCAGGATCTGCTGCACCGACTCCTGGTGCCACTGCGCCTCGGCCTGACCCAGTTGTACCAGGCTGGCCTGCTGCTCGGGATTGTCACGGGTGAGCTGGGTCAGCTCCTGCAACTGCTCGGCGAATTGGCGTTTCCCCTGGTTGAGAGGATCGAGAAATTCGTCCTTGCCGGTCAGGGCGAAGCCGCGCATCCCGGTTTCCATGTTGACCAGCGCCAACAGCGCGGCGTCGGAATCCTGCAGTACGTGGTAGGAATGGATGTTCTGCTGGACCGCCGAATTGACCTGGTTGAAGCCCTGGCTGGCCGCCAGGATCAGCGCCAGGATGATGACCAGGATCGCGCCGAAGCCGAGTTTGAGTTTGTTCGAGATGGTCAGCTGTTGCAGCATGGGAAAACCTCAAGCGCTAGGTAGTCGACTCAGGCCCATCGGGCAGACGGTTGGGGGTACAGCGAGCTAGCGGAGGGGAACGCGACTGATCCGTGTCTTGTGCCGACGGCGGGGAAGCGTGGCTCCTGGTAGTGCAGGTACCGCTGAAAGGTGTGGCTCGCTCGGCGCGCTCTCGGAGTACAGCGAAAGCAGCACGGTTTCGACTGAAGAGGTGCAGGCCAGAGCCTTCGAGCTGGGTGTTTGAGCGAAGAGGCAGGAAAAAGTTTTATGTGACGCAGTAAACATTTTTGCGGTTGGCGTCAGGTGGCGCAGAGGGTGCGCCAGAGGCGAGCGGGAACCGGCTCTTGCCTACTAGGAGAGGTCGTCCTGCGTGAGCAGCGGTTCGGAGGTGCAAGGTTGCGTTGCCTAGGCATTCCTCAGCCGAGCCAGTCGCCGAGCCAGTTCGGCGGCTTCCGCAGGGCTGGCGACGTTGGTGAAGCCCAGCAGCAGGCCCTGCCGCTCTGGCGTTTCCAGGTACCAGCGTGACAGGGCCTGGACCGCCAACCCCTCAGCCTGGGCGGCAGTTGCCCAGGGGCGGTCATCTCCCTCGATCAGGCGTGCCAGCAGGTGTAGGCCGCCCGCCCGGAGCTCGACTTGGACCCCCGGGGTGTTGGTTGCCAGCAGCGCCTCGGCCAGCCACTGGCGACGCTGCCGGTAGAGGGTACGCATGCGGTTGAGATGACGAGCGAAATGCCCTTCTTCGAGAAAGCTTGCCACCGTGGCCTGCAGCAACTGGGGCGCGTGGTTGTGCAGGTGATCGGCGCTAAGGGTGAAGGCCTCGATCTGCTCGGGCGGCACGACCAGGTAGGCAAGGCGCAGACCGGGAAACAGCACCTTGCTGAAGGTGCCGGCATAGAGTACCCGTCCTTGGTCATCCAGACTCTTGAGCGCCGGCAGCGGCTTGCCCTGGTAGCGGTACTCGCTGTCGTAGTCGTCTTCGATGATCCAGGCATGCTGGCGCCGTGCCCAGTCCAGCAGCGCCAGTCGCCGGGGCAGCGACAGGGCTACGCCCAACGGACTCTGATGGCTGGGGGTAACCAGCGCGCAGCGCGCCGTGGGTGCCTGGGCTAAACCGGCGGCCACATCCAGTCCTGCGTCATCCACCGGCACCGGAATCAGCTCGAGACCCGCGGTCTGCAAAGCGCGCCGGGCGATGAAATAGCCGGGTTCCTCGAACCAGCAGGCATCGCCGGGCGTTAGCAGCGTCTGGACGACCAGGTCCAGGCAGGCGCTATAGCCCGCGCAGACGAACACCTGTGCTGGATGACAGGCGATGCCCCGGGACAACCCCAGGTAGGTGGCGATGGCCGTGCGTAGGCCGGCATGACCCCTGGCATCGGGATAGACCAGCCCTTCCAGCCCCTGGTGGCGCAGTTGCCGCGCGGCCAGGCGTGTCCATACCTTGCGCGGAAAGGCATCCAGGGCGGGCAGGCCCAGCTGCAGGGGCAGGGGTGGCCCGCCAGCATGGGTCGTCAGCATCCGAGGTGCGACGGGGTTCATCGGTGGCGGTGCAGCGGAGCGACTCCATTGGGGCGAGACGATGGTTCCGGCCGGGCCGCGTGGCAGCAGGAAGCCTTCGGCGATCAGCTGCTGGTAGGCCATCTCCACCGTTCCCCGCGCCACGTTCAGCTCCGCCGCCAGGGCACGCACCGCCGGTACCCGATCACCGGGACGCAAACGCCCGTCGTCCAGTGCCTGACGAAAGCGCTGATAGAGCTGCCGATAGAGAGGCAGGGCGAGGCGGCTGTCGAGGGCGGCATTCAGGGTCATGGCCTGGTCGTTTGTGTCTTTCTTGGCTCTATAGCCTAGGCCATCGGCTGCCTAGAGTGAGCGCAGCTTTCCCGGAAATGCTCGCCAGGGCTTTGGGCACTCAGCTACCTGAAGGGCCCGTCCGACATTGCCGGACCCTGGCGACCGCCCGTGAACAACACTTCCGTGAAGCCATCTCGCCCACCTGGTGACCACTACCTGGAGTAAGCCATGAGCCAACTGCGCCTGCCGTTTTCCACCCTCTCGCCCGCCGCCTACCAGGGCCTGATCGCCACGGGCCAGGCCCTGGCGCAGAGTTCGCTCGGCCTGGAACTGGTGGAGCTGGTCTACTTGCGCATCTCCCAGATCAACGGCTGCGCCTTCTGCCTGGGCAAGCATGCCCAGACATTGCGCGAGCAAGGCGTGGCCCAGGCCAAGCTCGACCGTCTAGCCGGCTGGCGCATCAGCGATCTCTTCGACGCCCGCGAGCGCGCTGCCCTGGAATGGGCCGAGACCTTGACCGCTATCGCCGAGAAGGGCGCACCCGATGCCCTTTACGAACCACTCAAGATGCACTTCAGTGACGCCGAGATCTCCGACCTGACCTTTGTCGTGGCGCTGATGAATGCCTTCAACCGGCTGGCGGTGGGGATGCAGCTGTAAAGTCGTCTTACCGCTTCAGCTACCGGTGACGGGGCGGTGATCCTGGCAGTCTGGATACCGTCCTCCACGCCTTGGCATCCTGCGCTGCGATCGATCGCGCTATATACTCGCGTCTTTACCTCTTTCAGGGTGCAGCATGGCTACCGATACCTCGAAGCTGGATCGAATCCTCGCCGAGACCCAGCGCGAGCGCGAACGCGGCTATCGTGACAAGGCGCTGAAGATGTATCCCCACGTCTGTGGTCGCTGCGCGCGGGAATTCGCCGGCAAGCGCCTGAGCGAGCTGACCGTGCATCATCGCGACCACAACCACGACAACAATCCCCAGGATGGCTCCAACTGGGAATTGCTCTGCCTGTACTGCCACGACAACGAGCACAGCCGCTACACCGATCAGCAGTATTTCAGCGACAGCTCCCTGAGCACGCCCAAGGTGGCCCAGGCCACCCACAACCCCTTCGCGGGGCTGGCGGGACTGCTGAAGAAGGAATGAAAGCGCTGCCCGTGATCAAGAGCGGGCGCGCCTCGGCCTTCTCACCCAGGTAGCTGAGGTCGGCTCGACAGGTAACGCCGCCTGGCCGGGTGCTCTGAACCTTCTGCTTTTCGTGTTATCCTTTGGTCATGCATTTTCCCTCCCGCGACTGGCAACCTAGTCCCCCATAGCTCGCACCTCTCCCGTCCTTGCTGCTGACGCAAGGACGTCTGCCGTCCTGTCGCGCCCGCGGCGTGGCGGCTGCCAACCCTGGAATTCACGCCTGATCCGGCGTCTGCCACTCGCTCGACGGGTCAGGCACAGGTGCGAGTTGTCTATGTTGAATACCCTCAAGACACATTGGTTTTCCAATGTGAAGAACGATGTGCTGTCTGGATTGGTCGTCGCCCTGGCGCTGATCCCCGAAGCCATCGCCTTTTCCATCATCGCGGGACTCGATCCCAAGGTGGGGCTCTACGCCTCCTTCTGCATCGCCGTGGTGATCGCCTTCGTCGGCGGTCGCCCCGGCATGATCTCGGCGGCTACCGGCGCCATGGCGCTGCTGATGGTGACCCTGGTCAAGGAGCACGGCCTGCAGTATCTGCTCGCCGCGACCCTGTTGACCGGGGTGCTGCAGATCGCCGCCGGCTACCTGCGTCTGGGCGCGCTGATGCGCTTCGTGTCCCGCTCCGTGGTGACGGGCTTCGTCAACGCCCTGGCGATCCTGATCTTCCTGGCCCAGTTGCCCGAGCTGACCCATGTCGGCTGGGAGGTCTACGCCATGACCGCTGCGGGGCTGGGCATCATCTATCTGTTCCCGCTGCTACCGGTGGTGGGCAGACTGCTACCTTCGCCGCTGGTGTGCATCCTGGTGCTGACGGGTGTCTCCCTCGCCCTGGGGCTGGACATCCGCACGGTGGGTGACATGGGACAGCTGCCCGATACCCTGCCGGTGCTGCTCTGGCCCCAGGTGCCGCTGAATCTCGACACCCTGCTGATCATCCTGCCCTATTCCCTGGCGCTGGCCGTGGTGGGGCTGCTGGAATCCCTGATGACGGCCACCATCGTCGACGACATCACCGATACGCCCAGCGACAAGAATCGCGAGTGCAAAGGGCAGGGCATCGCCAACATCGCCGCCGGCCTGCTGGGCGGCATGGCGGGCTGCGCCATGATCGGCCAGTCGGTGATCAACATGAAATCCGGCGGGCGCACCCGGCTGTCCACCCTCTGTGCCGGCGTCTTCCTGCTGCTGATGGTGGTGTTTCTCGGTGACTGGCTCGCCCGGATTCCCATGGCGGCGCTGGTGGCGGTGATGATCATGGTGTCCATCGGCACCTTCAGCTGGGATTCGATCCGCAATCTGCGGCGGCATCCGCTCTCCACCAACCTGGTGATGGTGGCCACCGTGGTGGTCGTGGTCGCCACCCACAACCTGGCGCTCGGCGTGCTGGTCGGGGTGCTGCTGGCTTCGCTGTTCTTCGCCAACAAGGTGGGGCACCAACTGACGCTGACGTCTCGTCTGGAAGCGCCCGGCATTCGCGTCTACGAGGTGCGTGGCCAGGTGTTCTTCTCATCCACCGCGGCCTTCATCGAGGCCTTCGATTTCAAGGAGGTGCTGGACGAGGTCCGCATCGATCTCAGGGCGGCCCAGTTCTGGGACATCACCGCCGTCGCCGCCCTGGACAAGGTCGTGCTCAGGTATCGCCGGGAAGGCGTAACCGTGCAGGTCCTCGACCTCGATCAGGCCAGCGCGACCCTGGTCGACCGCTTTGGCATCCACGACAAACCCGGGGCCGACAGCCAGCTGCTGGGCCACTGAGAGGGAGAACAGACCCATGAAAGACATCATCGCCTGCCTCGACGGTTCGCCGCTGACAGCCAGCGTCTGCGACCATGGCGCCTGGCTGGCACAACGGCTGGAGCTGCCCCTCACCCTGCTGCATGTCCTGGAGCGCAGCCTCTATCCCACCGCCCCCGATGCCAGCGGCACCATAGGCCTCGGTTCGCGCGAGCACCTGCTCGAGGAACTGGCGCGGCTGGACGAGCAGCGCGCGCGTCTGGCGCGTGCCGATGGCGCGGCCCTGTTGGCCGGGGCCGTGGAACGGTTGCAGGACAGCGGGCTGGTCAAGGCACCTGCCACGCTCCAGCGGCACGACTACCTGGTGGATACCCTGCGCGAACTGGAGGCGGACATGAGTCTGCTGGTGATCGGCAAGCGCGGCGAGCACGCCGGTCGCCGCGGTATCGGTAGCCAGCTGGAAACGGTGGTGCGAACACTGCACAAGCCCATCCTGGTGTGCGCCGCCGACTTCCGCGAACCCCAGCGCTTTCTACTCGCCTACGATGGTAGCGAGGCTACCCATCAGGGACTGCTGGAAGTCGCCAGGAGCGGGTTGCTGGCAGGGCTGCAGGGCGAGGTCTTGCAGGTCGGTGAGTCCACGCCGGCGCGCGTGGCCGAACTGGAGGCCGCTGCGGAGCTCCTGCGTACCGGCGGCAGCGAGGTGACGACCCACCTCATGGCAGGGCATCCGGCCGAGGTGATTCCCGAGCGGGTCCAGGCCTCTCGGGCCGACCTGCTGGTGATGGGCGCCTACCGCCATTCCGCCGCCCGGCGCTTGCTGCTGGGCAGTCAGACGTCCCACCTGCTGCACCACACCGACATCACCACCCTGGTACTGCGCCTCTGAGAAAGAGGCCCTGGTCGCTACGACGGCCAGGGCCTTCGCCTGTCAGGAATCAGGCTGCAGGGCCTGTTCGAGAAAGTCGATGAAGGCACGAACCTTGCCGCTCAGCGCGGAACGCTCGGAAACGCAGGCATAGATGTCCATCGGCTCCGACTGCGCAGCGGTGGCGTCTTGGCTCTGGGCGTCGAACAGCGATACCAGCTGGCCCCGCTCGATCAGCGGCAGGGCGACGAAGTCCGCCAGGCGCGCGATGCCGCCCCCGTTCACGGCGAGCTGGGCGATCATGTCGATGTCGTCGCAGACGAAGCCAGGGCGGGTGGCCGCCTCGAAGGTCTGACCCGCGCGCACGAAGCGCCAGGGCAGATAGCGTCCATCGGTGGGATAGCGAAACAGCAGACAGGCGTGCTGCTGCAGCTCTTCCGGGGTGCGGGGTGTGCCGGCCTGTTCGAGATAGGCGGGCGCGGCGCAGAACACAAAGGCACGAGAAGCGATCCGGCGGGCGACCAGGCTGTCGCTCAGCTGCGCCTTGATCCTCAGGCTGACATCGATCTGTTCCAGGCGATGATCCAGGCGCCGGTCGCTGCCGATCAATTCGATGTCGATGCCCGGATAGGTCTGTTTGAACGCCGGCAGCAGCGGCGCGAGCAGGTGGCGGCCAAAGGCGGCGGTGGTGGCTATCCGCAGCGATCCCTGCGGCTCGCTGGCCAGGGTCGCCAGGTGGGCGGCAACCTCGACGTCCTGGGGGATGTGCCGGACTTTCTCGAAATAGCGGGCGCCGCTTTCGGTCATGGCGAGACGGCGCGTGGTCCGCGACAGTAGCCGTACGCCCAGATGTGCCTCCAGGCGAGCGATGCTCTGGCTCACCGCGGCCGCGCTCAGGCCCTGAGCACGGGCGGCGCCGGCGATGCTGCCCGCTTCCACGACCCTGATGTAGGTACTGATCAAGCCCAGGATGTCCATGGGGGCCCTGCCGAAGGATTCGTTGATTTCTGTTTATAGTGAACCAAGGCGGAGAAGGCTACCGGCAGATATTCGCCCTTGTAAGCTTGGCCTCGATTCCTTGACCCGAGGCAACCCGATGAATCCGATCAGTCCTGCTACTTCCACCAAGCGCCGCTTTCCCAAGCGGGCGACGCCCTATGTCTTCGCCCTCTATATGTCGACCATCATGGCCCTGCTGATGTGCCTGGTGATCACCCTGGCGGAGTTCGGCTTCGACGCCGACTACTTCAGGAATGTGATGAGTGCCTATCAGGTGGCCATGCCGTCCGCCTTCGTCTGTGTGTTGCTGGTACGGCCTGTGGTCGCCCGACTCGTCGCCCTGACCGTCCATGCCTGAGCGGTTTCGGGCGGCTGGTCGGTTACGGCTGGCCACCTGGGCTGCGCCTGGCCATTCCGCTCAGGACGGCGAGCCAGCCGACGCCCACGGCATAGTTGAGGCGCTGGTAGAGCCCGAAGCCTTGGCCGTCGGCGACCGCGCTCGCCATCATGCCCGCGGTGACCAGGGCCAGCATCGTGCAGATCGCCGAGAAAACCGCCAGGCCGGGCGAGGCCAGCAACCGCTTGCCGAGCCAAGCCCAGAGCGCGCTCGCCAGGGTCAGCGACAGGAACATCACCAGGCCGGCCAGGTTGTGCAGCTGCTGGGAAACGGAGGGCTGCAGCGGGGCGCAGCCCTGGTCGCAAGGGAACAGCCCGGTGGCGAAGCTTGCCAGGCCGTGGAGCAGGATCAGGGCCGCGCTCAACCCGGCCAGGCGCGACGTGCGAAAACGTCTGGCCAGCCCCAGGGCGACCAGCACGAAGAGCACGCCGAGAGGCACGTTATTGAGCCAGGCGGAAAATCCCTGCGTGGGCGCATCGACAGCCCCCAGCCGACTCAGGGCATGATCGACATGGCTGTAACCGGGATACGCCAGGGCGGTCAGCCCTACGCCGATAGTCAACCAGAACGGAATCAACAGACCCGTGCCCAGCAGCAGCCGATCCATCCGGTTCCAGGCGAACGTCCTCGTCATCATCATTCCTACTGCCTCCCTGGTGTCGTCTGGTCATGCTAGGAGGTGCTGGCGGGCAAGCGTTACGGATTTTTTTGCAAGGCAGCTTGCCCAGGCGTCATCCTGGGGCGCCCCGCTGCCAAGGATGACCGCTGATGACTAGACGCCTGCCCAGTACTACGGCGCTGGTGGCCCTGGAGGCGGCCGCCCGCCATCTCAGCTTCGCCAAGGCGGCGCAGGAGCTGTCGCTCAGCGAGGGCGCGATCAGCCGGCAGATCGCCAAGCTGGAGGCTGCATTGGGCGTCAGGCTGTTTCTGCGGATCGGCAATCGCGTCGAGCTTTCCGCTGCCGGAGCCCGCTATGCCGCGCACATGCGCACGGCCCTTGCCGACATCGAACGCCACACGCGGCAACTGATCGCCCAGGCCCGCGGCACCACCGCGCTGGAGATCGGCGTCATCCCGACCCTGGCGGGTCGCTGGCTGATCCCGATGCTGGCGCGCTTCCAGGAGCGCCATCCGGACATCGAGGTCAATCTGCGCGAGCGGACGCAGCCCTTCGCCCTGGAAGACAGCGGACTGCACGCCGCGATCAACTATGACCATCCGGTCTGGCACGCTCTGCGGGTGCAGCCGTTGTTCGAGACGCAGCTGGTCGCGGTCTGTCATCCGCGCCTGGCGGGCAATCCTCCGGCCAGCCTGCCGCTCCTGCACAAGCTGGAGAGTCCGCACAGCTGGGCCCGTTATGCCACGCTCACCGGGTTAACCCTGGGCGCCCAGGCGGTTGGTCCTACCTATGATCGCTACTCGCTGCTGATCGAGGCCGCCAAGGCCGGCTTTGGCATGGCCCTGGTACCTGAGCACTACATCGAGGAGGACCTGGTCGCCGGCCGGCTCCAGGCGCCCTGGCCGGTCCTGCCGGAACTGCGCGAACGCTATGTGCTGGTCACCCGTCCCACGACGGAAATCGATACCGCGCTCGCAAGTTTCGAACGTTGGCTGCTGGAAGAGGCGAGGGTGGGGTGAGGGAAGTCGTGGCGCCGTAGGTTGGGTTGAGACGGCTTCACCGTCGAAGCCCAAAGGCCTAGCCTTCACCTAAACTGGCGTTGGGCTTCGCTGTGCTCAGCCCAACCTACCTTCGTGCCAGCGTGGAAAAGGCTGCGCCGTTTTCCACCCTACGCCAGGCATGACAGGTGCTTCCTACTCCCTCGGGTAGAGCCAGCCGTAGGTTGGGTTGAGACGGCTTCACCGTCGAAGCCCAACGGCCCAGCCTTCACCTGACTGATGTTGGGCTTCGCTGTGCTCAGCCCAGCCTACCTTTTGTGCCGCGTTTTCCTTCCTGCTGGATGTCCATCCCAGGCGCTCCCTCTCCCTTGGGGAGAGGACCGGGGTGAGGGGAAGGAGCGCCCGCGAGGATCACACCTTGAAGCGTGTCGTCATCTCCTGCAGGCGCACACCGATACGGGCGAGCTCCATGCTCGACGAGGCCGTCTCCTCGCTGGCGGCGGCGGTCTGGTCGGAGATGTCGCGGACGTTGGTGACGTTGCGGCTGATCTCTTCGCCGGCCGAACTCTGCTGCTCGGCCGCGCAGGCTATCTGTTCGTTCATCGACTCGATGTCTTTCACCGACTGGGTGATGCGCTTGAGCATCTCGCCCGCCTCGCGGGACAGGCCGACGCTGCTGTCGGTCAACTGCACGTTATGGTCGAGCACCGTCGCCATGCGGTCGGTGCTCTGGTGCAGACCGGTGATGAGCTGGGCGATCTCGTCCGTCGAGGAGCGGGTACGCTGGGCCAGGCCGCGGACCTCGTCGGCGACCACGGCGAAGCCACGTCCCGCCTCGCCGGCACGGGCGGCTTCGATGGCGGCATTGAGCGCCAGCAGGTTGGTCTGCTCGGCCACCGCCTTGATTACGTCGAGTACGCCGCCAATGCTGTCGGCGTGGCCACGGAGGGTGGCCATGGCCGCCTTGGTCGACGCCATTTCCCGGGCCAGCAGCTCGATCTGGTCGATTGCCTTGCTGACCGATTGATCGCCTTGCTGGGCCTGGCGACTGGCGTCCAGCGCGGACTTGGCCGCTTCGCCAGCATTGCGCGCCACCTCGTGGGTGGTGGCGGTCATTTCCTGCATGGCGGTGGCGATCTGGTCGGTCTCGACCTTTTGCGACTGCACTCCAGCGCTGGTCTGCTCGGTGACCGCCGACAACTGCTCGGCAGCGCTCGCTACCTGGACGACACCGTCACGCACCTCGCCAATGAGACGCCGCAAGTTGCCGGTCATGCGCTGCATGCTGGTCTGCAGGGCGCCCAGTTCATCCTTGCGGGTGACCTGCTGCTGATGGGTGAAGTCGCCGCTGGCGACCATTTCGGCGAGCGCCACGGTGTCCTGCAAGGGTTTGACGATGGAACGGGTGATCAGCCAGGCACAGGCCAGGCCCAGCACGATGGCGACCGCCAGCCAGATCAGCAGCAGCTGGCGAGCAGCTGCCACGTCGGCGGCGCGGAACTCCTGCTGGATCGCGGTCAGCTTGTCAGCGATGGAGAGCAGGGTAGTGATGGTACGGGTGATGCCGGCCTGGGCCTCATCCACGCGTACCTGGGTGGCGACCAACTGGTCGAGTCGCTGCTGATAGCCGTTGATTTCACCGAGCAGCTTCTGCACGGTATCGGCCGGCAGGGCCGTGGCACCGAGGGCCTTGGCCTGGTTGATCACGACGCCGATAGCGGTACGGGCGGCCTGTTCGCTGTCCTTGCTCGGAGCGGTGGCATAACTGCGGAAATCCACCCGCATTCGTTGCATGGCGACGAAGAGAGTGGCCAGTTGCTGGCGATCGGTTGGACGACCGGCCTCGGTGTTGGCCGCTTCAGAAAGGGAGAGCATATGGGTATTGGCTGCCTCGGCCGAAGCGGACGCCATCTTGCGGGCGGCTTCGCGCTCGCGCGTCGCCGCGACCGCCTGGTTGTAGTAGTCGCGATAGCGCTTGAGTGTGGTGTCAGCCTCGTCCAGCAGGGTCTTGTTCACTGGTGCGTTGAAGGACGGCATGATGCCGTGCAGCTGGCCTTCGGTCTTTTCCAGCGCGGCGAGCCATTTGGCGGCCTGGGCATCGTCGGCCTTGACGAAGTACACCAGCCGCTCGATACGCATGTCGCGGGCCACGGTGCTGTAACCGGCGATGTCGTTCATGCGTTCGCTGCGGTCCCGTAAGGTATCGGTGGCCGACCAGCCGGTATAGGCCACCAGCAGGATCATGCCGATGAGCAGGGTGAAGCCCAGGGCCAGCTTGGCCCTGACGGTGAGATTGCTTAGTACATTCCAGCCATTTTGCTGCATGGGGGCTACCTGGATAGCGGAGCGTGGGACGGCGGCGGCGTGGGGCCGGCACCTCGTGCTTCAGGGTTACGGCAGCCTCTAGAATTCGTCAGCCCACCGGCAGGACCGGTCGGCGCGAAGGGGGCGCTTGGCATTGAATGCGGGTAACCACGGATTGGCCTGAAAGAGTCGCTATCAAGGCACTGTGCTGTTGCCGGTCACGTCGGACCCCTCGCCGGGCGACGCGCGCCGCAGGGAGGATAGAGCGCACAGCGTGCATCGATTACTGCGATTCTTAATGGGCCCTTAATAGAACGCGAATCGCCGGAATATTCGAATCCAGGCGATAGGCTGCCTAGTTAGTAGGATGGTCGGCGATTGCTTAAGTTGTCCTACGTCATATCTTATCGGTTTGATAGGGCTTCCACGCTTAATAGCTTGACTATATGGCTGTTGGAACAGCGCACATCTGTCCGCCAGTCACCGCTTTTTTGAACGTTAGGGATCCAGGTGCCCTTCGCTGCTTACGCGGTCGTCGAGTGGATAGCTGGGATCTGTCCTGCCCGTCGCTGGCCTGGCTGCATCAGTCATGCGCGCTGCATACAAAAATGCCCCGACCTTATGGCTGGGGCATTTCTCTGTCTATCCAAGTAGCTGCAGCAGCGCTACCCGAAGATGGCCCTCAGGCCTGCTCGGCTCAAGGGGTAGCGAGGGTCTTGCCGTGACGGTCCACGATCACGCCCGGCAGGTCATGGCTGAGGGTGTCCTGTTCGCGGTAGTGCAAGACCGAACGGATCGCTTCGCCTCGCTTGAGGAGATCGAAGGCGACATTGAGGGCTTCATGGCCCATGTTGTGGGTGATATAGGGGTCGACGTTGATCTCGCCACGCAGCCATTCATCCACCATCTGCGGCAGCCCGGTACGACCCAGGACGCCACCGAAAGCGGACCCTCGCCAGACCCGGCCCGTCACCAGCTGGAAGGGGCGGGTGGCGATCTCCTCTCCCGCGCCGGCCACACCGATGATGACACTTTCGCCCCAGCCCTTGTGGCAGCACTCCAGCGCCGCGCGCATCAGCCTGACGTTGCCGACGCATTCGAAGGAGAAGTCCACTCCGCCGTTGGTCATCTCGACGATGACCTGTTCGATGGGCTCCTTGAAGGCGTTGGGGTCAAGGCAGTCGTGCGCGCCTAGTGACCGCGCCAGGGCGAACTTGGCCGGGTTCACATCGATACCAATGATGCGGCCGGCACCCTGCAGCACCGCGCCCTGGATCACCGCCATGCCGACGGCGCCCAGGCCGAACACGGCCACGGTATCGCCGGGGCGGACCTTGGCCGTGTTGCGCACCGCGCCGATGCCGGTGGGTATGGCGCAACCCATGATCGACGCCTTGGCCAGTGGCGCGTCACGACTGATCTTGGCCACGGCGATTTCCGGCAGCACCGTGTATTCGCTGAAGGTGCTGGTGCCCATGTAGTGGAAGAGGGTCCGGCCCTTGTAGGAAAAGCGGCTGGTGCCATCGGGCATCAGGCCCTCGCCCTGGGTCTTGCGAATGCTCTGGCTGAGATTGGTCTTGCCGGACTTGATATAGGGGCAGTTGGGGTCCTCGGGGGTATAGAGGGGGATCACATGATCGCCCGGGTTCACGGAGGTCACGCCGCGTCCCACTTCTTCGACGATGCCGCAGCCTTCGTGGCCCAGGATGCAGGGAAACCTGCCTTCGGGATCGCGTCCCGACAGGGTGAAAACGTCGGTATGGCAGAGGCTGGTGGTGACGATGCGCACCAGCACTTCACCGTCCTTTGGACCTTCCAGATCCACTTCCTCGAATTCGAGCGGCTGATTGGGCGCCCAGGCGATGGCAGCACGTGTCTTCATGGGTCTTTCCTATAATGTTATAATGTAACATTAGTCAGCCTAACGGCGTTCCTGTGGAGGGGCTAGCGCAAAAAGGGGACTTGGCGTGGAACGACGGCAAACTGGCCGTTTCCTTCGCTTGCCAGGGCCTTTCTGCCAGGCATATGCAGACTCAGAAAAGCGCCAGCGCGCAGTGCGTCGATATCGTCATTTATCCCGGGTTCAAGGCGCTTGAAGCGGTCGGTGCGGTCAGTGTCTTCGAATACGCCAATACGAGGTTGCTGGAGGCCGGTCTGCCGGCCGCCTACGCGTTGCGCCTCTGTGCACCCGTGCCGGGCATGATCCTGTCGGATACCCAGATCGTTCTGGAGGCCCGTCATGGGCTGACGCTGGAGGCGGACCTGGCGCTGATCGTCGGCGCGCGCGACATCGACCGGGCCCTGGCCGATCAGCCCGGGCTGATCGAATGGAGCCGGCGCATGGCCCGGCGGCCGGCGACGTTGGTGGGCCTGTGCTCGGGGGCTTTTTTCCTGGCCGAGGCAGGAGTGCTCGATGGCCAGCGCGCCACCACGCATTGGCGCCTGTCGAGCCAGCTGGCCCGGCGGTATCCCCGCATCGAAGTGGTCGAGGATGCGATTTTCCTGCAGGCGGGCCATGTCTGGACCTCGGCGGGCGTCACGGCGGCGCTGGACCTGAGTCTGGCGCTGGTCGAGCGGGACCTGGGGCTGGATGTGGCCCTGGCGGTGGCGCGCGACCTGGTGGTCTATCTCAAGCGCCCAGGCGGGCAAGCGCAATTCAGCCAGTACCTGCACAGCCAGATGACCCGGCACACCGGCGTGCGGCAGCTCCAGGAATGGATCCTGCGCAACCTGGATCAGCCCTTGGGGATCAGCGAGTTGAGCACTCGAGCGGCTATGAGCCCACGCAACCTCGGCCGGGTATTTCGGCGCGAGACCGGTTGTTCTCCCGCCGTCTTCGTCGAGCGCGGCCGCATCGAGCTGGCGCGTCGGTTGCTGGAAGACGGCAAGGCGCCGCTGAAACAGGTGGCCCGGCGCTGCGGATTCGGCTCGGACGATCACTTGCGTAGGGTTTTCCGCCGCCACCTCGGCGTCACCCCCAAGGCCTATCAGGATCGCTTTGGCCGGGGTGCGAAGGCGATGCAGGAATCCATCGTTCACGCCTTGGACGCCGATCGACCTACAGGAGGAAAATCCGATGACCGCTTCTATTTCTAGTCCCGACACCTTGGAAACCCGCACTTTCGCCCCTCGCTGCTCCATCGAACAGGTGGAGGAAGGCCAGGGGCTGGCGCCCCGATTCGACGAAGCCGGGCTGCTAGCCTGCGTCACCACGGACGCCCGAACGGGTGAGGTGCTGATGCTGGGCTACATGAACCGCGAGGCCTTGGAAAAGACCCTGCAGACCGGGCGGGCGCACTATTGGAGTCGCGCGCGGCAGATGCTCTGGTGCAAGAGGGCCAGCAGCGGTCTGGTTCAGGAGGTGGAGGAGTTGCGTATCGACGACGATCAGGATGTGGTCTGGCTCCGGGTGACCGTGGCGGGTTCCGGTGCCAGCTGCCACGTGGGCTATCGCTCCTGCTTCTATCGGCGCGTGCCGGTCGGTCGCCAGCCTGAGCAGGGCATCGGACTCGTCTTCACCCAGTCGGGCAAGACCTTCGATCCGGAGCAGGTGTATGGGGACGCGCCGAATCCGACGCAGCTGTAGCTCCGGTAGTGCAAAGCTGGCGCAAGACACCACCAAGCAAAAACGCCCCGACCTCACGGCCGGGGCGTTCCCCATGGGGCTAGGCTACCCGATCACACCGCTGCGCTGCGCTCCTTGATGTCCTGGTGCAGGATGCGGTCGTTCTCGGAGTAGTCCACCGGGCAGTCGATGACGTGGACGCCGGGGGTGTCCAGGCAGTGCCGCACCAGCGGCGCGAAGGCTGCGGCGCTTTCCACGCGATGGCCGTTGGCGCCGTAGCTTTCGGCGTAGCGGACGAAGTCCGGGTTGCCGTAGTCCAGGCCGAAGTCCTCGAAGCCCATCTGCGCCTGCTTCCAGCGGATCATGCCGTAGCCGTCGTCGCGCAGGATGATGACCACTAGGTTCATCTTCAGGCGCACCGCGGTTTCCAGTTCCTGGCTGTTCATCATGAAGCCACCGTCACCGCATACCGCCACGATGGGGGTATTGGGGTAGACCAGACGTGCGGCCATGGCCGACGGCAGGCCCGCGCCCATGGTGGCCAGGGCGTTGTCCAGCAGCACCGTGTTGGGCATGTAGGCCTTGTAGTTGCGGGCGAACCAGATCTTGTAGATGCCGTTGTCCAGGGCGACGATGCCGTCGGACGGCAGCACGTTACGCAGATCGGCCACCAGGCGCTGCGGATAGACCGGGAAGCGGTCGTCGGTAGCGCCTTCGGCGACATGGGCCTCGTTGGCTTCGCGGATGGTCAGCAGGCGGTCGAAGTCCCAGGTGGGCTGGACCTCGATGCGCTCCTTGATCTCCCAGATGGCGTTGGCGATGTCGCCGACCACCTCGACCTGGGGGAAGTACACCGGATCGACTTCGGCGGAGCGGAAGTTGATGTGGATGACCTCAGTGCCGCCTCGGGTCATGAAGAACGGCGGCTTCTCGATCACATCGTGGCCGATGTTGACGATGAGGTCGGCGGACTCCAGGGCGCGGTGCACGAAGTCACCGGCGGAAAGGGCGGCGTTGCCCAGGAAGCGCGGATGGCGCTCGTCGACCACGCCCTTGCCCAGCTGGGTGGTGACGAAGGGGATGCCGGTCTTCTCGATCAGCTGACGCAGCACCCGCGCGGTCATCTTGCGGTTGGTGCCGGCGCCCAGCACCAGTACCGGGCTGCGGGCGTTCTCCAGCTTGGAGACGGCGGCGGCGATGGCCTTGGCTTCGGCGACCGGACGACGGCTCAGGCTCGGCGGTACCGGCAGGCTCTCGGTGTGCTCGTCGGCGATGTCTTCCGGCAGTTCCAGGTGCACGGAGCCGGGCTTTTCTTCCTCGGCGAGGCGGAAGGCCTCGCGGATGCGCGACGGGATGTTGTCGGCGGAGGCGAACTGGTGGGTGTACTTGGTGAGCGGCGCCATCATACGGCACACGTCGAGAATCTGGAAACGCCCCTGCTTGGATTTCTTGATCGGCTTCTGGCCGGTCAGCATCAGCATCGGCATGCCGCCCAGGTAGGCGTAGGCGCCGGCGGTGACCAGGTTGGTGGCCCCTGGACCGAGGGTGGAAAGGCAGACACCGGTCTTGCCGGTGAAGCGGCCGTAGGTGGCGGCCATGAAGCCGGCGGACTGCTCGTGGCGAGTCAGGATCAGCTTGATCTGCGAGGAGCGACGCAGGGATTCCAGCAGGTCCAGGTTCTCTTCGCCGGGAATGCCGAAGATGTATTCCACACCCTCGTTTTCCAAGCAGCGAACGACCAGATCGGAGGCCTTCATCATGAGTGTTGTGTTCCTTGTAGGGTGGGTGGCGAGCGCCTGAGGCGCCTCCTCTATGAGGCGCAGCGGCCACTGTACTCAGGAACGGCGAAACATTTCAAAACAAGGTGCGACCCCGTTTTACTTCTGTGACGAATAGCCGCAGCGGAAACGATTCAGGCGATGCAGCGTTGCAGGGACGCCCGGGCACTGCGCAATTGCAGACCAGCGAAGAGCAGGCCCAGGGCGGCGATCACCAGCGCCGGTTGCAGGTTGCCGGCATAGTGACTGCTCACCGCGCCCAGCAACGGGCCGAGCAGCTGGCCGCTGGCGAAGCTGGCGGTCAGCACCCCGGCGTTGCGTTGCGGCGTGGCCGGCGCCAGCTCGCGACCGTATTGCATCACCAGCTGCATGCAGGCGAGGAAGGGGCCACCACAGAGCAGCACGCCCAGGAACAGCGCCAGACTGCCCGGCAGCAGACAGAGCACGACGCCCGTAGCCTGCAACCAGAGGGTCGCGATCAACCAGCGGCGGGTATCGGTGCCCGGGCGTCTCAGGCTGACCAGCACCACGCCCAGCGCGGCGGCCAGACCGTATCCCGGCCAGAACAGGTCGGCCTGCCACTGGCCATGAAAGCGGCTGGCGGCCATCTGCGACAGGAAGGTGGCCGGCAGGATGTAGCCGACGCCCACCAGGCCATAGGCCAGGATCAGCCGGTTGAAGGCGGGCGAGCGCTTGGCCGGCGCCGCGGCGGTGGTAGGCAGCGGGGTGACGGGACCACGCCGCGGCAGCAGGGGCAGCAGCGCCAGGGTCGCGACGCTGGCGAGCAGGCCGTAGCTCAGCCACAGCTGGTTGGAATCGCCACCCAGGCGATTGCTGACCAGGGCCATCAGACCGCTGATGAGGATACCCACCCCGGGACCGGTAAAGACCAGGGCGCCGAGCCGCGGCCGTCCGGCTTCGGCGGCCAGGGGCTGGCTCAGACCGGTCACCATCACCAGCACCCAGGCACTGGCGAGGCCGGTGCCGAAGCGCAGCAGCGCCTGGGCGGCCAGGCCATCGGCAAGCAGCGACGCCAGGGTCAGGCCGGCGCAGAGCCAGAGGCCACCGACCAGGCGCGCGTGGGTGCGACGGGCGAAGAGGGCGTCCAGGGCCCCGAGCAGATAGCCCAGGTAGTTGGCCGCGGCCAGCAGACTGGCGCCGGTGAGATCGATCTGGCCTTCGGCGATGAGATGGGGCAGGGCGGGGGTGAGGGCGAAGCGGCCGATGCCCATGGCGGTGGCCAGGGCCAGCAGGCAGGCCAGCAGGCGGGTGGTGGCGGTCATCGAAAAGGCTCCGGAAGCAAGTGGATGTGGACAGCCTAGGCCTTGAAGTTGATCAATAAAAACGAATAATAGAGAAATAGATGTTCAGCTAAAGAGAAAGGTGGTGATCCATGGAGTTCGCAGAGCTACGCATCTTCCAGGCGGTGGCCGAGGAAGGTTCCCTGGTGAAGGCCGCCGAGCGACTCAATCGGGTGCCGTCCAATCTCTCCACGCGCTTGCGCCAGCTGGAAGACAAACTGGGCGTTGAGCTGTTCCTGCGCGAGCGCCAGCGGCTGCACCTGACCGCCGCTGGCCATCGCCTGCTGGACTACGCCCACCGCCTGTTCGCCCTGGCCGACGAGGCACGCAGCGCGGTGCAGGGTAGCGAGCCGGCCGGCACCTTCGTGCTCGGTTCCATGTTCAGTACTGCAGCCATCCATCTGCCCGGCCTGCTGGCGCGCTATCACCAGCGCTATCCCAAGGTGAATCTGCAGGTGCACAGTGGCCCCAGTGGCGAACTGGTGGAGGGGCTGCTGGCCGGCCGTCTGGACGCCGCCCTGGTGGACGGCCCGGCGCCCGATGCGGCGCTGGAAGGTCAGCCCTGGTTCGAGGAGCGGCTGGTGCTGATCACCGGATTGGAGCTTGGACCGGTACGCTCGCCGGCCGACGTGGCGGGGCGCCCGGTGTTCGGCTTTCGCGCCGGCTGCTCCTATCGCCGCTACCTGGATACCTGGTACGCGGCGGCGGGGGTGCCCAGCGGGCCGGTGATGGAGATCGAGTCCTACCACAGCATGCTGGCCTGCGTGATCACTGGTGGAGTGGCGCTGATGCCGGAATCCATGCTCGACAGCCTGCCTGGCCGCGAGCGGGTGCAGCGCCACGCGATCCAGGCGCGCTTCGCCCAGGCCACTACCTGGCTGATGTGGCGCAAGGGCCGCGAGGGCGCCAATCTGCACAGCTGGCTGGAGTTGCGCGAGAGCCTGCAGGCCGACCGCGAAGCTGTTGCTTTGGTGTGATGATTACCCGATCCTAGACGGCGGACTTCCACCGTCTACCGAGGACGATCATGATAAGAATAGCCATCGTCGGTTTGGGCAAGATCGCCCGTGACCAGCACCTGCCGGCGCTCGCCGCCAATCCTAAATACGAGCTGGTCGCCGTGGCCAGCCGCAACGCCCAGCTCGACGGCGTCGCCCACTATCCCAGCCTGAGCGCCCTGCTCGAAGACGGCCCGTCCATCGACGCCGTGTCCCTCTGCGCGCCAGCGGCGGTGCGCTACGAACAGGCGCGCGAGGCCCTGGCCGCCGGCAAGCACGTGATGCTGGAAAAGCCCCCGGGGGCGACTCTGAGTGAAGTGGAAGCCCTGACCCGTCAGGCCGAGGCGGCGGGTCTTTCGCTGTTCGCCACCTGGCATTCCCGCTACGCCCAGGGCGTGCAGCCGGCCCGCGAATGGCTGGAAGGCAAGCGCATCCAGGCGGTGCGCATCGAATGGAAGGAAGACGTGCGCGTCTGGCATCCCGGTCAGGCCTGGATCTGGGAACCGGGCGGCATGGGCGTCTTCGATCCGGGCATCAATGCCCTGTCCATCGTCACCGCCATCCTGCCACGGCCATTCTTTCTCAAGGAGGCTGCGCTACAGGTACCCGGCAACTGCCAGACCCCGGTGGCCGCGCAACTGGCCTTCGTCGACAGCGCCGGCGTACCCATCGCCGCCGACTTCGACTTCCTGCAGACCGGACCCCAGACCTGGGACATCCACGTCGACACCGAGGCCGGTCGCCTGACCCTGAGCAAAGGCGGCAGCGAACTGTACCTGGACGGCCAACTGACCCACCAAGGCCCCGACCAGGAATACGCCGGCCTCTATGCCCGCTTCGCCGAACTGGTCGCCCAGAACCGCTCCGACGTGGACGTGGCACCGCTCCGCCACGTGGCCGACGCCTTCCTCTATGGCCGTCGCGAGACAGTGGCGGAGTTCCACGAGTAGGGCGACCCTCACCCCAACCCTCTCCCCGAGGGAGAGGGGGCGTCCAGACCCACCGCTGCGTTTTTCGTAGGTTGGGTTGAGCGCAGCGAAGCCCAACAAGGGTGTCTGGCCTGTGGGCTTCGACGATAGAGCCGTCTCAGCCCAACCTACGAGTTAGCGGTCCTTTCACCCCAACCCTCTCCTCGAGGAAGAGGGTGCGCTTGGGCCCAGCGTAGGGTGGAAAGCGGCGCAGTCTTTTCCACGCGCGGTACTCGTAGGTTGGGCTGAGCGCAGCGAAGCCCAACGGGGGGTGGTCCTGCCTGTTGGGCTTCGACGATGGAGCCGTCTCAGCCCAACCTACGAGGTAGCGGTTCCCTCACCCCAACCCTCTCCCTAAGGGAGAGGGGGCGCTTGGACCCAGGTAGGGAGGAAAACGGCGCAGCCTTTTCCACGCGCGGTACTCGTAGGTTGGGCTGAGCGTAGCGAAGCCCAACAGGGCTACGCCTCGGATCCCCTTATAGGCTCGTCCACAACAGGCGAATGGCCATGCTGAAAAAGGCGCAGGCGAAACCGATACTCAGGCCTTGCGCCAGGCGCGGGCTGGCAACCAGGCGCTTCCTCATCTGCGCCGCAAGCAGGCCGTACAGGGTGAATACCACCCACGTCATACCCATGAAGACACCGGACAGAAGCAGCACCTGGGTGAGCGGCGCGGCGGATTGCCGATCCAGGAATTGCGGCAGATAGGCAAGAAAGAACAGGGTCAACTTGGGGTTGAACAGGTTCAGCAGAACGGCTTGCCGGATGATCTGTCGATCCCCGTTGGGATAGGTAGCGCCCGTGCTCCAGGCGCTGGCATTGCGGATCTGCCGATAGGCCAGGTAGAGCAGATAGGTCACTCCCAGATAGCGCAGGCCCTCCAGCACTAGCGGTCGGGCTTGTAGCAGCGCTGTCAGGCCACAAAGGGTCAGCAGCAGGTGAGGCAGGATTCCGAGGGTACAACCTGCGGCGGCCAACAGCGCGGCGCGGCGTCCATAGGTGGTGCCGACCGCTATCGTCAGCAGGGCGCCTGTCCCTGGCGACGCGACCACGATGAAGGTAGTCAGTAAGAAGTCGAGTGTCATGGCTGCTGACTCGCCTCAGAAAACGCCTGGCCTATCACGGCTACCCAGCCACCACGGTCGATGTCTGTAGTGGTCTGGCGCGAGGCCAGGGGATAATCTTTGAGTGCGTACACGGCTGATACCTGTCAGGAGAACAGGGTCTTAGCCTGGCCGGCGTTGGCATTCAGCGTCTTGAACGAAATTGCAGGCGGGCTGCCGCCTTGGCGTAGGCGCCAGGCGTGTAGCCGTAGGTACGCTTGAACAGACGAGTGAGATGGCTCTGGTCGGCGAAGCCCGTAGCTGCAGCGCTCTCGACCAGCGACAGTCCACTTGCGATCAGACGGCGCGCCTGCTGAAGTCGGCGTTGGATGAGATAGGCGTGGGGTGTAAGTCCGGTGGCTCTGGTGAAGGCGCGAAGCAACTGGTAGCGGCTCAGCCCTGTGGCGTCAGCCAATTCGGCGAGGGTGTGTGCCATCAGCGGAGCGTCATCGAGCTGCTCTCGAGCCCGTGCAATACTGGCTGGAATGACGCAGCGTTCTGCTGGTCTAGGCTGGAGCAAGCCGCTCAGCAACAGGATGAGGTTTTGTTCCCATGCCAAGGAGCTGGCCTCACTGACTGGGTTCACCGTAGCGATGAAGGCGTTGGCGAAGCTCTGTGACAGGCGTCTATCGGCAAGACGCGGTTGGCTGAACTCCACTTGGCGGACATGCCCGAGAATGTCCTGTCCCATGTCGGCGACCAGGCTGGGATGCAGGTAGAGCATGCGCCAGGCGCGGCCGGTTTCATCCAGGGGCGCTCCGTCGTGTACCTCGCCGGGATTCACCGTGATGACATCCCCTGGACCGGCCTCGACCAGTCCTCGACCGCTCAGGGATTTCTGCGCGCCACGGTGGATCAGGCCGATACCGAAGTCGTCATGGGTATGACGGGCGAAGGTGCAGGACGTATCGGCCACCATCGCCTCAATGCCTGACTGAGTGCAGGGCAGCGGTCGCACGAAAGAGGGTTTGCTGGGCGCCATGATCGATCCTGACTGATCGGAAGGCTCAGCATGCGTTCTTTAGCGCTAATTGTCGCCACGTTGAGCCTTTGAAACTTCCCTCTCCCCAGCCTTCTCCCTAAGGAAGAAGGGGCTTCCAGAGCCATCGCTGCGTTTTCGTAGGTTGGGTTGAGCATAGCGAAGCCCAACACTGCTCGGACCTATTGGGCTTCGACGATGGAGCCGTCTCAGCCCAACCTACGGGGTAGCGGTTCCCTCACCCCAACCCTCTCCCTGATGGAGAGGGGGCGCTTGGACCCAGCGTAGGGTGGAAAACGGCGCAGCCTTTTCCACGTGGGTGCCTCAACGCCGCTCCAGCAGCACCCCACTCTCCATATGGTGCGTCCAGGGGAACTGGTCGAACAGGGCGCAGCGGGTGATGCGGTGGGTGTCGTGCAACTGGGCGATGTTCTCGGCCAGGGTTTCCGGGTTGCAGGAGATGTAGAGGATGCGCTCGAAGCGGCGGGTCAGTTCGCAGGTGTCCCGGTCCATGCCAGCGCGGGGCGGGTCGACGAAGACGGTGCCGAACTGGTAGCTCTTGAGATCCACGCCGGCCAGGCGGCGGAAGGGCCGGACCTCGTTGAGCGCCTGGGTCAGTTCCTCGGCGGAGAGGCGAACCAGGGCGATATTGTCCACGCCATTGCTGGCCAGGTTGTGCAGCGCGGCGTTGACCGAGGTCTTGCTCACCTCGGTGGCCAGCACCCGGCGCACCCGGCTGGCCAGCGGCAGGGTGAAGTTGCCGTTGCCGCAATAGAGCTCCAGCAAATCGTCGTCACGCTCGCCCAAGGCGGTATGGGCCCAGGTGAGCATCTTCTGATTGACCGTGCCATTGGGCTGGGTGAAGCCGCCCTCAGGTTGCAGATAGCGGTAGGTCTTCCCGGCCACCTCCAGTTCTTCGATCACATGATCGCGACCGATCACCAGGCGCTGGCCGCGGGAACGA
Source organism: Pseudomonas sp. JBR1 (assembly GCF_028198185.1). Classification (NCBI taxonomy): domain Bacteria; kingdom Pseudomonadati; phylum Pseudomonadota; class Gammaproteobacteria; order Pseudomonadales; family Pseudomonadaceae; genus Pseudomonas; species Pseudomonas sp. JBR1. Next base: position 4,935,987 of record NZ_CP116340.1, read on the forward strand.
CCGATCAGGCTGACGCCGAGGTCGGCGGCCAGGCGCTCGGCGGCAGCCTGCCAGGCGGCGTCCAGGGGGCGGTGGTAGGCCAGGGTGATCAGTGCATCGCCGCTTAGGGTAGTGAGGAATTCCACCTGGAACAGCTTGAACGACAGGGCTACGTCCGCCTGCCAACCGGCCTTGAGGCGTGGCATCAGGTCATTGATGCGCTGGCTGGCGATGGGAAAGTCTTCGATGAAGATCGGCGTGTGCTTGTCGCCCGGGGCGAACATGGCGTAGTGGCGTTCTTCGCTCTCCCGCCATAGGCGGAATTCGGCGCGCAGGCGGTAGTGCTGCAGCGGCGAGGCGAAGACCTCCGGTTCGGGAGCCTGGAAGGGCGCCAGCAGCTCGCGCAGGCGGGTGGCCTTGGCGTCGAGTTGGACCTGGTAGTCGGCGGGGACGAAGGAGGGCTGGGACATGGGCGAATCCGGAGAGGCGATGAGGCGGGGAACCTCGGGGCCGAAGCCCCGAGGGGAGGGGTCAGGCGTTGAACCAGCCCAGCTTGATGACGAACAGGATCGACAGGATGATCAGCGCCGAATTCAGCTCGCGGGTGCGGCCGGACAGCAGCTTGATGGCGGTCCAGGCGATGAAGCCGAAGGCGATGCCGTTGGCGATCGAGTAGGTCAGCGGCATGGCCAGGGCAGTGACCAGTACCGGGGCGGCGGTGGTCAGGTCTTCCCAGTCGATTTCGGCCAGGCCGGAGGTCATCAGCACGGCGATGAAGAACAGCGCCGGTGCGGTGGCGAAGGCCGGCACGCTGCCCGCCAGGGGGGCGAAGAACAGCGCCAGCAGGAACAGGACCGCGACCACCACGGCGGTGAGGCCGGTGCGGCCACCGGCGGAGACACCCGCGGCGGACTCGATGTAGCTGGTGGTGGTGGAGGTACCCAGCAGCGAGCCGAACATGGCGGCGGAGCTGTCGGCGATCAGGGCGCGGCCCATCTTTGGCAGGTGGCCGTCCTTGCCCATCAGGCCGGCGCGCTTGGCCACGCCGATCAGGGTGCCGGAGTTGTCGAACAGGTCGACGAACAGGAAGGCGAAGATCACGCTGACCAGGCCGATGTCCAGGGCGCCCTTGATGTCCAGCTGCAGGAAGGTCGGCGCCAGCGACGGCGGCATGGACACCACGCCGCCGAAGGGGGTGACGCCCATGGCGATGGCGATGGCGGTGACCGCCAGGATGCCGATCAGCACCGCGCCGGTGATGCGACGGGCTTCCAGGGCGATGATCAGGAAGAAGCCGAGCACGGCAAGGATGGGGCCGGGCTTGGCCAGATCGCCGAGACCCACCAGGGTGGCCGGGTTATCGACCACGATGCCGGCGTTCTGCAGGGCGATCAGCGCCAGGAACAGGCCGATACCGGCGGCGATGCCGGAGCGCAGGGCCAGGGGGATGTTGTTGATGATCCACTCGCGGATGCGAAAGATCGACAGCAGGAAGAACATCAGCGCCGAGAGAAACACCGCGCCCAGCGCCGCCTGCCAGGTGTGCCCCATGTGCAGCACCACGGTGTAGGTGAAGAAGGCGTTGAGGCCCATGCCTGGGGCGAGGGCGATGGGGTAGTTGGCGATCAGCCCCATGATCGCCGAGCCGATGGCCGCGGCCAGGCAGGTGGCGACGAAGACCGCGCCCTTGTCCATGCCGGTCGCGCCGAGAATGCTCGGGTTGACGAACAGGATGTAGGCCATGGCCAGGAAGGTGGTGACTCCCGCCAGCAGTTCGGTGCGGACAGAGGTGTTGTGGGCCTTGAGTTGGAAGAGTCGTTCCAGCATGGGATGCCTCGTGCGCGCCGGTCTGATCGGAAAAACGGCGCGCATGATAGCAGGTCGGACGACGACCGTAGCCTGGCGTGACCACACCAGGATCAGATCCGTTCGCTTGACCGCCAGCGGAGCCGGATTCGCGTTGAAGCCTCCAGCATAGGCTGCCCTGGGCGCGGAATCACGACCACCCTGGTGGGTGGCCGTAACCCGTCGATCAGCGCTTGATCATGTCGGCCGCGTGCTGGGTGGCCTCGGCGGTCCGGGTGGCCAGCTTGCGTACCTCGTCGGCGACCACCGCGAAGCCACGGCCGGCCTCGCCAGCGCGGGCCGCCTCGATGGCGGCGTTGAGCGCGAGCAGGTTGGTCTGCGCGGCGATGCCCTGAATGGAGGACACGATCTCGGTCAGCTTGAACAGGTTTTCCTCCATCGACTGATGCTGGGCCTGCTGCTGCTCGCGGAGCGCTTCCTGCTCGTAGCTGGCATGGATGTCGGTCAGGGCGCCTACCACCCGCACGGGCATGCCGTTGGCGGTACGACGTGTCTGGCCACGGGCCCTGAACCAGCGGTATTCGCCGTTCTTGAGCTTGAGCCGGTAGGTGATGTCGAACGGCGTCTGGCCGCTGCGATCATTGAGGTGGGCGCCAAAGGCATCGATGCTGCGCTGCTTGTCTTCGGGGTGCAGGCGCGAGGCCCAGCTGTCCAGGACGTCCGGAAATTCTTCCACGGTCTCGAAGCCCAGCAGGCGGCGGAATTGCGGTGACCACCAGAAGGGGTTCTTGGGATTGACTGGATCGCCAGCGATCACCGCCATGTCCCAGATGCCGTCGTTGAGCATTTCCCGCGACAGATCGAAGCGGGTCAGGGTGACGTCGAGCTCTTCATCCTTCATGCGCTGGTCATGGATGTCGCGCAGCGAGCCTGCCACCCGTAGTGGTGTGCCCTGGCCATCGCGCAGGGTTTCGCCACTGGCGCGAAACCAGCGGTACTCGCCGCTCTTGGTGGCGACCCGGTACTCGACGTCGTAGGGCGTACGGCCACTGCGGTCGTTGAGGTGCCGGGCGAAGGCATCCAGCGTCGGCTGGCTGTCCTCGGGATGCAGGCGGCTGGCCCAGCTGCCCAATTCGTTGGGAAAGTCAGACTCATTGCGAAAGCCCAGCAGGGCACGGAACTGATCCGACCACCAGAAGGCATTGCGCGGGTTGACCGGATCGCCGGCCACCACTTCCATGTCCCAGAGCCCTTCGCTGGACGCCCGGTTGACCAGATCGAAGCGCGTCTTCAGCAACTGCACCTCGGCCTCGCGGTTTGCCAGTCGGGCGGTCAGGTCCTGGATATCCTGTTGCAGCTCCTGCATCTGGACTTGCTGATCCTGCTGCTGCTTGAGCAGAGGCTGCAGGGCCTGGCCCAATTCGCGAATCGCTGCAGGCCCTTGAAGCAGTTCTGGTCCGATCGCCTGTTGCGGGGCGTTGATCGCCGTGATGGCTGCGCGGATGCCGCGCAGAACTGCAGAGTGCTGAAGTAGCGACATGCGAGAAAGCTCCTGGAAGACGGATGATTAGTACGCTTTTTGTTAGCGCAGTGTCAGAGGTTATCGGCCGGCTTCGCTTGTGCTTTATAGCGTGCTAGAGGGATTTCTTGCGTAGAGGTGGCGATGAGGGGCAAGAGGGGCGACTAGCGATCCTGCAGCCAGGCGGGGCGAGCCGCCGTGGACGAGGAGGGCAGGCTGCCTGCTCCCGGCAGGTGCTGTCAGGGGAGGCGATGGCCGCTTACCGCGTCGCCCGCATCTCGCGCCAGGCGAAAGCTGTCCAGGGTACTCAGCACGCCCAGTACGGCGATGGCAATGAAAGCCAGGCGGAAGTCCAGAAGCTGCGGATCCAGGTGGCCGTGCCACTCCATCGAGGCGCGCAGCAGCAGGGCGGCGATGGCCACACCCAGTCCCATGGCCAGTTGGAAGTTGGTACTGAAGAGGGTCGAGGCATGGCTCAGCCGAGCCTTGGGGATGTCGGCGAAGGCCAGGGCATTGCTGGCGGTGAACTGCAGCGAGCGGAACACCCCGCTGGCGAATAGCAGGAGCAGCACCAGCGGCAGGGGCCAGGCCGGGGTGAGCAGGCCGCAAGCCAGCAGGCTCAGGGCGCTGAGCAGGCCGTTGACGGTGAGGATGCGGCGCAGGCCAAAGCGGCGCATGGCAGCGGTGGTGAAGGGCTTGGCCGCCAGGTTGCCGGCAAACAGCGCCAGCAGGAGCAACCCGGACTTGAAAGCATCCAGGCCGAAGGACAGCTGGAACATCAGCGGCAGGAGGAAGGGTGCCGTGGCGATGGAGACGCGGAACAGTCCGCCGCCGAGGATGGACGCCCGGTAGGTGGGAATGCGCAGGGTGCTGAAATCGATCAGCGGCCGTTCCAGCCGGGCCATATGACGCACGGCCTTGACGCCGAGGATCAGCCCGACTCCCATCCAGGCCAGGTTGCTACCCAGGCTGCCCTGGTTCTGGCCGAGTCGCTCCACGCCCCACATGAAGGCCACGCAGGCGCCACCCAGCAGCAGGAAGCCGCGCCAGTCCAGCGGATGCCGCTGGGTGGGAATGTCGGCCGGTACCAGGCGCCAGGCCAGCAGCAGGGCGATCAGCCCCAGCGGCAGATTGAGATAGAAGATCCAGCGCCAGTCGGCATAGGTGGTGATGAGGCCACCCAGCGGCGGGCCCAGAACCGGTGCCACCAGGCCCGGCCAGGTGATGAGGGCGATGGCGCGTACCAGTTCGTGCTTTTCGGTCACCTGCAGCACCGCCAGCCGGCCCACCGGCACCATCAAGGCGCCCCCGATGCCTTGGAGGATGCGTGCGGCGATGAACTGTTCCAGGGACAGCGCCATGCCACAGAGCAGCGAGGCCAGGGTGAAGACGCCAATCGCCAAGGTAAAGACGGGGCGTGGCCCGAAACGCTCGGCGATCCAGCCGCTCACGGGGATGCCCACGGCGATGGCCAGCAGATAGGCGCTGATGCCCAGGTTGAGATCCACCGGATCGCGCCCGAAAGACGCCGCCATCTGGGGCAGGGCCGTGGCGATCACGGTGGCATCGAGGTTTTCCATGAAAAAGGTGAAGCTCACCAGGCAGGCGAGCAGCTTCCAGCGTTCCATGAGTCTTGGTCCCTGGCCTAAGACGGGGGGCTACTCTGCCTGACGCGGCGCGAAGTCCGCCAGTCCAAGGGCCGTGCATGACAGTCAGGAATTGGCCGCCGTCATCCGGGGCAGCCTGCTGACGGCGAGAGAAGACAGTCGTCCTCGCTACGAGGACCGCTGGCCCGGCTGACGCGAAGCGCTGCAAGGGATCGTGGAGCTTTTCCGGCAGCCCGGGGGTCCAACCTTCGAATGCAAAGGAGATACACCCATGATCAAGCAATCGCTGCTCTCTCTGGCACTGGGTACCGTCGTCCTCGCCGGTGCCCTGCAGGCACAGGCCGCTCCTGAATCCATGACCCCGGTGAAGCCCGCCGCCGACAAGGAAGCCTCGGAGCCGACCAACTCGCAGTATCAGAACAAGGTCAACAAGAAAGAGGCCAATCAGAGCGATGAGGCCATTACTCACGATCCCGATCATCCTACCTTTGAGCTCGAGGAAGGCGGTCGGGCGCCGCGCAAGTACATCCGCGACGAGTACGTGATCAAGGACTGGAAGAAGCACGGCCTGGAACAGCCGGGCGAAGACAGCCAGTGGGTCAAGATCGGTTCCGACTATGTGATGATCAAGCGCAGCAATGCCGTGATCGACAAGATCGTCAAAGCCAAGCAGTAAATCACAGTGCCAGGGGTCGAGCAGTCGGCCCCTGTGGCATTCAGGATGCCAAGGCCTCATGCTGAAACGCCTTTCTGGAGTTTCGAGCATGACTCACGAAATCCGTGTCGTCGCCATCCTGCACGCTCAACCTGGCCAGGCCCAGGCAGTCGAACGCGCCTTGCAGGCCATCGTCGCCCCCTCCCGCGCCGAAGCCGCCTGCCACTTCTATACCCCCCATCGTGATCCCAGCCATGAAGGCCGCTATGTCTTCATCGAGCGTTGGGCCAGTCGTGAAGCCCTGGCCGAGCATGAAGAGACCGCACACTTCAAGCAGCTGCTCGCCGATCTCGACGGTCTGCTCAGCGAACCGCCCCAGGTCATGATCCTCGAAGAATTGCCCCTGGCCTGAGCCAACCGACATCGAGTTGTCACCTGTCTGAGCCACCCTGGCCTCTTTTCGCGGAGGCCTGGATGAACACCTCTCGACGTCAAGCGCTCGGTCTGCTGGGTTTGGGCCTGAGCGCTCCCTGGTTTGCCGGTTGCAGTGCCCGCGAGCCGCAGCCGGATCCTTTTACCCTGGGCGTCGCCAGTGGCGATCCGACCCCCGAAGGTTTCGTCATCTGGACCCGGCTGGCGCCCGATCCGCTGGCCGTGGATGGCCTGGGAGGTCTGCGCGGCCCGGTCGAGGTTCAGTGGGAGATAGCCCTGGACCCAGGATTGCGCCAGCTGGTGCAACGGGGTACGGCCATGGCGCTGCCGCAAACCGCCTTCAGCCTGCCGATCACCCTGGCCGGCCTGGCGCCGGGGCGCCCCTACTGGTACCGCTTCACCGCGCTGGGGCACCAGAGTCGTACGGGGCGGGCCACCACGCTGCCGCCGTCCGCGAGCGCGCTGCAACGCCTGAAACTGGTGGCCGCATCCTGTTCCCACTACGAGAAGGGCTTTTTCAGCGCCTATCGGCACATGGCCGACGAACAGCCGGATCTGGTGCTGTTTCTTGGCGACTATTTCTATGAGTCCAATGTGTCGCCGCAGCTTCCGGCGGTGCGCCGGCACGGCCTGCCGGAAGCCCGGGACCTGGCCGGCTACCGACGGCGCCACGCCCTGTATCGTACCGATCCTGACCTGCAATACCTCCATGCCAACGTCACCTGTCTGATGACCTGGGACGACCACGAGGTGCAGAACGACTATTCCGGACCCTGGTCGGCCGACCCCAGGGTGAGCCAGGCGGCCTTTGCCGTGCGGCGCCAGGCGGCCTACCAGGCCTTCTACGAGCATGCCCCGCTACGGGCCTGGCGGACCCGTGGGGCGGCGCTGCGTCTCTATGACCGTTGGCGCTTCGGCGACCTGGCCGAGATCCATCTGCTCGATGGTCGCCAGTACCGTAGCGAGCCAGCCTGTGCAACGCTCCAGACCCGGGGCGGCCATCTGGTGGCACCGAACTGCCCCGGCTTGCGCGATGCCGCGCGCAGCATGCTGGGTCAGGCACAGGAAGGCTGGCTGCTGGATGGCTTTCGCCATAACGCCACCCGCTGGAACCTGATCGCCCAGGATCTGCTGATGACACCCCTGCGCCAGCGTTTTCCAGACGGCGATCCGGCGCGCTGGACCGATGGCTGGGACGGTTATCCGGCTACCCGCGAGCGGCTTCTCGCGGCCATGGCCGACAGTCGCCTGGCCAATCCGGTGACCCTGGGCGGCGACATCCATTCGTTCTGGGTGACGGACCTGCACCGCGAGCCGGAGAACGAGCGGAGCCCGGTGGTGGCCAGCGAATTTGTCGGCACCTCCATCACCTCGGATGGACCGGATTACCGGCGCTTCCAGGCGTTGTTGCCGGAGAACCCCCAGGTGCGCTTCTTCGACAGTCGACAGCGCGGCTATCTGGCCCTGGAGCTGACGCGGGAACGGTTGCAGGTGGACCTGCGCACCATCAGTGACCGAACCCGTCCGGATGCCGAGCGCAGCACCCGGGCGAGTTTCGTGGTGGAAGCGGGGCGGCCAGGGGCCGTCCCTGCCTGAGAGCCTGCTCCAAAGCTGCTGCGCGTCGGCCAATCTGCGTTGAAAATGGCTTCGGAATGCTCATTTACCCTACTTAAACTCGCGCGCGAGCCCGGTCCGCTTCCTCAGCTATTTTCGCGGGGCCGCCTAGGCCTTGCTTGGCTCTAGCTCGCTAGCCTTGGAACAGGCTCTGCGGGGTTCAGACGAACAGCGACAGCAGCATGATGAAGGCCAGGGCCACCACCGAGAGGATGGTCTCCATCATCGACCAGGTCTTGAAGGTCTCGGCCACGGTCATGTTGAAGTACTGCTTCACCAGCCAGAAGCCAGCGTCGTTGACGTGGGAGAGGATCACCGAACCGGCGCCAGCGGCCAGCACCAGCAGTTCCTTGTTCACGCCGGGGATCAGGGCCACCACGGGGGCGACGATGCCGGCGCCAGTGATGGTCGCCACGGTGGCGGAGCCGGTGGCCACGCGGATCACCGCCGCCACTAGCCAGGTCAGCAGGATGGGCGAGATCTGGGTTTGCACCGCCAGGTTGCCGATCACTTCACCGACGCCGCTGGCCACCAGCATCTGCTTGAAGCCACCGCCCGCGCCAACGATCAGCACGATGGCCGCTACCGGGGCCAGACTCTGGTCCAGCAGCTTGACGATCTTCTCGCGGGAGAAGCCGCAGGCGGTGCCGAAGCTGTAGAAGCTCAGCAGCAGGGCGGCGAGCAGGGCGGTGATGGGGTGGCCGATGAAGTCCATCCAGACGCGGAAGTGATTGTCGGCAGCGAAGAAGATGTCGGCGAAGGCCTTGAGCAGCATCAGGATCACCGGCAGCAGCACGGTGAAGACGGTGATGCCGAAGCCCGGCAGGTTACGGTTGTCGGTCTCCTGGGCAATCTGGGCGACCAGCTCGGGATTGGCCGAGCCAGGGATGCGCTTGGAGATCCAGGCACCAAAGATGGGGCCGGCGATCATGGCGGTGGGCAGGCCGACCAGCAGGCCGTAGAAGATGGTCTTGCCGATGTCGGCGCCGAACACCCCGACCGCCAGCAGCGGACCCGGGTGCGGCGGTACCAGGCCGTGCACGGCGGAGAGACCGGCCAGCAGCGGGATGCCCAGCTTGACCAGCGACAGCCCGGTGCGGCGGGCGACGATGAACACCAGGGGCGCCAGCAGCACGAAGCCGATCTCGAAGAACAGCGGAATGCCCACCAGGAAGGCGGCGAACATCATCGCCCAGTGCACGCGCTTGATGCCAAAGGCGCGGATCAGCGTCTGGGCGATCTGGTCGGCGCCGCCGGAGTCGGCCATCAGCTTGCCGAGCATGGTGCCCAGACCGAGCAGGATGCCAACGAAGCCGAGCACGCCGCCGAAGCCGTCTTGGAAGGATTTCATGACCTTTTCCACCGGCATGCCGGAGGTCAGCCCGAGAAAGCCGGAGGCAATGGTCAGGGCGATGAAGGGATGGACCTTGAACTTGGTGATCAGGAGCACCAGGCCAATGATGGTGACCAGGGCGTCGAGCAGAAGGAAGCTGTTGTGGTCCATGCCGAACATGGCGCCTCTCCTATTGTTGTTGTGGGCGTTGGGGGTGGTTGAAGTGGGTAGCGCTGTCTCGTCAGGCCGGCTGGGCCAGGCGAGTCGAGGTGTTCCACCAGGCCGATACCTGGGTACCGATGGCGGGCAGGGTGTCGCGTGCATCCACTACCAGCGTAGCCGGTTCACCGTGGGGTGCTTCCAGGGCGGCGAACTGGCTGTCGATCAGGCTGGCGGGCATGAAGTGTCCCGGGCGATTGGCGACGCGCTGGGCAGCGGTCTCGCGGGTCAGTTCGAGAAAGACGAAGCCCAGGCCGGGTACCGCCTGGCGCAGCTGGTCGCGATAGCGGCGCTTGAGTGCGGAGCAGGTAAGTACCGGGCGTTCGCCCGCGGCCACGGCGGCGGCCAGTTCTTCGCCCAGGCGAGTCAGCCAGCCGGCGCGGTCGTTGTCGTCGAGGGGGATGCCAGCGCTCATCTTGGCGATGTTGGCCGGTGGGTGAAAGGCGTCGCCTTCGATCAGGCGGCCCTCGTCCTGCTCGGCGATGGCTGCGCCGACGCTGCTCTTGCCGCAGCCTGCGACGCCCATGACCACCAGCGCGGGAATGGGAGTGTTCATCGTCACCTCCGGTCTGGAGACAGCGCTACCCCGAAAAATGAAAAGGTAGCGGCTTCCAGTTCTTGTCGATCTTGTTGGGCCGAATGCCGACGTGCTCCGGCAGGGCACATCAGGCTTGTAGTGTCTGCTGAGAC